>NZ_JBEAHA010000028.1:0-20776 GCF_040061975.1 Klebsiella sp. GG_Kp146
GCGCTTGCATGGCATGCAAGAGGTCAGCGGTTCGATCCCGCTTAGCTCCACCAAAATTCAGAACCCTCGCTTCGGCGGGGTTTTTTTTTATCTATTTTCATGTAAAGCACTTTCTGGTTACGTCAGTTAATCTCCAGCTATTAAAATCGAAAGTAATTTCAGACTTTTTCCTGATAATTCACCTTGCTTGCCCTAAATAAGCAACATAACATTTCCCCCATTAAACGTAATGAGGTTGCCGGAGTTTTAATTAACAATAATGGTTGATAAAATTAACATTAATATCAAAAAAACTCTGTTGGCCTTTATCGTCTGTTTAGTCGTTATTCCGCTGGCGCGTTTTATTTCACCGCAAACGGTTATTGATGGCAATCTTATTTATATTGCCTGGCTGCCAATCAGCGTAATGTTTTCTGTTATTTTTATCTTTGGTCGCTATGCGATTGCGCCATTAATTTTCGCCTTTGCCATTACCAATAGCCTGATAATTAAATTAACGCTACCGCAGGCGTTTATCTTACTCTTTTGTCAGCTGTTTGCGGTGTTCGTCTCCTGCGCTATTCTAAGACTGATGGTGGGTAAGCGCTGGCGCTGTGGTCCAACGGCGAAACATATGGGGGCGCGGATCTTCTGGGGCGGGTTCTTCGCGCCGGTGCTGCTGAAAATCACCATGTACCTCGCCGGACAATATTTTGCGTTTCCCCTATCTATTACCAGCTATTTTGGTAGTATGCCGTTGATTTACACCGTAATAGATATTCAAAGTTTAATCAGCGCAGCATTAATTTTTACCACCTTTTTATATTATCCAATGCGGATGATTATCAATCCACGCTACGCTCGACGATTCTGGCGGCAGGAATGTTTACCGTGGCTGGCAGCAAAGTATCGTTCCTTTACGCTATATTGGTTTATTGCGCTGGCGGTGATATTAACGCTATTGTGTGCGCCGTATCAGTCTGAATTTATTGCCGGTTATTTAGTTCCGGTGATTTTTATCGTCTACTTTATCGGGATTAGCCGGATTGGTCATGCGCTGCTGCGTATTTCATGGTCGGTCTCGGCTTTTTTACTGGTGGTGTATAACAAAAACTTTCTCCAGGGCGTCCAAAGCGAGTATTCATTATCCTTTGTGCTGTCAGTGTTGATCTCCTTTACTATCTGTTTGTTTTATATGGCAGACACCTATGCCCGCAGCGATCGCAATAAACGCCGCTGGCGTAGTCAGGCGGAAGAAGATCCGCTGACTGGCTTGCCTAACCTGCGCGCGCTGGAGAGCCATTTACAGAGCTGTCCGCAGCAGGTTATCTGCAGCCTGCGTATTCATAATCTCGACTTTCTCAGCAGGCATTATGGCCTGATGATGGGGGTGGACTGTAAACGGCAGATTATTCGGGCGCTGCAACCGCTGCTGGGGGCGGCGGATAAAGTTTTCCAGGTGCCGGGCAGCGAACTGATCCTCGTGCTTGACGGACCGGAGCCTTCATCCCGTTTGCACCATATGGTCGCGGTTCTCAACCACAAAAAATTCAGCTGGCACAATCAGCCGCTGGATCTGGAGTTTGGCGCGGCCTGGGGCCGCGACGACGGTCAGCGCGAGGGCCTTCACCAGATGCTGGGTCAGCTAAGCTGGCTTTCCGAACAGGCGGGCAGCGAACGTCGGGTGCTGGCGCTGGATGAGGAGCAGGAGCTGGTGGTGGATCAAACCACCGAGCAGGTGCGCCTCCTCATGCGCGTCAAGCAGGTGCTCAAAGAGCGGGCGCTCATGCTCTATGCGCAACCGATTCAGAACAGGGAAGGGGAGGGATATCATGAGATCCTCACCCGGATGCGCTGTGGCGATAGCGTCATTATGCCCGATCAGTTTATCCCGTTGATTGTGCAGTTTAACCTCAGCCAACGTTTCGACATGCTGGTGCTGGAGACCTTGTTCAGCGTGCTTCATCAGCACGCTGGCCAGCGATTCTCGGTCAATCTGCTGCCTGCAACCCTGATGCAAAAGGATAGCGCCGCGCAGATTATCGCGCTGTTTCAACGCTATGCGGTCTCACCAGACCTTATCACTATTGAAGTCACTGAAGAGCAGGCCTTTTCCAATGCCGACATCAGCCGGCAAAATCTTGAAGCACTGCGCGCGTTTGGCTGCGCCATCGCCATTGATGACTTTGGCACCGGATATGCGAACTATGAACGACTGAAGCATCTCCAGGCCGATATCATCAAGATTGACGGCTGCTTCGTCCGCGACATCCTCACTGACCCGCTGGACGCCATTATGGTGAAATCGATTGTCGAGATGGCGCGGGCGAAACGGATGAGCGTGGTGGCGGAATATGTCGAAAGCGAACCGCAAAAAGCGCGCTTGCTGGAGCTGGGGGTGAATTATCTGCAGGGCTACCTGGTGGGCAAGCCTCAGCCGCTGGGCGAATGACGGGTAAAAAAAAGCCGGGCATCGCCCGGCTCAGATGACAGGCGTCTGTTACAGAACCAGAGCCGCAATAGAAGCAGACAGGACGCTGACCAGCGTGGAGCCGTAAACCAGCTTCAGACCGAAGCGAGAAACCACGTTGCCTTGTTCTTCGTTCAGACCTTTGATCGCCCCGGCGATGATGCCGATAGACGAGAAGTTGGCGAAGGAGACCAGGAAGATAGAGATAATGCCTTCCGCGCGCGGGGAGAGCGTCGAGGCGATTTTCTGCAGATCCATCATGGCGACGAATTCATTCGAGACCAGCTTGGTAGCCATAATACTGCCCACCTGCAGCGCTTCGCTTGCCGGCACGCCCATCACCCAGGCGACCGGGTAGAAGATATAGCCAAGGATCCCCTGGAAGGAGATGCTGTAGCCGAACCAGCCGGTCACAGTGGCGAACAGGGCGTTCAGCGCGGAGATCAGCGCGATGAAGCCGATCAGCATCGCCGCCACGATAATCGCGACTTTAAAGCCCGCCAGAATGTACTCGCCCAGCATCTCGAAGAAGCTTTGACCTTCGTGCAGATTCGACATCTGCAGATTTTCTTCACTCTCTTCCACACGGTACGGGTTAATCAACGACAGAACGATAAAGGTGCTGAACATGTTGAGCACCAGCGCCGCGACGACGTACTTCGGCTGCAGCATGGTCATGTATGCGCCGACGATGGACATCGATACGGTGGACATCGCGGTCGCCGCCATGGTGTACATACGGTTGCGCGACATTTTGCCGAGAATATCTTTATAGGCAATAAAGTTTTCCGACTGGCCGAGGATCAGCGAGCTGACGGCGTTGAAGGACTCCAGCTTGCCCATGCCGTTGATTTTCGACAGCACGGTACCGATGGCGCGAATAACAATCGGCAGGATGCGAATATGCTGCAAAATACCGATCAACGCGGAAATGAAGACGATAGGGCACAGAACCTTAAGGAAGAAGAAGGCCAGACCTTTGTCGTTCATGCTGCCGAACACGAAGTTTGTCCCTTCGTTGGCAAAGCCGAGAAGTTTTTCAAACATCTCGGAGAAGCCTTTCACAAAACCCAGACCAATATCGGAGTTCAGGAAGAACCAGGCCAGCAGGACTTCAATGACAAGCAGTTGAACAACATAACGAATACGGATCTTTTTACGGTCATGACTGACCAACAGGGCCAGTATAGCCACCACAACGATCGCGAGGACAAAATGCAAGACGCGGTCCATAGTTGCTCCAAATATGAGGCAGGTTAAATTTCCGTGCACATTCTATGCAACGGCTTTAAAGAAAACGAGATCAATTGCACACTATTGCAAGGAACTGTGACCAATGGCAAAAATAGTGATCAAACATCCACTTTTGTTATGTTACGTAAAGGTTTTAAAAGTTGCATTCTTGTACTACTCTTAATAGCGGGCGCGATCGGGTTTACTGACGCCCGTTTTTCATTTCCGGCCAGCAATTGTTCCCTCCTATCACAGCAATCATTATCTCCATTCTAAATGAACTTGATAATCATTCGCATTTTGATAGCATGAAACATAGCAAAGGCTATATTTCCAGAGGCAGAAGATGACTAGCAGTCGCGTTGAGAATAGCAGTAGTCGCGCCGCGCGCAAGGTGAAGCTCGCCTTAATGGGGCCAGCTTTCGTCGCTGCCATTGGCTATATCGATCCGGGTAATTTCGCCACGAATATTCAGGCTGGCGCCAGCTTTGGCTATCAGCTGCTGTGGGTGGTGGTATGGGCCAACCTGATGGCAATGCTGATCCAGGTGCTCTCTGCCAAACTCGGCATTGCCACCGGTAAAAACCTGGCCGAGCAGATCCGCGACCATTACCCGCGCCCGGTAGTGTGGTTTTACTGGGTGCAGGCGGAAATCATCGCCATGGCCACCGACCTGGCCGAATTTATCGGCGCTGCGATTGGCTTTAAGCTGGTGCTGGGCGTATCGCTTCTGCAAGGGGCGGTGCTGACCGGGGTGGCGACCTTCCTGATCCTGATGCTGCAGCGGCGCGGACAAAAACCGCTGGAGAAGGTGATTGGCGGCTTGCTGCTGTTTGTTGCCGTCGCCTATGTCGTTGAATTGATCTTTTCCCAGCCCGCGCTGGCTCCCCTGACCAAAGGGCTGGCGATCCCTACGCTGCCCAACGGCGAGGCGGTATTCTTAGCCGCCGGGGTGCTGGGGGCCACCATTATGCCGCACGTGATCTACTTACACTCCTCGCTTACCCAGCACCTGCACGGCGGGACGCGAAAAGAGCGCTATAACGCGACCCGCTGGGATGTGGCGATCGCCATGACCATTGCCGGGTTCGTCAACCTGGCGATGATGGCGACCGCCGCGGCGGCATTCCATTTCCATGGCCATACCGGCGTCGCCGATCTTGATCAGGCTTACAGAACGCTGGAGCCGCTGCTGAGCCATGCGGCGGCGACCATCTTTGGCCTCAGCCTGGTCGCTGCAGGTTTATCATCGACGGTGGTGGGGACTCTCGCAGGTCAGGTGGTCATGCAGGGCTTCATTCGCTTTCATATTCCACTGTGGTTTCGCCGGGCGGTCACCATGCTGCCGTCGTTTGTCGTCATTCTGCTGGGGCTGGATCCAACGCGCATCCTGGTGATGAGTCAGGTGTTGCTGAGCTTTGGTATTGCGCTTGCCCTGGTACCGCTGCTGATATTTACCAGCAATGCAAAGCTAATGGGAGACCTGGTGAATACCCGCTGGGTGAGAGGCATCGGCTGGGCGATAGTCGCGATTGTGGTGAGCCTGAACGGCTGGTTAATTGTGGGATCGCTGCTCGGGGTGGATTAATGGCCTCCTGATGCGGAATAAAGCGAAGGGGAGCCGATGGGCTCCCCTTTTCGTCTGTTAGTGATGGCCATGTCCATGACCGTGACCACGCCCGCCGGGACCACGTCCCCAGCCGCCGCGGCGATCGTCGCGGTCGCTCCAGCCCGCGCGATAGCCGCGCTCCCAGGCTTTATCTCTGCCTTTGTACCAGCCTTTGTGCCAGCCGTTGTCATGACGATGCCAACGGTTATCACGCCATTCATAGTGACGACGCCAGTAATCACGGTCGCGCCAGCTGCCACCGTCCCAGTAGTTACCGTAATTGTCACGATCGCCAATTTGTAATTTTATCGATGGCAACAGGGTGATTTCACCAGCGTTAGCGACTAATGGCGCTGCGGCCAGCAGTACTGCTGCCAGAATCAGTGACCTGAACATACTCTTCTCCTTCACGATCGGGGCCCTAAGCGGCCTGTTAACGTGATATTACGGGCCGGTAAAGACCTATCGCATCGGACGAACTCCGAAAGCACAGAAAAGAGCACTTTTTGCTAAAGTAACATTTGCTTTACAGCGCCAGGATGGCATCAATCGCGGCGCACTCTTCGGCGCTGAAATGACGATGTTTCAGCATTCCGACAGCGTCATCCAGCTGGGCGGTTTTGCTGGCGCCGATCAGCACGGAGGTGACTTTCTCCTCACGCAGCACCCAGGCCAGCGCCATCTGCGACAGCTTCTGCCCGCGTGCTTCCGCCAGCGTATTCAGCTGACGAATTTTTTCTAATCTGGCGCTGGTCAGCTGCTCCGGCTGCAGAAAACGACTGCTGCTGGCGGCACGTGAGTCTGCCGGAATGCCGTTGAGATAGCGGTCGGTAAGCTGTCCGCCGGCCAGCGGTGAAAACGCTATACTTCCCACCCCTTCCGTCTGCAAAAAATCCAGCAGCCCCTCTTCCACGCCGCGTTCAAACATGGAGTAGCGGGGCTGGTGAATGACGCAGGGGGTGCCGAGATCGTTAAGGATCTTCACCGCCTCCCGCGCCTGGGCCAGCGGATAGTTGGAGATGCCGACGTACAGCGCTTTACCCTGGCGGACAAGGTGATCAAGCGCGCGCATCGTTTCCGTCAGCGGTGTCTCCGGGTCCGGGCGGTGATGATAAAAAATATCGACATATTCCAGCCCCATGCGCTGCAGGCTCTGGTTAAGGCTGGCCACCAGATATTTGCGTGAACCCCAGTCGCCGTAAGGGCCGTCCCACATGGTGTAGCCCGCCTTGGTGGAGATGATCAACTCATCGCGATAGGGCAGGAGCGCCTCTTTGAGGATGCGGCCAAAATTGCTCTCCGCCGAGCCCGGCGGCGGCCCATAGTTGTTGGCCAGGTCGAAATGGGTAATGCCGAGGTCAAATGCGTGCTGGAGCATCTGCCGGCTGGTTTCCACCCGCGTTTCATCGCCAAAGTTATGCCACAGACCGAGAGAAATTGCCGGCAGCTGAAGGCCGCTGCGGCCGCAGCGACGATAGGCCATCGTTTGATATCGCGTGGTACTTGCCTGGTAAACCATTCTTCCTCCGCAGATAAAACAGGGTGTGTATACGTTTACACTAATCAATGTTCTGCGTGGAGTACATCGCTTTTTCGGCGTAATTATTGCTTTACACCGCCTTTATCGCCCCCTTTCTGGACAGGCGGATCGCTTATTCAATACTCAAATTACACCTGCGCCAAAATGAGGAAAATGGATATGCAACCGACTTACACTATTGGGGATTATCTGCTGGATCGCCTCGTCGACTGCGGTATTGACCGCTTGTTCGGCGTGCCGGGAGATTACAACTTACAGTTTCTCGACCGGGTCATTGCGCACAATGCGTTGGGGTGGGTCGGCTGCGCCAACGAGCTCAATGCGGCCTATGCTGCTGACGGTTATGCACGCATTAAGGGAGCCGGTGCGTTACTAACAACCTACGGCGTCGGCGAACTGAGCGCCCTGAACGGCGTGGCGGGCAGCTATGCGGAGCATATTCCGGTATTACATATCGTCGGCGCGCCCTCCACTGGCGCTCAGCAGCGCGGCGAACTGCTGCATCACACCCTGGGCGACGGCGATTTCCGCCATTTTGCGCGGATGAGCGAGCAGATCACCTGTAGCCAGGCGCTGCTGACCGCCGGCAACGCCTGCCATGAGATCGACCGTGTTCTGCGCGATATGCTGACGCATCATCGGCCTGGCTATCTGATGCTGCCGGCCGATGTCGCCAGAGCGGCAGCGATTGCCCCAGCGCAGCGCTTGCTGGTGGAGGCCGCTCCGGCGGATGAAAACCAGCTCGCCGGATTCTGCGAGCATGCCAGCCGCCTGCTGCGGGGCAGTCGACGCATCTCCCTGCTGGCGGACTTCCTCGCGCAACGCTATGGCCTGCAAAACACGCTCCGGGAGTGGGTGGCGAAAACCCCCGTCGCCCACGCCACCATGCTAATGGGCAAGGGGCTGTTCGATGAGCAGCAGAGAGGTTTTGTCGGCACCTACAGCGGTATCGCCAGCGCGCCGCAGACCCGGGAGGCCATCGAAAACGCTGACACCATCATCTGCATCGGCACGCGCTTCACCGACACCATCACCGCGGGATTCACCCAGCATCTGGCGCGGGATAAGACGATAGAGATCCAGCCCTTCGCGGTCAGGGTGGGCGATCACTGGTTCAGCGGCGTGCCGATGGATCAGGCACTGGCTGCGCTGATGACCCTTTCCGCACCGCTGGCGGCGGAGTGGGCTGCGCCTCAGGTCGTGGCGCCGGAAGTGGAGGAGGGGGCCGACGGCGAACTCACGCAGAAAAATTTCTGGGCGACGGTGCAGGGGGCGCTGCGTCCCGGCGATATTATTCTCGCCGACCAGGGGACGGCCGCCTTCGGCATTGCCGCGCTGAAGCTGCCGTCAGAGGCGTCGCTGATCGTCCAGCCGCTGTGGGGCTCGATTGGTTTTACCCTCCCGGCCGCCTATGGCGCGCAAACCGCGGCGGCAGAGCGGCGGGTGGTGCTGATTGTCGGCGATGGCGCCGCCCAGCTGACGATTCAGGAGATGGGCTCTATGCTGCGCGATAAGCAAAAGCCGCTTATTCTGCTGCTGAATAACGAAGGGTATACCGTGGAACGGGCAATTCACGGCCCGGAGCAGCGCTACAATGACATTGCCCTGTGGGACTGGCGACGCCTGCCGGAAGCCTTCGCCCCGGACGTTGCCTCGCGCTGCTGGCGGGTTACGCACACCGATGAGCTACGGGAGGCGATGGCGGAGAGCATCACCTCCGATACGCTCACCCTGGTGGAAGTGATGCTGCCGAAAATGGATATTCCCGATTTCCTGCGCGCGGTGACGCAGGCGCTGGAGGAACGAAACAGCCGCGTTTAGTCGGTATGGTGTCTGGCAATCATCAAGGGCCTCCCGGCCAGCAGCAGCCAGGCCGGGAGCATCACAATGCACAGCAGCGGCAGCAGCGTGGTGTCCGGCACAACCACGGCGGCCATAAACAGGCTCAGCCAGCCGTCGCGGGTGACGACCAGCACCATGCCGAGGATCGCGCAGGAGACGGTGATCGCCGCCGGCACGGCGTCCACGTGGGCATGCAGCATCAGCCCCAGCGCCACGCCGACGAAGACCGCGGGGAAAATCCGCCCGCCGCGAAAGCCGCAGGCCGAGGCGAGAACCAGCGCAGCCAGTTTAACCAGCGCGATGAGCAGATAATCCGAGGCTGTCAGCGTCTGGCTGAAGGCCAGCTGCTGCATCTCATCCAGCCCCTTAAACAACGTTAAATGTCCGCCAATGGTCCCGAGGATCCCTAACAGTAAGCCGCCGAGGCCCAGCGTCAGGATCGGGTTTTTCAGGCGATGCATCAGCGTGTGCAGGCGCGGCAGACACCAGACGGCGACCATACCGACGGCGATAGCGATCAGGGCGACGATCATGCCGCTGACAATATCGACGAAGTGCATCTGGCTATAGTGTGGGAGCGGCAGCGTGAAGTGGGGGTGGAAAAACAGCCCGGTGGTCAGCGCGCCCGCGGCGGCGGCAAGCATCGGGGCAAACAGACGATCCCATAGCGGCGACTCGTTGCTGCTGTTCAGGGTTTGCGAAAAAATCAGCGCGGCGGCCACCGGGGTGCCGAAGAGGGCGCCGATGGTGCCTGAGGCCGCGAGAATGGTCCAGTCCAGAGAGCTGACCCGCGGGAACAGTCGGGAGCCGACGGCGACGGCCAGCGCAATATTCACCACCATAATCGGATGCTCCGGGCCGAGGCTGACGCCGCCGGCGAGGCCAAGGATCAGCGCCGCCAGCAGCCCGGGCAGCGCGCCGGTGGCAATGGGCGCGCCGATTAACGACTCGGTCGCCGGGTCCGGCCCGGCATGCCCCGGGCTGTAACGGACGACCAGGCCCACCGCGATCCCCGTCGCCGTGAGAATGGCGATGATCCACAGCGGGTTCTCGGCGCTCACTCCAAACTGCACAGGCAAATTGCTCCACAGGATGCGCTGCAGCAACGCGGCAATCTTCATCGCGCCGATCAGGATCAGACTGGAGGCGATGCCAATCAGGATAGCCGGCACCGACAGGATCAGCATTGTTCTGGCGCGAGGATGGAGCATGAAAATGTCCTTGTTAAAGTTCAGGAGCACTACTTTGCCTTTGTCGGCGGGGACCGTCGATGCAAATGGTGCTGAAACGATAAAGTTAAGGCGGCGTCTGATACCCGTGGCCTCGTTAATAGGCTACTTTGCATTGATTACAAACTAAATGTGACCTGTGTCGCTAAACAAGGGGCGTCCGCGAGTTGGACGTTGTTGTTAAGCCGCCATGAATTTACAGTGTGCCAAAAGATTTATTTTGACTTTAGCGGAGCCGTAACGGAATGACAAAATTTGCTTTAGTAGGAGATGTCGGGGGGACCAACGCCCGCCTGGCGCTGTGTGATCTGGCGAGCGGAGAGATCTCTCGTGCAAAGACCTATTCCGGGCTCGATTACCCCAGTCTGGAGGCGGTGGTGCGCGTCTATCTCGAGGAGCATCAGGTGACGGTCAGCGAAGGCTGTATCGCTATCGCCTGCCCGATCACCGGCGACTGGGTGGCGATGACCAACCATACCTGGGCCTTCTCCATCGCCGAGATGAAGCGCAGCCTTGGCTTTGCGCACCTGGAGATTATTAACGATTTCACCGCCGTTTCAATGGCCATCCCGATGCTGAAAGCCGAGCACCTGATTCAGTTCGGCGGCAGCGCGCCGGTAGCCGGCAAACCGATCGCCGTTTATGGCGCCGGAACCGGGCTGGGCGTAGCCCATCTGGTACACGTTGATAAGCGCTGGGTCAGCCTGCCGGGCGAAGGCGGCCATGTCGATTTTGCGCCGAACAGCGAAGAAGAGGGCATTATTCTGGAAGAGCTGCGCGCTGAGCTGGGGCATGTCTCCGCAGAACGCGTCCTCTCCGGTCCTGGTCTGGTTAACCTTTATCGCGCGATAGTCAAATCGGATGGTCGATTGCCGGAGAACCTGCAGCCGCGTGAGGTCACCGAGCGGGCGCTGGCGGATAGCTGCACCGACTGTCGCCGGGCGCTGTCGCTGTTCTGCGTCATTATGGGGCGCTTCGGTGGAAACCTGGCGCTGACCCTGGGGACGTTTGGCGGCGTCTATATCGCTGGCGGCATCGTGCCGCGCTTCCTGGAGTTCTTTAAAGCCTCCGGCTTCCGCGGCGGTTTTGAGGACAAAGGCCGTTTTAAAGCCTATGTCCAGGATATCCCGGTTTACCTGATCGTGCATGACAACCCAGGCCTGCTGGGCTCCGGCGCGCATCTGCGTCAGACGCTGGGTCAGGTGCTGTAAGCGCATTCCTCCCGGGCTACTGTCGTAGCCCGGCCAGGCGGGGCTCCCCGCCGTCTACAGATTCATCAGCTGGCGAAACTCTTTCACTTTACTGCGACTGACCGGAACCTGAAACTCCAGGTCGCGCAGGCGTAGCACATAGGTATTGTTAAACCACGGCTCAATTTCCCTAATTTTGCTGAGATTCACACAGTACGAGCGGTGACAGCGAAAGAACTGTGCGGTGGGCAGTTTGCTGCAGAATTCGGTAATGTTCATCGGCATGACGAATGACTCCCGGCGAGTGTAGACGAAGGTCATCTTCTCGTGCGCCTCGGCATAATAGATATCATGAATGCTGGTGACGATGATCCGCTCATCTTTTATCAGATTGATGGTGTCGTTTTCCCGAGGCGCCACGCTGGTCAACCCGGAAGCGGCGTTATTTTGCTGCTGCCAGGCGGCGGTCAGCTTCTGCAGCATATTGATGATGCGCGACTCCTGGTAGGGCTTCAGAATGTAGTCAAACGCCTCCAGCTCAAAAGCTTCCACGGCGTGTTCTTTCCACGCGGTGATAAAGACGATAAAAGGCTTATGGGCGAACTGGCTGATGTTCTGCGCCAGCAGAACGCCGTCCAGCGACGGAATATTGATATCGAGAAAGATGGCGTCGACCTTGTTGTGCTGGAGAAATTTCAGCACGTCCAGTCCGTCGTCAAAGCTGCCGACGATCTCCATCTGGCTGTGGGTGTTGATAAGCCAGGAGAGTTCCTGTTGGGCCAGAAACTCATCCTCCACAATGATAACTTTCATCTTTTCTCCGCTCATGACAACAGAGACTCCGTCAGCGCCTGCGGCGTAGAGTGATTGGGGACATAAAAAGCGATCTCCGTTCCTGGCGTCAGGGTGCGGATATGCAGCCCCTCGCCATAGAGAAGTTTCACCCGATGATGAACGTTGAGCAGGCCGATTTTGTTACCCGGCATTTCATCGGCTTCCACGCGGGCGACCACGGCGGGATCGATGCCGTTGCCGGTGTCGCGAACGCTGATGCGAACCCGATTTCCGCACTCATTGATGCCGATCGTCACCACGCCTTTCCCTTTACACGGCTGAATGCCGTGCACAATGGCATTTTCCACCAGAGGCTGGATAAGCAGGCTTGGGATCACGCAGCTGACGTCGTCGTCAATATCATAGATAACCGTCAGTTTGTCGCCGAATCGCGCCTGTTCAATGGCGATGTAATCTTTGATCTGATACAGCTCTCGTTTGATATCAATCTGCTCATCGTCTTTTAATTCGATGTTATAGCGCAGATAGCGCGACAGATTAAAAATGAGCTGGCGCGCGGTGTCCGGATTAAGGCGAATCGAGGAGGAGATCGCGTTCAGGGCATTGAATAAAAAGTGCGGGTTAATCTTGCTTTGCAGAGCGCGCAGCTCCGCTTTGTTGGCCATCTCCCGTAGCTGTTCGGCGCGGGAAACCTCCAGCTGGGTGGAGATGATTTGTGACAGGCCTATCGCCATCTCCTGCAGCGTCGAGGTGATGCGATGGGCGTGGCAGTAATAGATTTTTAGCGTACCGGTGACCACCCCTTTTTCCCACAGCGGAATGACCATCAAGGAGTGGATCTCCGGCGTGCGGTGGGCTTCATCATTGTTTTTAATAATGATTTTTCCATAACGGATGGCCTGTCGGGTGGTGGGACTGATGACATCGTTATGATGTTGATAGTTGGCTTCACCGACGCCCACGTAGGCCAGCACGTGTTCCGTATTGGTGATCGCCACCGCGTCGGCGGTAATGTCGCGGCGGATAATGTCGCAAACCTGGCGCAGAGAATCGCTGTTGACCTGACGGAACAGCGGCAGGGTTTTGTTGGCAATGTCGAGCGCCAGTTTCGCCTGCCGCGCGGCGCTGGCCTCCTTTTCCCCTTCCACGCTCTGCACCAGCAGCACGATAAAACCGATGCAGACGCTGCCGAGGATCATCGGGATACCAATTTTCGAGACAATATCCACGCCGAGGCTGAGGGAAGGGGCCCAGACCACCACCAGGATCATGGTCAGAGTCTCGCAGACCATTCCGGCCAGAATGCCGATTTTCCAGCGTTGATCGCGGGCCACTTTGCGGTTAATCAACCCCGACAGCAGGCCGGCGATGATGCTGGTGATAAAGCAGGGCACGGCGGTCACGCCGTCAATATCAATCAGATAGCGGTGCACACCGGCAATCACCCCGACAATGGCCCCCACCCAGGGACCAAACAGGATCCCGCCGGACATCACGGCGATGATGCGCACGTTTACCAGCGATCCTTCCACCGGCACACCGGACCAGGTACTGAAGAGCGCGAACAGCGAGAAAATGGCGGTGACAGCCAGCAGCTCTTTCGGCGTATGCGCCGACTTATGCAACAGTTCGCGGAACAGGCGCAGGCGAATGAGAAAAAACAGGCAAATAAGCATCAGGGCCGCACGATCATAGACCGCCAGCATCATAGTAAAGATTTCGTGCATGGGTGCGCCGCGTCAGTGGCCAGAAAAGGACATGATAAAAAACCTGACGACAGAAGACCAGCCGCAGAAAAATAATGAGGAAAAGGCGCACTTTTAAAAGGGGATTGAGGGGTGGGGAGGCGATGTACCGCCAGACGCCAGAAGAAACGATAAATACCCGTGATAGAAAAGATATCAATATGTTACCACTTGCAGACAAAACGGTATTCATTCCGCAGCGTACTGCCGTATTTAGCGCAGACGATACCCGTTTTTAACGCCAGTGATTATTTTTCGTCAGGGCACTCGACAACGTGATTTTTTTCAGGTTATTTTCTAAACGAGCCGCAACAGCGGCAGCGTCGCTCGGACGGTCCGGGCGCTAACGTTAATCAGAGGAACCTATGGCTGAATCCAGTCCTGAACGCCGTTTTACGCGTATCGATCGTCTACCCCCGTACGTTTTTAATATTACTGCCGAACTGAAAATGGCTGCGCGCCGGCGCGGCGAAGATATTATCGATTTCAGTATGGGCAATCCCGATGGCGCGACGCCGCCGCATATCGTGGAAAAACTCTGCACCGTCGCTCAGCGGCCTGACACCCATGGTTACTCTACCTCGCGGGGGATCCCACGCCTGCGTCGCGCTATTTCGCGCTGGTATGAAGAACGCTATAACGTCGATATCGATCCGGAATCGGAAGCGATCGTCACCATTGGTTCGAAAGAGGGGCTGGCGCATCTGATGCTGGCGACGCTGGATCATGGCGACACCGTGCTGGTGCCGAACCCCAGCTACCCGATCCATATCTACGGCGCGGTGATTGCCGGGGCGCAGGTGCGCTCGGTGCCGCTGGTGGAAGGGGTGGATTTCTTTAACGAACTGGAACGCGCCATCCGCGAGAGCTATCCGAAGCCGAAGATGATGATCCTTGGCTTTCCCTCGAATCCGACCGCGCAGTGCGTCGAGCTGGATTTCTTTGAAAAGGTTGTCGCCCTGGCGAAGCAGTATGACATCCTGGTCGTCCACGATCTGGCCTATGCCGATATCGTGTATGACGGCTGGAAAGCGCCCTCCATCATGCAGGTGCCCGGCGCACGCGATGTCGCCGTCGAGTTCTTTACCCTGTCGAAAAGCTATAACATGGCCGGCTGGCGCATTGGCTTTATGGTCGGCAATAAGACCCTGGTGAACGCGCTTGCCCGCATCAAAAGCTACCATGACTACGGCACGTTTACGCCGCTGCAGGTGGCGGCGATCGCTGCCCTGGAGGGCGATCAGCAATGCGTGCGGGATATCGCTGAACAGTATAAGCGCCGCCGCGATGTGCTGGTGAAAGGGCTCCATGAGGCCGGCTGGATGGTGGAGTGTCCGAAAGCGTCCATGTACGTCTGGGCGAAAATTCCGGAACCTTATGCCGACATGGGCTCGCTGGAGTTTGCGAAAAAGCTGCTTAACGAAGCGAAGGTTTGCGTTTCTCCGGGGATTGGCTTTGGCGATTATGGCGATACCCATGTCCGCTTCGCGCTGATCGAGAACCGGGACCGGACGCGTCAGGCGATCCGCGGCATTAAGGCGATGTTCCGCGCGGATGGCTTGCTGCCCGCCGCGAGCTAGCGCTTCGGCGAATACGCTATAACAAAAACGGGAGCCTCTGGGCTCCCGTTTTTTTTGACACCGCTGCAGTCTAGATCATCAGGGCAAAAGTACCGGCCCAAACGATGACCATAAAAGAGAGGCCCATAAAAAAGTATTTCACGACTCATCACTCCACGCGCTTATGCGACGTTCAAATGAATTAATTGTTCTGTTTTTCAAGGGCTGTCGCTGGTGAAATCTCACCCTGCGGCAGCTCGCAATTCTGTGCGTTAAGTGCTCCAGATGGCGCTAATGTACGCCTAAAAAATCAGGGAAACAAGAGGCATTTTTTTATTAATTTTTAGTTACTTACGAGTGTCGTGATTCGGCGACACATTAATTTCGCCCGGTAATAAATTTAGCGCCAGCAACGCTGCGAAAACGGGTTTCTCATCAGGGCGATTAGCGGGGCTAGTCAGGCTTGGCGCGCGGCATTCACGTTGCCACGCGCCACCGGTTTAATGCAGCTCAGAGGCGCGCTGTCGCCACTCGGCAGGGTAGTGTGCCGGGATAAAGCGCAGCGTGATCGCCATGAGTAACAGGACACAGAGCGCATGCCAGGACCAGTCAAGGGTGTAGTTCCCGCTCAGGCTACGCAGCAGGCCGGAAAGCCAGGGCGACAGGCCGGCGATAATAAATCCGATACCCTGCATAAAGGCTACCAGCCGGCCGGCCACCGTCGGTTGTCCGGCGTGATCGAGGGCCAGCACCAGGCACAGGGGAAACGCGCCGCCCAGACCGACGCCGCAGGCGAGAGCCCAGAGCGCGGAGAAGTGCTGCGGCAGCCAGATGAAGCCGCAGAAGCCAATCAGCTGGAGCGCCAGAGCAAACAGCAGAAGCTGGCGCCGGTCATCCTGGCGAGCCAGCGCCGGCAGCAGCAGCGCGCCCGCGGTTTGCCCAACCGTCAGCAACGCCAGCAGCGAGCCGCTGTACTGGGCGCTGTCGCCAAGCTGCATATAATAGGGCGGCAGCCAGGCGATCAGACTGGCGTAGCCGGCATTGATCAGTCCGAAATAGAGCCCCAGCGTCCAGGCGCGGCGCTGGCCAATAATCGCTACCCGGGGGGCGGCGCTGGTCTGATGCGGAGCACGGGGCAGGTGCCGGCAAATCGCCAGCCAGCTGAGCAGGGCGAGGAGGGCGGGGAGCGCCCACCAGGCCAGCGCATCCCGCCAGGCTGTGCTGTGCGACGCCAGCCACGGCGTTAACGCGGCGCCTAACCCGCCACCGCCCATTAGCGCGGCTGACCATAGCCCCATCACCAGCGGCGTCCGTCGGGCGAATAAGCGCTTAATCACCGCCGGGATGGCAGCCTGGATGATGCCGATGCCAACGCCTCCTGCCAGGGCGCTGGTGAGCAGTAGGCCGCTATTCGGGGCGATTTCCCGCAACAGGGCGCCCGCCGCGATAATCAGCAGGCTTAGCGCAATGCTACGGTTTTGACCGAAATGACGATCGACCCAGCCGCCGGCCAGCGCCAGCACGCCCATCGCTACCACCGGCAGGGCGGTCAGTAGCGCGGCCAGGGTATAGCTCATCCCGCTGGCGGCGCGGATCTCCGGAAGCAAAGGGCCGATGGAGGTGAGCAGCGGCCGCATATTTATGCCGATCAGCACCAGGATCCCCAGCGTCAGATTCTGTTGCAACACGGCTTTCATGGCTGCTGTTCCGCCCACCGCTGATAAACTGCCAGCCCCTCCGGCTGGGGGCGATGATGGATCGGCAACGTCTGCTGCGCCAGCGGCTGCTGCAACTGCTGATAAATCGCGGCGGTAGATAGCTGAAAAGGCTCTCCGTCCTGATTGCTGTTGGCGAAAAATACTTCCCGCACGCCGGTTAAATAGAGTGCGCTAAGACACATCGGACAAGGCTGTCCGCTGGCGTAAATAACGCATTCGCGCAGAACTTCGCTTCCCAGCCTGGCGGCAATATCGCGAACGGCATTCAGTTCGGCATGCGCCGTTGGGTCGCCGCTCAGATGAAAGGTGTTGACGGCTTCGGCGACCACATCGTTATGGCGCACCATCACGGCGCCAAAGGGGCGACCACCGTGGGTTATGTTTTGTTTTGCCAGCGCTAAGGCGCGCTGGAGATAGCGATCGTGAGCGGACATAGTCACTCCTGCACAAGATAATGTTCAAGGTAAAAGAGGCAACGGGTCGTGCGTAGAGGGTACGTAACTTGTTTCATAAGTTAAAAGACTTATTTATGATGAACCCTAGTTGAATTACTTATAGGTAAGCGGATGCTCCTGCGCCATCTTTCCTACTTTATCGCTGTGGCAGAACACCGTGGCTTTACCCGAGCCGCCGCGGCGCTGCACGTCTCCCAGCCGGCGCTGTCACAGCAGATCCGCCAGCTGGAAGCCATGCTGGAGGTTCAGCTTTTCGACCGCTCTGGCCGTTATATCCGGTTAACCGATGCCGGAGAGATCTGGCTGGAGTATGCCCGCCGGGCGTTACGCGATCTTGAGGAGGGGCGGCGCGCTCTGCATGACGCTGAAGATCTGCAGCGCGGCAAACTCCGCATTGCCATGACGCCGACCTTCACCACCTATATGCTGGGACCGCTGGTGGAAAACTACTATCGACGCTACCCCGGCGTGAAATTGCTGATCCAGGAGATGAACCAGGAGCGCATGGAAATGATGTTGCTGCAGGATGACCTGGATGTCGGCATCGCCTTTGACGACAGTCGTTCCCCGGATATTGTCGTGCAGCCGCTGCTGACGGAAACCCTCGCGCTAGTGGTGAGCCGCACGCATCCTCTGGCCAGAGAGAACGCGCTCAGGCTGCAGGCGCTCGACGCGCAGCCGCTGATTTTACTGAGCAGCGAGTTTGCCACCCGGGAGCAGATCGATCGTTATTGTCGTCGTCATCGGCTCGAACCTGACGTGCAGATGGAGGCCAACTCTATAGGCGCCGTTCTGTCGGTCATTCGGCGAACGCCCCTTGCGACACTGCTGCCGGCGGCGATCGCCGGGCAGTATGATGATGTGGTGGCGATTGAGCTGGAACCCGCGCTGCTGCAGCGAACGGCCTGTTTGCTCCAGCGCAGGGATGCGTGGCAGAGCGCCGCGGCACGCGAATTTATCGCCCTGGCGCGGGAGATTGCGCTAACGCTTGAGCAGGAAAACCGCCTGCCTCCTGCCTGAAGGCGTGCGTCGCTCGACGGCGAGCCAGGATTAACGGTGGGCTGCGTTGCTGGTGTCGGCCTCGTCGGGCAGGGCATTCTCTCTAAGCATGACTTCCTCCTTCAGCCTTTCCAGCACGTGATGAAAGAGCTGGGTCTTGTCTGGCTCAGCCATTGTCTGCAATTTCACATTAAATAAAGTATGGGACAGAATAAGATCGTGGATAAATTCCAGCAGTACCTCACTTTGCGGAAGTGAGGTTAATTCCTGATGGATATAACCGGTTTGTTGCCGTAGCGGATTTTTTGTGACATCCATCGGTCGGGCGCTAATGCTATGGGCAAATATTTTCTCAATTGCCTGACTGGTAATATAGAGCCGATTCAATGACAGGATGGGGTTTTCGGCTTCCTGCGGAATGAAGTGACAATAAACAAACGGTTTCTCAGGCAGCATCATGCTGAACCTGTTTTCACGATGAATATCGTTAGGCGCCTCCAGCAACGCCATTAAATTCCGGCTGTGCGGATGCCAGAGTCCTGAAGCTGTGACCTTGACGTTGAACTGCGTGACGGTATTCCCGCTCTGGGTTTCCATGACGGGAATATCGCCATCAATCCGCAAAATGCTATGGATATGGGAGTGTGGCGACCAGTAGGTTTCCAGCGTCTCAGATGAATTGAGTGGATTAAATGTGTCGGTTACCTCTTTTTCCTGATGAGAAAGGACGGCGAGTTTTAGTGTTCCCCGCGTCGGGTTAAGCTTCAGGCATAGATTGATCGCACCGATATCATGCCAGTGAAGAATGTCTTCAATTTCACAGTTTAATAATTTTTGCGCCCGGGAAAGGGAACAATACTCCATTGGCGGTAAATTATTTAATTTCCAGATATTCCGTTCTGTTATATTCATAAGGATTGTTTATTGCAGAAATAGCGGTCAGTATTAGCAATGAAAATCTGATGGTCATGTGCTTTTTTTGTTAACGTCGCTGGTCTGATTGATGAAATTCATTCATGTTGAGAATATTATATCAATAAGATGATTATTCTTATTGTTACGTCAGCCATTCACTTGATGGTGTAATCCTATCATTTATTTCGCTCGAGAAAAATAGTTTGCTTAGCGCCTGAATACAACACTTTTTTGTTTTTTTATTAACGACCTCGACGAGAGGGAACGCATCATGAAGAGAATGTGGATCTTGAGATCAATGCCTGGACGACAGGGATAACGCAAACGGATACTCGCGGCATCCGTTTGCGGCGGCCAAGCTTACCGGGTTACAGAGGGATAGCGATCTCCTGGCTGCGCGATGGCATACCAGGCCATCATCTCCGCGGTACCCGGCTGACCTTCTGCTGGCGCCCAGTCCATAGTGTCGATTTCAGCAAGCGGTTGATAAGCGCCTTGTTTGACTTCAAATACCATCCCACCAGCGTCGAGTGAGAGCACCGTATGCCAGGTGCCAGGCTCCATTTCCAGCGCCGTGCAGGTTTCACCCAGCACCACCCGGTTAGTGATCGCGCCATGATCATCAAAATTTAGCACCACAAAGCGACCTTTCAGCGGCAGCAAAAGTTCAAAGGTATGTCGGTGCCGGTGCGGGCGGATATAGGTGCCGGGTTCCATAGCGATAGCCAGACGCTGCACCGGGTCGCTCAGCTCAGGGTGAAAATTGCGATGGGCACGTAAGCGCGGGGAACTGGCCGCCGCTTCGCTCTGCTGCTGCATATCGCTAAGGGTGATCTGTTTCATATCAACGCCTGGCTCCTTTGTTGTCCAGAGAGTGTTGCATCGGGATAGCGGCTTGTGACCGAGTCACCCAAAAGGCATTGTACGAATAAATGCGAGTCATGTAACTTAATCATCTGTAACAGATAATATTGTCACATCGCCACTGCATGTAGGTGGCCGTAGAAATGTAAAAGCAAGATGTTTTGTGCTGAGTATCAGGTCAAACATGTGCAGTATCTTTTGCTATAACTATTCATGCTGCAATATCAATAAAGTTATTAATATTGATGCTTGTAATATGGCAATATTGACTTAAAGCAAATTTATGCAATTTATTAAAATGGGTCATGTGATGTTTTGATAACGTGTAGTTTTTAATACTTTATGAATTTTTGTTTTTTTAATATTTGACGCGCTAATCATTCATTGTTGATATGAATTATTGCTGTATTTGTTCTGTAGTTTTACTCATTGCAGGCGGCTTGCTGTTTTGTTGAGCGCTGTTTTATTATTACGCTTAATTAAGTGTCAAGCGAAGATGTGTATGATAATTAACTAAGGGAAGAGACAGAAGTGACTGATACGTTCCAGAATGAAGTGCCTAAGGCTCGCATTAATCTAAAATTATCTCTCCACACCGGCGGCGTGCAAAAAAAGGTTGAGCTGCCATTAAAGC
>NZ_JBEAHA010000029.1:0-19989 GCF_040061975.1 Klebsiella sp. GG_Kp146
CCTCCGACCGCTCGGTTCGTAGCCGAGTACTCTATCCAGCTGAGCTACGGATGCAAAATGGCGGTGAGGCGGGGATTCGAACCCCGGATGCAGCTTTTGACCGCATACTCCCTTAGCAGGGGAGCGCCTTCAGCCTCTCGGCCACCTCACCACACACGCCTCTTTCGAGTGCTTCGAAGAACTTGTTTCTGCTCTTCGTCGCTGCGATGGCGCACATATTACTTTCTGGTACTTATAAGTCAAACACTTTTTCGAGACCTTTTTTCGTTTGCACACTTCGCACGCAATTCGCGTGCAAAAACGGCAAAAAGGGCAATTTATCAACAGGAAATCAGCCCTGACGCAGGCATAACGCTAAACGACCAAAGCAGCAAAGGGTGATGAAAAGCGGTATGGCGCAGGGGAAAAAACAGAAAAAGAGAAAAAGCGGCGGTAAGTGATGCGCCTCACTGAACAGCGAGGCGCGGAAACCTTAGTAACTGGACTGCTGGGATTTTTCAGCCTGAATACGCTGGTAGATCTCTTCACGGTGAACAGATACTTCTTTAGGGGCGTTTACGCCAATACGAACCTGGTTACCCTTCACCCCTAAAACTGTCACAGTGACCTCATCTCCAATCATGAGGGTCTCACCAACTCGACGAGTCAGAATCAGCATTCTTTGCTCCTTGAAAGATTAAAAGAGTCGGGTCTCTCGTATCCCGGCATTATCCATCATATAACGCCAAAAAGTAAGCGATGACAAATACCTTGCGGTATAAGCAGTCATGGCATCACATTCTGTTAAACCTAAGTTTAGCCGATATACACAATTTCAACCCGACTTTATCGTTATCGGTGTTTCTCGCGCAAGGTGCCATTTCCCTGAGGTTACGGCACCTATACCCGTCATACTTCAGGTTGCATGTGTGTTGGCTTTCCTCGCTCCCCCCAGTCACTTACTTGAGTAAGCTCCTGGGGATTCGCTGCGTCGCCGCCTTCCTGCAACTCGAATTATTTAGGGTATATGCGCTTATAGTTATTACAGTTTTGCGCTGACCCAGCCTTTCACACTGGCTAACGCTGCAGGGAGAGCAGACGCATCGGTACCACCGGCCTGCGCCATATCCGGACGACCGCCCCCTTTACCGCCCACCTGCTGAGCGACCATACCAACCAGCTCCCCAGCCTTCACGCGATCTGTCACATCCTTAGACACACCGGCAATCAGGGAAACTTTACCGTCTGCGACCGTAGCCAACACCACAACCGTCGAACCCAGCTGGTTCTTCAGGTCGTCAACCATGGTACGCAGCATCTTCGGCTCCACGCCGGCCAGTTCGCTGACCAGCAGCTTAACGCCGTTAATCTCTTCCGCTTTGCTGGAGAGGTTTGCGCTCTCCTGCGCCGCAGCCTGCTCTTTCAGCTGCTGCAGCTCTTTTTCCAGCTGACGGGTACGCTCCAGCGCGGCGCGAACTTTCTCGCCGAGATTGTGGCTGTCGCCCTTCAGCAGCTGTGCGATATCGCTGAGCTGATCGCTCTGCGCGTGCAGCATGGCTATCGCGCCCTCACCGGTCACCGCTTCGATACGGCGCACACCAGCGGCGGTACCGGACTCAGACGTGATGCGGAACAGGCCGATATCACCGGTACGCGCCGCGTGAGTCCCGCCGCACAGTTCAGTGGAGAAGTCGCCCATCTGCAGCACGCGGACGCGGTCATCGTATTTCTCGCCGAACAGCGCCATGGCGCCGGATGCGCGCGCGGCATCGATATCCATAATGTTGGTTTCGATAGCCAGGTTACGACGGATCTGCGCGTTGACCAGATCTTCCACTGCACGAATCTCTTCCGGCTTCATCGCTTCGAAATGCGAGAAGTCAAAGCGCAGCGCTTTATCGTTGACCAGCGAGCCTTTCTGCGCCACATGGGTGCCGAGCACCTGGCGCAGCGCCGCGTGCATCAGGTGCGTCGCGGAGTGGTTCAGGCGGATACGCTGACGGCGAGCCTCGTCCACATCGGCCTGCACCGCGTCGCCCACTTTCAGGGAGCCGCTGGCGACTTTACCGATATGACCAATGGCCTGGCCGTACTTCTGCGTGTCGCTGACCGCGAAGGAGAAGCCCGTGCCTTTCAGTTCGCCTTTATCGCCCACCTGGCCGCCGGACTCCGCATAGAACGGGGTCTGGTCGAGGATCACTACCGCTTCCTGACCCGCGCTGACGCTATCCACCGCTTTGCCATCGATGAACAGCGCCGTCACTTTGCCGTTCAGCTCCAGATGATCGTAACCTTTAAATTCAGAGGCGCCGTCAACGCGGATCATCGCGTTATAGTCAGCGCCGAAACCGCTGGACTCGCGCGCGCGACGGCGCTGCTCTTCCATGGCGGCCTCAAAGCCGGCTTCGTCAACCTTGATGTTGCGCTCGCGGCAGACGTCCGCGGTCAGGTCGACCGGGAAGCCGTAGGTGTCGTACAGACGGAAGGCGGTTTCGCCATCCAGGGTGTCGCCTTTCAGCTTCGACAGCTCTTCATCCAGCAGCGCCAGTCCGCGCTCCAGAGTACGGGCGAACTGCTCTTCTTCGGTTTTCAGCACCTGCTCAACCTGAGCCTGCTGCTGCTTCAGCTCTTCGCCGGCGGAGCCCATCACGGCAATCAGCGGGGCAACCAGTTTCCAGAAGAAAGTGTCCTTCGCGCCCAGCATGTTGCCGTGACGGATCGCGCGGCGAATGATGCGACGCAGCACGTAGCCGCGGTTTTCATTCGACGGGATAACGCCGTCAGCGATCAGGAAGGCGCAGGAGCGAATGTGGTCGGCGATAACGCGCAGCGACTTGTTCGTCAGATCGGTGGCGCCGGTGACTTTCGCCACGCTGGCGATCAGATCGCGGAACAGGTCGATGTCATAGTTGGAGTTAACGTGCTGCAGCACCGCGGCAATACGCTCCAGGCCCATACCGGTGTCGACGGACGGCTTCGGCAGCGGCTCCATGGTGCCGTCAGCCTGACGGTTGAACTGCATGAAGACGATGTTCCAGATCTCAATGTAGCGGTCGCCGTCTTCTTCCGGGCTTCCCGGAGGGCCGCCCCAGATGTGATCGCCGTGGTCAAAGAAGATTTCGGTGCACGGGCCGCACGGACCGGTGTCGCCCATCTGCCAGAAGTTGTCTGAAGCAAACGGCGCGCCTTTGTTGTCGCCGATGCGGATGATTCGCTCGCGCGGGACGCCTACTTCATTGGCCCAGATGTCGAATGCTTCGTCATCGGTCTCGTAAACGGTGACCCACAGCTTCTCTTTCGGCAGCGCGAACCAGTTCTCACCGGTCAGTAGTTCCCACGCGTATTTGATGGCATCCTGCTTGAAGTAGTCGCCGAAGCTAAAGTTGCCCAGCATTTCAAAGAAGGTGTGGTGACGCGCGGTGTAACCGACGTTTTCCAGATCGTTGTGTTTACCACCCGCACGCACGCAACGCTGTGCGGTGGTCGCACGCGAATAATTACGTTTGTCGAGACCAAGGAAGACATCCTTGAACTGGTTCATCCCTGCGTTGGTAAACAGCAGGGTCGGATCGTTGTGCGGCACCAGGGAGCTGCTGGCAACTACCTGATGTCCCTTGCTATGGAAAAAGTCGAGAAACGCCTGACGGATCTCAGCGGTGCTCTTGCTCATAATTATCCTGAAATCAAGCTACACGTCATCCTTCAAGTCGCCTCTGTCCTGGCTGCGCTTGCTCTTCCGGCACCGAACTGACGTGCGCTGCGGAAGATAGTCTCTCTTGCCGCCCTGATGCAGCTTGAATGATTTTGTGTAAAGGAATAATCGCCCAGGACGCTGCCTGCACTGTCACAACCAGCGGCCCGACGGAATAAAGTGGGAATAAGATAAGTTTTCTTTACGGCGAAGTAAAATCCCGGATGGGTCAATCTGCAAAATTTCGCCAGATTTCCTGGATATCTTCCATCAGGTAGCCACGGTACAGCAGGAATCGCTGGATTTTCACTTTTTCAGTAAAGGCGGATGGTAACGGTTCACCGTATTTACGCTGCGCCTGCGCCCTGGCAAGGCTCACCCAGTCGATATCGCATTCGCGCATCGCCTGTTCAACGGCCTGGCGCGCAATGCCTTTCTGGCTGAGCTCCTGACGAATGCGCGCGGGGCCATAGCCTTTGCGGCTCCGGCTGGCGATGAACTGGCCGACAAAACGATTATCGTCGAGATAGCGGTTTTCGATACACCAGGCCACCACCTGCTCCAGCTCTTCAGGGGTGACGTCCAGCGCCTCGGGGCCGTTTTTGCTCATCACCGGAGCGGCCAGTTTGCGCCGCAGCTCCTGTTCGCTGTGGTCGCGCATCGCCAGGATACGGATAGCGCGGTCCAGCAGACGAGCATAGCCGGATCGGCGTGATGAAGGTTCAGTCACAGGCACCTCAATAATCTAAGAAAAGCAAAAGGGCCGCATAAGCAGCCCTTTATCACTCTGTTAGACGATATCAGAAATCTTGTTCCGTTTCTTCTGCGTCGTTGCCGTCAACGGCGAAGTCCGGCGTAGAGTCCTGGTTGTTGAGCAGCAGTTCGCGCACTTTCTTCTCAATCTCTTTCGCCGCCGCCGGGTTCTCTTTCAGCCAGGTGATAGCGTTCGCTTTACCCTGACCAATTTTGTCGCCGTTGTAGCTGTACCAGGCGCCCGCTTTCTCAATCAGCTTCTCTTTCACGCCGAGGTCAACCAGCTCGCCGAAGAAGTTGATGCCTTCGCCGTAGAGGATCTGGAATTCAGCCTGTTTGAACGGCGCCGCAATCTTGTTCTTCACTACTTTGACGCGGGTTTCGCTGCCGACGACGTTATCGCCCTCTTTCACCGCGCCGATGCGACGGATATCCAGACGCACGGAGGCATAGAACTTCAGCGCGTTACCGCCGGTGGTAGTTTCCGGGTTACCGAACATCACGCCGATTTTCATACGGATCTGGTTGATAAAGATCAGCAGCGTGTTGGACTGCTTCAGGTTACCCGCCAGTTTACGCATCGCCTGGCTCATCATACGCGCCGCGAGGCCCATGTGAGAGTCGCCGATTTCGCCTTCGATTTCCGCTTTCGGCGTCAGCGCCGCGACGGAGTCGACGACGATAACGTCAACCGCGCCGGAGCGCGCCAGCGCGTCACAGATTTCCAGCGCCTGCTCGCCGGTATCCGGCTGAGAACACAGCAGGTTGTCGATATCCACGCCCAGTTTGCGCGCATAGACCGGATCCAGCGCGTGTTCCGCATCGATGAACGCACAGGTTTTACCTTCGCGCTGCGCTGCGGCGATAACCTGCAGCGTCAGGGTGGTTTTACCGGAGGATTCCGGCCCGTAGATCTCGACGATACGGCCCATTGGCAGACCGCCGGCGCCCAGCGCGATATCCAGAGAAAGCGAGCCGGTGGAGATGGTTTCTACGTCCATAGAACGGTCTTCACCCAGGCGCATGATGGAGCCTTTACCGAATTGCTTTTCGATCTGGCCCAGTGCAGCCGCCAACGCTTTCTGTTTGTTTTCGTCGATCGCCATTGTTACTCCTAATCATGCAGGGTGAAGCCTGTTCGCTTCGCCGTTAATATTTGTTCAGTTGAGGCAATTATACTGTATAGTCATACAGTATCAAGTCTTTTGTAGAAATTGTTGCCAGAGCAGATTGAGCGCGTAGGCCGTCGCCTGACGACGCACCGCTTCGCGGTCTCCGGCAAAGCATTCCCGCCGCGTCACCCCTTGCCCGCTGACGCTGGCGACGCCAAACCACACCGTCCCGACCGGCTTTTCGTCGCTACCGCCATCCGGCCCGGCGACGCCGCTAACCGAGATAGCATAGTCCGCGCGCGCGGCGCGCAACGCGCCGATCGCCATCTCCACCACCACCGGTTCGCTCACCGCGCCGTTGTCCCGCAGCGTCGCTTCGCTGACGCCGATCATTTGCGATTTGGCCTCGTTGCTGTAGGTCACAAAACCGCGTTCAAACCACGCTGAGCTGCCGGCAATATCGGTGATGGCTTTCGCTATCCAGCCGCCGGTGCAGGATTCCGCCGTGGTCACCGTCGCGCCCTGCGCCTTCAGCGCCCGGCCGACCTTCTCGCTTAGCTGCATTAATTCTGAATCGGTCATTATCGCCCCGCTTTGCTCCGGATAAAGAGGCCATCAAAGATAGCACTTTCCAAAGAGATATGGGGACGAGGTGTGGAATTTACGAGGGGACATCCAAAATGAATCATCCCGGCAGCGCCGGGATGAGAAATTGCACGATTACTTCATACTGGCGGCGATCAGCGCCACGTTATGACGCATCATTTTGACATAGCTATCCGCGACGCCACCCGGGGCGGAGAGCGCCTCAGGATAGAGTTCTCCGCCGGGCTGCGCGCCGGTGGCGCTGGCGATCTGCTTCACCAGTCGCGGGTCAAGCTGGTTCTCCATAAACCAGGTATGGACGCCGTCCGCGTTGATTTGCTTAATCAGCGCCGCCACCTGCGCCGCGCTGGCCTCGCTCTCTGAAGAGAGCCCCTGCGGCGCGAGGAAGGTCACGTGATAAGCGCGGCCAAAATAGCCGAAGGCATCATGGCTGGTGAGAACTTTGCGCTTTGCCTGCGGAATGGCGCTGAACTGCCCTTTCGCCCAGCCGTCGAGGGCCGTCAGTTGCTCGATATAACGCTTGCCGCTGTTCGTCAGCGCCGCTTGATCTTCCGGGTCGGCTTTCACCAGTCCATCGAGGATATTCTGCGCATACAACGCGCCGTTCGCCGCGCTGTTCCAGGCGTGGGGATCGGTCACCGTTTTGCCATCTTCATCGAGGGTATGGGTCTTGACGCCCTTCGACGCCACCACCAGCTCGCCCTTAAAACCAGAGGCCTTAATCAGGCGATCCAGCCACCCTTCCAGTCCCAGACCGTTAACCACCACCACGTCGGCCTTGCTGAGCAGCGCGCTGTCCTTCGGCGACGGCTCGAAGGTGTGCGGATCGCCATCCGGGCCGACCAGGGTGTCCACATGAACATGCTCCCCGCCGACCTGCTGCACCATATCACCCAGCACCGAAAAACTGCTTACCACATTCAGCGTTTTCGCCATCGCCCCCTGCGCCATCAGGCCGAAGGCCAGCGCGACCACTATTGCACTACGTTTCATCATTTCCTTACCCCATCAATTTCCGCCAGCCGACCAGTAGCCGGCTGCGCGTGCCAAAAAACAGCGAAATAAAAAACAGCGCGCTGGCGGTCAGCACGATGGCGGGCCCGGCGGGAAGACTGGCCGCCCAGGAGAGACTTAAACCCAGCCAGGCGCAGAGCGCGCCGGAGAGCGCCGCCAGCAGCAGGATGCCCGGCAGCGTTCGCGCCCAGCAGCGCGCGGCGACCGCCGGCAGCATCATCCCCCCTACCGCCATCAGCGTGCCGAGCACCTGAAATCCCGCCACCAGGTTAAGCACCAGCAGCGCCAGAAAAAGCCCATGCAGCAGCGCCGGCAGCCGGCGGTGATTCACCTGCAGCCAGGCGCTGTCGAACGCCTCGCTGACCAGACCGCGGTAGCACAGCGCGATGCACAGCAGCGTCAGGCTGGCGACGCCGCTGACAAACAGCGCCGCGTCACGGTCCACCGCCAGAATGGAGCCAAACAGCAGATGCAGCAGGTCGACGCTGGAGCCGCGCAGCGACACCAGGGTGACGCCCAGCGCCAGCGATCCCAGATAAAATCCGGCAAAGCTGGCGTCCTCTTTTAACGGCGTCCGCCGGCTCACCCATCCCGCGACCAGCGCGACCGCGATGCCGGCGACAAAGCCGCCAAGGGTCATGGCCAGCAACGACATGCCGCTCAGCAGATAGCCCACCGCCACGCCGGGGAGAATGGCGTGCGACAGCGCGTCGCCCATCAGGCTCATGCGCCGCAGCAGCAGGAAGACGCCCAGCATGGTGGTGCTTAGCGACAGCGCCAGACAGACCACCAGCGCCCGGCGCATAAAGCCGAATTCAATAAAAGGCTGAAAGAAGGTGTGCCAGATCATGCCGACCTCGCCTGGCTGAAGGCCGGGAGAACCGCCCGGGTGGCGCCCCAGCAGGCGCGCCGGGGGGTCAGCAGCAGCGTCTCCGGGAAAAAGTCGGCTACCCGCTGGTTATCATGCAGCACCGCCAGGATGGTCTGCCCCTGCCGGTGCATGTCGAGGATCAAATCCATCAGTTCGCGACTGGTCGCTTCATCAATGCCGGTGAAGGGCTCGTCGAGCATCACCAGCGGCGCCTGCTGCACCAGCACCCGGGCAAACAGCATGCGCTGAAACTGACCGCCGGAGAGCGCTTCGATCGGGGTTTTCGCCAGGCTCGCCAGCCCGACCCGCTCCAGCGCCGCGCCGATGCGTCGCCGGGTATCGCCGCCCAGACCGCGCAGCAGCGACACGCCGGGCCATGCGCCCTGGCTCACCACATCCTGCACGTTGAGAGGAAACTGCGACTCGAGGGCATGGCGCTGCGCCAGCCAGCCAATCACCGGCCGCTTTCCCTGCCAGCGCAGACAGCCACTGACCGGCGGAAGAAACCCGGCGAGGGTTTTCAGCAGGGTCGATTTTCCGCAGCCATTGAGGCCAACGATTGCCGTCAGGCTGCCGGGGCATATCATCCCGCTCAGCGGAGGGGTGATCGCCACCCCGCCATAGCCGGTTACCAGTTGTTCCAGTTCAATCATGGTAGCGTCACCGCCCACCAGGTCGCCAGCCATAGCGCCGCCAGCAGCGTTCCCGCGATGGCCAGGCGCGCCGCGCCGGATGCCATAAAAACCGATGTGAACATATCCCACCTCTATTGAATGTTATAACATAACAATACAGAGGCGGAATAAGATTGTAAATCAGCGTCGGGAGCGGAAATGTAACAAAGGTCGACAAGCGGCAGGCAAACGGGAAAAAGCAGGAGGATAAGCGAGAAGTCCCCCGGTCGCGCTGCGCTTACCGGGGCTGCCAACCGGATAACAGACCGTCGCCCGGATAAGGCGCTACGCGCCGCTATCCGGGGAGGCTCGGGATCGGTCAGCCGGATGACAGTATTAATAACCGCCGCGGGCCTGAGAAACCGCCAGGCCAAGCTGCCAGACGGCCATGGCGTAGTGGGTGCTGTGGTTGTAGCGGGTGATGGTGTAGAAGTTCGGCAACCCGTACCAGTACTCATAGCCGGTGCCGACGTCCAGGCGCAGCAGGCTGGCCTGCTGATGGTTGCCCAGCGGCTGGGTCGGGGTTAATCCTGCCGCCGACAGCTGCGAAACGCTGTATTTGGTTTTGAAACCATTCTCCAGCCCCGGCGCCTGGCCCAGCGCCTGCACTGCCACCAGATCGCCGCTCACCCAGCCGTGCTGTTTGAAGTAGTTGGCCACGCTGCCGATCGCATCCACCGGGTCCCACAGGTTGATATGGCCGTCGCCGTTAAAGTCCACCGCGTATTGCTTATAGGAGGACGGCATAAACTGGCCATAACCCATCGCCCCGGCGAAAGAGCCTTTCAGATCCAGCGGGTCGTCGCTTTCGCTGCGCGCCATCAGCAGGAAGGTTTCCAGCTCGGAGGAGAAGTATTCAGCACGGCGCGGATAGTTAAACGACAGGGTCGCCAGCGCGTCGAGGATGCGGGTTTTGCCCATCACCCGGCCCCAACGGGTCTCCACGCCGATAATGCCGACAATGATTTCCGGCGGTACGCCGTAGACCTGATAAGCGCGGTTGAGCGCGTCCTGATACTGATTCCAGAACACCACGCCGTTCTGCACGTTATCCGGGGTAATAAACTGTTTCTTGTAGCGCAGCCAGGCGCCGGTCGGCCCGGTCGGCGGCAGGCCGGTCGGCGCCTGACGATCCATCAGCCGCAGAACGTAGTCCAGACGCTTCGCCTGCGACAGGATCTCCTGCAGCTGCTGCCTGTCGAAGCCGTGCTTCGCCACCATCTTATCGATGAACCGCGCCGCTGCCGGGTTGTTGGCGAAGTCGCCGCCCATCTGCATCACGTTATGCTGCGGTTCCAGCAAAAAGCCGCCGGTTCCACTCGCCATCTCCGTTTCCGCGGGAGTCTTGGGTTTGCTGCTGCAGGCAGCGAGGAGCACACAAAGGGGAAGTACAGCCAGAGAGCGACGCTTCAACATGGGAATTCCGTTTAACAAATTCAGCAAGGGATAATTATGGTAAAGCATGCGACGACCAACAAGAAAGCGACAATCTGTTTGTAGACAAAATAGTCCTTCACCGCCCCCCTTCCTGGATGCTGTCATGCGCCTCGTGATTTCATCCTCTCAACGCCAATCTTTCGAAATAAAATATTTATCTTTCATTTTGCGATCTATTTAACACTTTAAAACCTTTCAAAGTGATTAAAATCAGCCTGCAGTTAGCAAGAAAAATAACATGCTGAAGGAGAGAACAATGATTGACGTCGTGACCCACGGCGCAGAGTGGTTTATCGGCCTGTTTCAGAAAGGCGGCGAGGTATTTACCGGAATGGTGACCGGGATCCTCCCCTTGCTGATCAGTCTGCTGGTGATCATGAACGCGCTGATCAACTTTATCGGACAGCAGCGGATCGAAAAACTGGCGCAGCGCTGCGCCGGGAACCCGATCTCCCGCTACCTGCTGTTGCCCTGCATCGGCACCTTTGTGTTTTGTAACCCGATGACCCTGAGCCTGGGCCGCTTTATGCCAGAGAAGTACAAGCCCAGCTATTACGCGGCGGCGTCCTACAGCTGCCACTCGATGAACGGCCTGTTTCCGCATATCAACCCCGGCGAGCTGTTCGTCTATCTCGGCATCGCCAACGGCCTCACCACCCTCGGCCTGCCGCTTGGGCCGCTGGCGGTGAGCTATCTGCTGGTCGGGCTGGTGACCAACTTCTTCCGCGGCTGGGTCACCGACCTGACCACCTCGATTTTCGAACGAAAAATGGCGATTCAGCTGGCTCAGAAAGTGCATCTGTCAGGAGCGACATCATGACCCGGATTCGTATTGAGAAAGGTACCGGCGGCTGGGGCGGCCCCCTTGAGCTCGACGTCGTCGAGGGCAAAAAGATCGTCTATATCACCGCCGGCACCCGCCCGGCGATCGTTGACCGCATCGCCAGCCTGACCGGCTGGCAGGCGGTGGACGGTTTTAAAGAGGGCGAACCGGCGGAAAGCGACATCGGCGTGGCGATTATCGACTGCGGAGGCACCCTGCGCTGCGGGCTCTACCCCAAGCGTCGCATCCCGACGGTGAATATCCATGCCACCGGCAAATCGGGGCCGCTGGCCCAGTACATCACAGAAGATATCTACGTCTCCGGCGTCAAAGAGGAGAACATTCAGCGCATCGCGACCGACAGCGCGGTAGCTCCCGAGCCGCCGGCGGAGAACAACCGCGCGGGTCGCGATTACGACGCCAGCAAAAAGATCACTGAACAGAGCGATGGCCTGCTGGCGAAGGTCGGGATGGGGATGGGCTCGGTGGTGGCGGTGCTGTTCCAGGCCGGGCGCGACACCATCGATACGGTGCTGAAGACCATCCTGCCGTTTATGGCCTTCGTCTCGGCGCTGATCGGCATCATCATGGCCTCCGGCATCGGCGACTGGATCGCCCATGGCCTGGCGCCGCTGGCCAGCCATCCGCTGGGTCTGGTGACCCTGGCGCTGATCTGCTCCTTCCCGCTGCTGTCGCCATTTCTCGGCCCCGGCGCGGTTATCGCCCAGGTGATTGGCGTACTGATCGGCGTGCAGATCGGCCTCGGCAATATTCCCCCGCACCTCGCCCTGCCGGCGCTGTTCGCCATTAACGCCCAGGCCGCCTGCGATTTTATCCCGGTAGGCCTGTCGCTGGCTGAAGCCCGCCAGGATACCGTGCGCGTCGGCGTGCCGTCGGTGCTGGTCAGCCGCTTTTTGACCGGCGCGCCAACGGTGCTGATCGCGTGGTTCGTTTCCGGATTTATTTACCAGTAAGAGGGGCCAGAAGATGACCGTGATTTACCAGACCACCATTACGCACATCGGCGCCTGCGCGACGATGGCGCTGGAAGAGCAGATGCTGATCACCTTCCGCGAAGGCGCCCCTGCCGATATCGAAGCGTACTGCTTTATTCACAACCACGGCGAGCTTGCCGGCGCGCTGCAGCCGGGCGCAGAGCTGCAGCTTGGCGAGCTGCGCTACCCGGTGACCGCCGTCGGCGAGGTCGCCGAACAAAACCTGCGCGAGCTGGGCCACATCACCCTGCGCTTTGACGGCCATCGTGAAGCGGAGTTCCCGGGTACCGTCCATGTGGCGGGCCCGGTGCCGGACGCCATCGCGCCCGGCTGCGTACTGAAATTTGTTGCTTAACAGGAGAGAAAGATGAATCAGGTTGCTGTTGTCATTGGCGGTGGACAAACCTTAGGAGAGTTTCTGTGCCGCGGGCTGGCCGCCGAGGGCTACCGCGTGGCGGTGGTCGATATTCAGAGCGAAAAAGCCAGCCGCGTCGCCCAGGAGATTAACGCTGAATATGGCGAAGGTATGGCGTATGGCTTCGGCGCCGACGCCACCAGCGAGGCCAGCGTCACCGCGCTGGCCCACGGAGTGGATGAGATTTTCTCGCGTGTCGACCTGCTGGTGTACAGCGCCGGCATCGCTAAAGCGGCGTTTATTAGCGACTTTGCGCTGGGGGATTTCGACCGCTCGCTGCAGGTCAATCTGGTGGGCTACTTCCTCTGCGCCCGCGAGTTTTCCCGGCTGATGATCCGCGACGGCATTAAGGGACGCATCATTCAGATCAACTCGAAATCCGGCAAAGTGGGCAGCAAGCACAACTCCGGCTACAGCGCGGCGAAGTTCGGCGGCGTCGGCCTGACCCAGTCGCTGGCGCTGGATTTGGCGGAGTACGGCATTACCGTACACTCACTGATGCTCGGCAATCTGCTGAAGTCGCCGATGTTCCAGTCGCTGCTGCCGCAGTACGCCACCAAGCTCGGTATCGATGAGAGCGAGGTCGAGCAGTACTACATCGACAAGGTGCCCCTGAAGCGCGGTTGCGAATATCAGGATGTGCTGAACGTCCTGATGTTTTACGCCAGCCCGCAGGCGTCGTACTGCACCGGTCAGTCGATCAACGTTACCGGCGGCCAGGTGATGTTTTAAAGGGATCCCGGATGGCGCCGCGCTTATCCGGGCTACAAAACGGTAGGTCGGGTAAGGCGTTAGCCGCCACCCGACAAAAATACGGCACCGCGGGTCGCTCGGGTTAGGCGCTCGCGCCGCGACCCGGGTTGTTCCCGGCCCCCTTAAGGAGACACCTATGGTTACCGCACTCATCACCGTCGCCGCCATCGCCTGGCTTACCCAACTGGCCTTCGGCGGCTGGCAGATCCGCCGCTTCAATCGCGCCTTCGACAGCCTGTGCCAGCAGGGTCGGGTGGGGGTCGGCCGCTCCGCCGGGCGCTTTCAACCGCGCGCCATCGTCGCCATCGCCGTTGATGATGAGAACCGCATTTGCGACACGCTGCTGATGAAAGGCTTCACCATTTTCGCCCGACCGCAAAAAATCCCCGCGCTGGATGGCAAACATATCGGGGAATTGCAGCCTGATGTGATCTTTCCCCATGATCCGCGCTGTCAGAATGCACTATCATTAGCGCTTAATCCGAAACATGGATAATTTCGTTGTAAAAGTAAATATCTTGCGAAATTATCACTTCGAAACTTAAACGCAGGATAGACGCCTATGAAACCACGTCAGCGCCAGGCAGCCATTCTCGAGTTCCTGCAGTCGCAGGGAAAATGCTCGGTCGAAGAGCTGGCGCAACACTTCGATACTACCGGCACCACCATCCGCAAGGATCTGGTCACGCTGGAAAACGCCGGCACCGTCATTCGCACCTACGGTGGCGTGGTACTCAACAAAGATGAAGCCGATCCGCCGATCGATCATAAAACGCTGATCAACACCCATAAGAAAGCGCGCATCGCCGAAGCGGCGGTGCGCTTTATTCATGATGGCGACTCCCTCATCCTCGATGCCGGCAGCACGGTGCTGCAGATGGTCCCACTGCTCAGCCGCTTCAATAACATCACGGTGATGACCAACAGCCTGCATATCGTCAACGCTCTGGCCGAACTGGATAATGAACAGACTATCCTGATGCCCGGCGGCACCTTCCGCAAAAAATCGGCCTCCTTTCACGGCCAGCTGGCGGAAAACGCTTTCGAACAGTTCAGTTTCGACAAGCTGTTTATGGGCACCGACGGCATCGATCTGAACGCCGGCGTCACCACCTTCAATGAGGTGTATACCGTCAGCAAGGCGATGTGTAACGCCGCCCGCGAAGTGATCCTGATGGCCGACTCGTCAAAGTTTGGCCGTAAAAGTCCCAATATCGTCTGCGGCCTGGAGCGCGTGGATAAATTGATTACCGATGCCGATATTGACCCTGCATTCCAGCGGGCGCTGGAAGCCAAAGGCATAGAAGTCATCATTACTGGAGAACATCATGAGTAACTTTTTGTTAGAGGCCGGACGCCAGACCCTGATGCTGGAGCTACAGGAGGCGAGCCGCCTGCCGGAACGCCTGGGCGACGACTTCATCCGCGCGGCGGAAACCATCATCCACTGCGAGGGCAAACTGATTGTCTCCGGTATCGGTAAATCCGGTCATATCGGCAAAAAGCTGGCGGCGACCTTCGCCAGCACCGGCACCCCGGCCTTTTTTGTCCATCCGGCGGAAGCCCTGCACGGCGATCTTGGCATGCTCGACGGCCGCGACGTGATGCTGTTTATCTCCTACTCCGGCAGCGCGAAAGAGCTGGATCTGATCGTGCCGCGGCTGGAGGAAAAAGGTATCCCGCTGCTGGCGATGACCGGCAAATCCACCTCGCCGCTGGCGCTGGCGGCGAAAGCGGTGCTGGATATCGCCGTCGAGCGAGAGGCCTGTCCGATGCACCTGGCGCCGACCTCCAGCACCGTCAACACCCTGATGCTTGGCGATGCGCTGGCGATGGCGGTCATGCAGGCCCGCGGCTTCAATGAAGAGGATTTTGCCCGCTCCCACCCGGCAGGGGCGCTTGGCGCGCGTCTGCTGAACAAAGTGCATCACCTGATGCGCCGCGACGACGAAGTGCCGCGCGTCGGCACGGACGCCAACGTCATGAACGCAATGCTCGAGCTAAGCCGCACAGGGCTCGGCCTGGTGGCGGTCTGCGATGAGGCCAACCGCGTGCAGGGGGTCTTCACCGACGGCGACCTGCGCCGCTGGCTGGTGGGCGGCGGCACCTTAAACGACGGCGTCGCGCAGGCGATGACCCGCAACGGCGTGACGCTACAGGCGGAGAGCCGCGCGGTGGAAGCCAAAGAGCGGCTGATGAAGCACAAAATCAGCGCCGCGCCGGTAGTCGATGAAAACGGCCAACTGGTCGGCGCCATCAACCTGCAGAACTTTTACCAGGCCGGGATCCTTTAAGCCCCAGACGTTTCGCCAGCCGGTGCAGGTTGGCGACGTCGAGTTCCAGCGCGCGGGCGGTCGCCGCCCAGTTGCCCTGATGTGCCGCCAGCGCGCGGGCAATCGCCTCGCGCTGGAAATTATCCGTGGCTTCGCGCAGATTCACGTTGCCCATTGCCGGCGCCGCTGCCGCCGCCTCGGTCGGCAACGTCGGCGCAGTCGCCGTAAACTCGAAATGCTGCGGCTCCAGTACTACGTCATCGCCAGCCTGAGTAGCCCGCGCCAGCACCACCGCGCGGTGAATGGCATGCTCCAGTTCGCGCACGTTGCCCGGCCACGACCACTGCTGCAGCCTGTTTCGCGTTGCCTCACTTAAAATTACCCGCGCCAGCCCCATCCGCAGGCGGCACTGCTCGCAAAAATAGCCAGCCAGCAGCACCACGTCATTTTCCCGCTCGCGCAGCGCCGGAACCGACAGCGGGAAGACGCTCAGCCGGTGATAGAGGTCGGCGCGAAAGCGCCCTTCCACCACCTCCTGGCGCAGATCGCGGTTGGTGGCCGCCAGCACCCGCACATCGACCCGCAGGCTGCGGTCATCGCCGACACGCTGAATATCGCCATACTGCAGGACGCGCAGCAGCTTCGCCTGCAGCGCCAGCGACAGCTCGCCGATTTCGTCGAGGAACAGCGTGCCGTTATCGGCCATCTCAAATTTGCCGCTGCGATTGCTGATAGCCCCGGTAAACGCCCCTTTCACGTGACCGAACAGCTCGCTCTCCGCCACGCTCTCCGGCAGCGCCGCGCAGTTGAGGTACACCAGCGGGTTAGCCGCACGCGGCGATCCCTGATGCACCGCCTTCGCCACCAGCTCCTTACCGGTCCCCGTTTCGCCGCTGATCAGCACGTTCAAATCCGAGGCGGCGACAATCTCGATCTCTTTTTTCAGCTGCAGCATCGGCGCCGACAGGCCGATGATCTCCTGACGCTCCGGCTGCGGGTAATTCACCACCTGCGCGGGCAGGACGTTTTGCGCTTCAAGGCGGGCGATAAGCAGCGCGTTATTCAGCGCCCCGGCCACCAGCGCGGCAATCAGTCGCAGCTCTTCATCGCTGAAGCTGTCGAAGCGGTCGGCATCCATGCCGTCAAGAGTCAGCGCGCCGATCAGCGTTTGCCCGGCAAACAGCGGCAACCCCACGCAGGCGTGAACCTTGAGGCTCTCCTGGCCGGGGATCAGGCCGTCATAGGGGTCCGGCAGGTCGCTGTCCGCCGGGAAGCGCACCACATCGCCGGCGCGGGCGATCGCCTCCAGCCGCGGATGCCCATCCAGTGCAAAGCGCCGGCCAAGCACATCCTGCGCCAGACCATCGATCGCCAGCGGCACAAACTGATGGGCCTCATAGCGCAGCAGCGCCGAGGCGTCGCAGCCAAGGATCTGCCGCAGGGTGGCGATCAGGCGCGAAAAGCGGTCGACGTGGCCGATATCGCTTTGTAAATCAATGGCGATTTTCGCCAGCGCCTCGACGGAAAAACTCATCACCGCTCCATTGTCATTTTGACAGCCAATATAGTCATATCGACTATTTTAATCATTGTCATTTTGACAGCAACTAAAATCATGAAAATTTAAAAAATGATTTTATTCAATAAGTTAAAAAACTGGCACGCAACTTGTAATACATCAATCAACTGACTTTGAACACACTGTATTAATTGAGGTTGCTATGTCTATTGTGGTGAAAAATAACATTCTTTGGGTTGGCCAACGTGACTGGGAAGTGCGTGATTTCCACGGCACCGAATATAAAACGCTGCGCGGCAGCAGCTATAACAGCTATCTCATCCGCGAAGAGAAAAACGTGCTGATCGATACCGTCGATCATAAATTCAGCCGCGAGTTCGTGCAGAATCTGCGCCGCGAAATCGACCTCGCCGACCTCGACTACATCGTTATTAACCACGCCGAAGAGGACCACGCCGGCGCGTTGACTGAGCTGATGATGCAGATCCCGGATACGCCGATCTACTGCACCGCCAACGCCATCGACTCCATCAACGGCCATCACCACCATCCGGAGTGGAACTTCCACGTGGTGAAAACGGGCGACACCCTCGATATCGGCAACGGTAAACAGCTGATCTTCGTGGAAACGCCAATGCTGCACTGGCCGGACAGCATGATGACTTACCTGACCGGCGACGCGGTGCTGTTCAGCAATGACGCCTTCGGCCAGCACTACTGCGACGAACATCTGTTCAACGATGAAGTGGACCAGACTGAACTGTACGAACAGTGCCAGCGCTACTACGCCAACATCCTGACGCCCTTCAGCCGCCTGGTGACGCCGAAAATTAACGAAATTCTCGGCTTCAACCTGCCGGTAGCGATGATTGCCACCTCCCACGGCGTGGTCTGGCGCGATAACCCGACGCAAATCGTCGAGAAATACCTCGAATGGGCGGCGGATTATCAGGAAGATCGCATCACGATTTTCTACGACACCATGTCCAACAACACCCGCATGATGGCGGACGCCATTGCCCAGGGGATCACCGAGGTCGACCCACGGGTGGCGGTGAAAATCTTTAACGTCGCCCGCAGCGACAAAAACGACATTCTGACCAACGTTTTCCGTTCAAAAGGCGTGCTGGTGGGCACCTCCACCATGAACAACGTCATGATGCCGAAAATTGCCGGGCTGGTGGAAGAGATGACCGGGCTGCGTTTTCGCAACAAACGCGCCAGCGCCTTTGGCTCCCACGGCTGGAGCGGCGGCGCGGTAGACCGTCTGTCCACCCGCCTGCAGGATGCCGGGTTTGAAATGTCCCTGAGTCTGAAGGCCAAATGGCGGCCGGATATCGACGCGCTCGAACTGTGCCGCCAACATGGGCGCGACATCGCCCGCCAGTGGGCGCTCGCTCCACTGCCGGTTGCTGAAGCGACAGTCACGCCGGAACAACAGGAGTGCGCCTGTGCCGCCGCCGCGGCCGCCGATCTCGGTCCCATGATGCAGTGCAGCGTCTGCCAGTGGGTGTATGACCCGGCGAAGGGCGAACCTAACCAGGATGTGCAGCCGGGTACGCCGTGGAGCGACGTGCCGGATAACTTCCTCTGCCCTGAATGTTCGCTGGGTAAAGATGTGTTTGATGTTCTGGCAACGGAGGCAAAATGAGTGATGGCATCGTCATCATCGGCTCGGGCTTCGCGGCCCGCCAGCTGGTGAAAAATATTCGTAAGCAGGATGCCGAGATCCCGCTGACCCTCATCGCCGCCGACAGCATGGATGAGTATAACAAGCCCGATCTCAGCCACGTCATCAGCCGCGGACAGCACGCCGACGATCTGACTCTGCAAAGCGCCGGCGAGTTCGCCGAACAGTACCACCTGCGCTTGTTTCCCCATACCTGGGTGAGCGATATCGACGCTGAAAACCATCGGGTGAAAAGCCTGGATAAGCAGTGGCGCTACGACAAACTGGTGCTGGCCACCGGCGCCACGCCGTTTATCCCGCCGGTGCCGGGCCGCGAGCTGATGCTAACGCTGAACAGCCAGCGCGAATATGGCGCGGCGCAGAGCCAGCTCCGCGACGCCAGGCGGGTGCTGATCGTCGGCGGCGGCCTGCTTGGCTGCGAGCTGGCGATGGATTTCTGTCGCGCCGGTAAAGCGGTAACGGTGGTCGATAATGCCGCCAGCGTGCTGGCGGCGCTGATGCCGCCGGAGGTCAGCAGCCGTCTGCAGCATCGCCTCACCGGGATGGGCGTCCATCTGATGTTAAAAACGCAGCTGGAAGGGCTTGAACACACCGCCGACGGCATCCGCGTCAGTCTCGACCGCCAGCGCGCGATAACCGTCGATGCGGTGGTGGCCGCCGCCGGCCTGCGCCCGGAAACCTCGCTGGCGCGCCACGCCGGACTGCAGATTAACCGCGGGGTGGTGGTCAATAGCCAGCTGCAAACCAGCGACCCGGCGATTTACGCCCTCGGCGACTGTGCGGAAATCAACGGTACGGTACTGCCGTTCCTGCAGCCGATTTTGCTCAGCGCCATGTGCCTGAGTAAAAACCTGCTGGCGCAGGCAGGCGAACTCAAGCTGCCGCCAATGCTGGTGAAGGTGAAGACCCCGGATCTGCCGCTGCATCTGGCCGGCGACACCCGCCGCGAGGATCTGACATGGAACATCGTAGCCGCCAAAGAGGGGCTGGTGGCAAAAGGGCTGGATGCGGCGAATCAACTGCGCGCCTTTGTGGTCAGCGAAGACAAGATGAAAGACGCCTTCGCGCTGCTCAAACAGCTGGTGAGTGAATGACCTTCCAGGCAGCCCTGTTTTGCCGTTAGTTTGCCGGGTGGCGGCTGCGCCTTACCCGGCCTACGGATGTAACCCGTAAGCTCAGATACGGTAGGCCCGCGCAAGCGCAGCGCCGCCGGGCACGCGTTCATTACCTCCCTGGCAACCCTGTTGCACCGCCATTTTGCCGGGTGGCGGCTGCGCCTTACCCGGCCTACGGATCGTGCGACCTGTCGTTGATTTACCCACTTGCGCGACTGAAACTGCCGGTGCTGACGGCCTCAAAATCGCTGAGACGTTCCCGGAAGGCC
>NZ_JBEAHA010000030.1:0-19159 GCF_040061975.1 Klebsiella sp. GG_Kp146
CTGTTTGTGTGAAGTGATTCACATCTGCCGTGTCAGTGGGAGCGCATTATAGGGAGTTCGCCGGAAGTAGCAAGGGTTAAAATAGAAAAATCTTATCGACCGCTCATTATTTGAACTTTTGGCTTATTCCTCTTCCTACCATTAAAGCCGCCATCCCAGTGTTCATGCGGCCTGCAGCGTAGCTAACTCGAAAATTGGTTTTTGGCAAAAATGTGATTTTTCTCTCTTACCCAACGCCATTATCGCGCCGATGGTGAATTAAGCGCCACTCTTGACCCACGACAAAGCGCCCGCCCAGCCCCCGTTTCTATAATCAGGCCCGTTTCTTCTTACTGGTAATAATCGATGGCTTATCAACTCAACATTAACTGGCCCGAGTTTTTAGAGAAATACTGGCAAAAGCAGCCGGTGGTTTTAAAAAACGCGTTTCCGGACTTCGTCGACCCGATTACCCCGGACGAGCTGGCCGGGTTAGCCATGGAGCCGGAAGTCGACAGCCGGCTGGTCAGTCTGGCCAACGGTAAATGGCAGGCCAGCAATGGACCTTTTGAACATTTCGATGGCCTGGGCGAGACCGGCTGGTCGCTGCTGGCCCAGGCGGTAAACCACTGGCATATGCCGGCCGCCGAGCTGGTGCGACCGTTCCGCGTACTGCCGGACTGGCGTCTGGACGACCTGATGATCTCCTTCTCCGTCCCCGGCGGCGGCGTCGGCCCCCATATCGATCAGTATGACGTCTTTATTATTCAGGGCATGGGCAGCCGCCGCTGGCGCGTGGGCGATAAGCTGCCGATGCGTCAGTTCTGCCCGCATCCCGCGCTGCTGCACGTCGACCCGTTCCCGCCGATTATTGATGAGGATCTGCAGCCGGGCGATATCCTCTATATTCCGCCGGGATTCCCGCACGATGGTATCACCCACGAAACCGCGCTGAACTACTCCGTGGGTTTCCGCGGGCCAAACGGGCGCGACCTGATCAGCAGCTTCGCCGACTATGTGCTGGAGAACGATCTCGGCGGCGAGCACTATAGCGATCCGGACCTCACCTGCCGCGAGCATCCGGGCCGGGTTGAAGAGTATGAACTCGAACGTCTGCGCGGCATGATGATCGACATGATTCGCCAGCCGGAAGACTTCAAGCAGTGGTTCGGCAGTTTCGTCACCACCCCGCGTCACGAGCTGGATATTGCGCCGGCGGAACCACCGTATGAAGAAGAGGAAGTCGTCGATGCGCTGCTGGGCGGCGAAAAACTTTCTCGCCTGAGCGGCCTGCGCGTTCTGCATATCGGCGATAGCTTCTTCGTGCATAGCGAACAGCTGGACACCACCGATGCCGAAGCGCTGGATGCATTGTGCCGCTATACCTCATTAGGCCAGGAGGAGCTCGGCAGCGGCCTGCAAAACCCGGCTTTTGTGAGCGAACTGACGCGCCTGATTAATCAGGGCTACTGGTACTTCGAAGAGTAAGCCGCGGTACGATTACGGGCAGCCGCCTGGCGCTGCCCGCTGGCTATCAGCCGTTATTGCGCCTGTTTCGGCAGCACCACAATAAACCGCGTCGAGCGCAGATCGGACTGCGCCGCCACGCTGCCGTGGTGGGCGCTGACGATGGATTTCACAATCGCCAGGCCGATGCCGCTGCCCTCCCCTTTGCGCTGGCGCGAGGGGTCGACGCGATAGAAACGGTCAAACAGCCGCGGCAGATGTTCGGCGGCAATCGGCGTACCGGGGTTCTCCACCACCAGGCGGATCGTCTCCGCGCTTTCGCTCAGCGCGATCGTCACCGCCTGGCCAGCCGGGGTGTAGCGGATCGCATTCGACAGCAAGTTGCTGATCGCCCGCCGCAGCATCAACGGATCGCCCGTCACCCGGCAGGGGCTGCCGTCAAAGCGCAGCGCTACCGCCTTCTCTTCCGCCCACGCCTCGAAAAACTCAAACACCTTATGCACCTCCTCAGCCAGATCCAGTTCCCGCTGTTCGGGGATCAGCTGGTTGTTATCGGCCTGGGCGAGGAACAGCATATCGCTGACCATCCGCGACATGCGCGAGAACTCTTCGAGATTGGAGTAGAGCACCTCTTCCAGCTCCTGCTGGCTGCGGCTCTGGCTTAAGGCGATTTCGGTTTGCGTCACCAGGTTGGTGATCGGCGTGCGGATCTCATGGGCGATATCGGCGGAGAAGTTCGACTGGCGGGTAAAGACATCCTCCATTCGCTCCAGCATATGGTTAAAGGACAGCGCCAGCCGCTCCAGTTCGATAGGCACCGCCTGCGGGTCGAGGCGCACGTCGAGATCCCGCGAGGTAATATTCTGGATCTGCCGGCTGATCTGGCGGATAGGCTTATGCCCCTGATAGACCACAAACAGCACGATGACGATGATCAGCAGGCTGATTATCGACGCGGCGGAAATCAGCTTCGCTTTCAGCTCATTAATATAGTGCAGGTGAAAATCGATGGATAAGGCCATCAGCAGATGGTACGCCGGCTTGCCATCCGCCTGCTTGCCCAGCGGCAGCATGATCAGCCGCCAGGCACGGGTCTCCATTTGATGATTATCGTGCGCCATTGCCCGCGGCTGCGGGTCGGTCCATGAAATCACATTCCCGTCGCGGAGCTGCATCGCCAGGCCTGGCGTACTCAGCATATGGCTGAGATCCGGTCCGTTGGGCGACTGGAACAGAATATTGCCCTGCCCATCGTCCAGGCAGATAAAGACGTTGGCGTAGCCCGCAATGATATTCTTCACGATCTCCAGCCGCCGCGCCGGCGGGTAGTCAGCGTGGTCGAGGACCGTCTCCAGGGTGGTGCTGAGCTGCCTGAGATCGTGAACGTCGCGCTCTTCAAAATGCGCCTTCACCGAATGGATCATGATCCAGGTGAAGGCAAAGAAGGCGATGATGGTGGCGAGGCTAATAAAGAAACTCAGCCGGGTAGCCAGGGAAAAGGGGCGCTTAGCGACCATCCGGCACCTCGAGCATATAGCCGACGCCGCGCACAGTCTGGATCAGCTTCGGCTCGAAGTCGTTATCGATTTTGGCGCGCAGCCGCTTCACCGCCACATCTATCGCGTTGGTATCGCTGTCGAAATTCATATCCCACACCTGCGAGGCAATCAGCGAACGCGGCAGCACCTCGCCCTGATGGCGCAGGAAGAACTCCAGCAGAGTGAACTCCTTGCTGGTCAGGGTGATGCGGGTGGCGCCGCGCGTCACCTTACGGCTGACCAGATCGACGCTGAGATCCGCCGCCTGAAACTGGCTTTCGACAATGACCGCCGCCCCGCGACGCAGCAGCGTCCGCACCCGCGCCAGCAGTTCCGCAAAGGCGAATGGCTTCACCAGATAGTCGTCGGCGCCCAGCTCCAGCCCCTTCACCCGATGCTCAATGGTGCCCAACGCGGTAAGCAGCAGGATCGGCATGCCTTTCCCGGCGGCGCGCAGCATGCGCACGATATCCCAGCCGTTCACGTCCGGCAGCATGATGTCGAGGATCAGCAGATCATAGTCGCCGGTCATCGCCAGGTGATAGCCGTTAAGGCCGTTATCGGCCAGGTCGACGACGAAGCCAGCCTCGGTGAGCCCTTTGGTCAGGTACTCCCCGGTTTTCTTCTCATCTTCGACAATCAATATCTTCACCGCCGGCTCCTTCACGCGCGTTCTGTGCGGGTATTCAATTTTAGAGGAGCGCCTCCGGATAGCAATGAAATATCAGGAAAATGACAGCTTTGTCATTTTCCTGTCACGTCCTGAACAGAGGCCGGTACGTAAAGTAGCCGCCATGGATAAATCGTCGAAAACGTCTGCCGCCATGCGCCCAATAACGCTTCTTACCCTCAGCGTGATACTCGCCTTAACCGGCTGTGTCTCGCTCGCTCCCGACTACCAGCGCCCCGCCGCGCCGGTACCGCAGCAGTTCTCTCTCAGCCAGAACAAGCTGGTTCCCGCAACCGCGAGCTATCAGGAGACCGGCTGGCGAACCTTTTTCGTCGACCCGCAGGTGAAAAGCCTGATAGGCACCGCGCTGACCAACAACCGCGATCTGCGGATGGCGACGCTGAAAGTGCAGGAAGCCCGCGCCCAGTATCGGGTGACCGATGCCGACCGCTACCCGCAATTGAACGGTGACGGTAGCACCACCTACGGCGGCAAGCTTAAAGGCGACACCACCACCAGCAGCGATTACGCCGCCGGGCTGAATCTCAACTATGACCTCGACTTCTTTGGCCGGCTGAAAAACCTCAGCGAGGCCGACCGGGAGAACTTCTTCGCCAGCGAAGAGGCACGGCGCGCAGTGCATATCCTGCTGATTGCTAACGTTTCACAAAGCTACTTCAACCAGCGGCTGGCGGCAGCGCAGCTGCAGGTGGCCAACGACACCCTGCAAAACTATCAGCAGTCTTACGCGTTCGTTGAAAAACAGCTGCTGACCGGCAGCACCACCGTGCTGGCGCTGGAGCAGGCGCGGGGGATGATCGAGAGCACCCGCGCCGAGATCGCCAGGCGGCAGGGCCAGCTGGCGCAGGCTAATAACGCTCTGCAGCTGTTGCTCGGTAGTTATCAACATCTGCCGGACGATAGCGCCAGCAGCGCCGTCGACCTGCAAGGCGTAACCCTGCCGCCGTCGCTCTCTTCAGCGATCCTGCTGCAGCGGCCGGATATTTTAGCGGCCGAACACAGCCTGCGGGCGGCCAACGCTAACATCGGCGCCGCGCGGGCGGCCTTCTTCCCGTCGATCACCCTGACCAGCTCGCTCTCCGGCAGCAGCAGCGAGCTCGCCAGCCTGTTTAACGCCGGCAGCGCGATGTGGAACTTCATCCCCAAAATCGACATACCGATTTTCAACGCCGGGCGCAATCAGGCCAACCTCGATCTGGCGGAGATCCGCCAGCAGCAGCAGGTGGTCAACTACGAGCAAAAAATTCAGTCCGCTTTTAAGGAAGTGGCCGACGCGCTGGCCCTGCGCCAAAGCCTGGCCGATCAGATAGCCGCCCAGGAGCGCTATCTCGCTTCACTCAATATCACCCTGCAGCGCGCCACCGCGCTCTATCGCCACGGCGCGGTCAGCTACATCGAAGTGCTGAGCGCCCAGCGCGACATTTTCACCACCCGACAAACCCTGCTGGAACTCAACTATTCCCGTCAGGCAAATGAAATCACCCTGTTCACCGCCCTCGGCGGCGGCTGGATGGAATAACCCGAGGAGTCTTGATTATGAATTCACTGTCTAAAGTCGCCCTGTTCACTCTGATTTCTGGCGCGGTGTTCGCCGCCCAGGCCGCCGACCCGCACGCCGGCATGGCGATGCACGAACAGCCCGCCGCCGCGCAGACGCAAAGCATCAGCGGCAAAGGGGTCATTAAAGCCATTGATATGGATAGCAAAAAAATCACCATTGCCCACGAAGCCATCCCGGCGGTGAACTGGCCGCCGATGACCATGCGTTTCACCATCACCCCGCAGACCCAGCTCAACAATGTGAAGGACGGCGACAGCGTGGACTTCACCTTCGTTCAGCAGGGCAATCTGTCGCTGTTACAGGATATCCGCGCCCACTAATGGCCCGGCGACGGTAGACTCCTCAACAACTGAATGGACGACACATGGCATCCCTGACACTGAAAAACACGGCGCTGATCCTCGGCAGCATGGCGATCGGCGGCGCGCTCACCGCAGCGCTGTATACCCGGATGGCGCCGCCCCTCGACGCTGCCGCCGCCCCGGCGGCCGAGCAGCAGCGAAAAGTGCTGTTCTGGTACGACCCGATGTACCCGAACACTCGCTTTGATAAACCGGGTAAATCGCCGTTTATGGATATGGACCTGGTGCCGAAATACGCCGATGAGGAGAGTGCCGCCGCCGGTGCGCCGGGGGTGCGTATCGACCCGACGCAGACCCAGAATCTCGGGGTGAAAACCGCCGCCGTCGCCCGCGGGCCGCTGCGCTACGCCCAGACCTTCCCGGCCAACATCAGCTACAACGAGTACCAGTACGTGATTATGCAGGCGCGGGCGGCGGGCTTTATCAATAAAGTCTATCCCCTGACCGTCGGCGACAAAGTGCAACAAGGTACGCCGCTGCTGGAACTGACCATCCCGGACTGGGTGGAAGCGCAGAGCGAATACCTGCTATTGCAGGAGACCGGCGGCACCGCCACCCAGGTCGAGGGGATCCTCGAGCGGCTGCGTCTCGCCGGAATGCCGGACGACGATATCCGCCGCCTGAAAGCCACGCGCAAGGTCCAGACCCGCTTCACCCTCAAGGCGCCCATCGACGGGGTGATCACCGCCTTCGATCTGCGCGCCGGAATGAACATCGCCAAAGATAACGTGGTGGCGAAAATTCAGGGCATGGACCCGGTGTGGGTCAGCGTGGCGGTCCCCGAGTCCATCGCCTGGCTGATTAAAGACGCCTCGCAGTTCCGCATTCAGGTTCCCGCCTGGCCGGACAAAACCTTCCGCATCAGCAAATGGACGATTCTCCCCAGCGTCGATAGCGCCACCCGCACCCTGCAGCTACGCCTGCAGGTGAACAACCCGGATGAAGCGCTGAAGCCGGGGATGAACGCCTATCTGCAGCTGACCAGTGACAGCGAACCGATGCTGCTGATCCCCTCCAAAGCGCTGATCGACAGCGGCAGCGAGCAGCGGGTGATCACCATGGATAACGAGGGCCGCTTCGTGCCGAAGCAGGTCCAGGTTTTCCATGAATCCAATGGCGTCACGGCCATTCGCAGCGGGCTGAAGGAGGGCGAGAAGGTGGTCGCCAGCGGCCTGTTCCTGATCGACTCGGAAGCCAATATCGCCGGCGCGCTGGAGCGCATGCGCGCGCAGGCCCCTGATGCCGCTGCCGCCCACGCGCACTGAGGAACGGAACAATGATTGAATGGATTATCCGCCGCTCGGTGGCCAACCGCTTCCTGGTGATGATGGGCGCGCTGTTTCTCAGCCTCTGGGGGACCTGGACCATCGTCCACACCCCGGTGGACGCCCTGCCGGATCTCTCCGACGTACAGGTGATCGTCAAAACCAGCTATCCGGGGCAGGCGCCGCAGATTGTCGAAAACCAGGTCACCTGGCCGCTAACCACCACCATGCTGTCGGTGCCCGGCGCCAGAACGGTGCGCGGCTTCTCGCAGTTTGGCGACTCTTATGTGTATGTGATTTTTGAAGACGGCACCGACCCTTACTGGGCGCGCTCGCGGGTGCTGGAGTATCTCAATCAGGTGCAGGGCAAACTGCCCGCCGGGGTCAGCGCCGAAATGGGCCCGGACGCCACCGGCGTCGGCTGGGTCTTCGAGTACGCGCTGGTCGACCGCAGCGGCAAGCACGATCTCGCCGAACTACGTTCCCTGCAGGACTGGTTCTTAAAATATGAGCTGAAAACCATTCCTAACGTCTCGGAAGTGGCGTCGGTGGGCGGCGTGGTCAAGGAGTACCAGATAGTTGTCGACCCGATGAAGCTGACCCAGTACGGCATCAGCCTCGGCGAGGTGAAATCGGCGCTGGACGCCTCTAACCAGGAGGCGGGCGGCTCTTCGGTCGAACTGGCGGAAGCCGAATATATGGTGCGCGCCAGCGGCTATCTGCAGACCCTCGACGACTTCAAAAACATTGTACTGAAAACCGGCGATAACGGCGTGCCGGTCTATCTCGGCGACGTCGCGCGGGTGCAGGTCGGCCCGGAGATGCGCCGCGGCATTGCCGAACTGAACGGCGAAGGCGAAGTGGCCGGCGGCGTGGTGATCCTGCGCTCCGGCAAGAACGCCCGGGAAGCGATCTCGGCGGTCAAAGAAAAACTGGCGTCGCTGCAAAGCAGCCTGCCGGAAGGGGTTGAAGTGGTCACCACCTACGACCGCAGCCAGCTTATCGACCGCGCCATCGATAACCTCAGCCACAAGCTGCTGGAAGAGTTTATCGTCGTCGCCCTGGTCTGCGCCCTGTTCCTGTGGCACGTGCGCTCGGCGCTGGTGGCGATTATCTCCCTGCCGCTCGGCCTGTGCTTCGCCTTTATCATGATGCATTTCCAGGGACTCAACGCCAACATCATGTCGCTGGGCGGGATCGCCATTGCGGTGGGGGCGATGGTCGATGCCGCCATCGTGATGATTGAGAACGCCCACAAGCGGCTGGAGGAGTGGACGCATCAGCATCCGGGAGAGAAGCTCGGTAACGACAGGCGCTGGAAAATCATTACCGATGCCTCGGTGGAGGTTGGCCCGGCGCTGTTTATCAGCCTGCTGATCATCACCCTGTCGTTTATCCCCATTTTCACCCTCGAAGGCCAGGAGGGCAAACTGTTCGGTCCGCTGGCCTTCACCAAAACCTGGTCGATGGCCGGAGCGGCGCTGCTGGCGATCATGGTGATCCCGATCCTGATGGGCTTCTGGATCCGCGGCAGGATCCCGGCGGAGAGCAGCAACCCGCTGAACCGCTTTTTGATCCGCATTTACCATCCGCTGCTGCTGAAGGTCCTGCACTGGCCGAAGACCACCCTGCTGATCGCGCTCCTGTCGATCCTGACGGTTGTCTGGCCGCTTAACCGGGTCGGCGGCGAGTTTCTGCCGCAGATCAACGAGGGCGATCTGCTGTATATGCCGTCAACACTGCCCGGGATCTCCGCCGCGCAGGCGGCGGATATGCTGCAGAAGACCGACAAGCTGATCATGACAGTGCCGGAGGTGGCGCGGGTGTTCGGCAAAACGGGTAAGGCAGACACCGCTACCGACTCAGCGCCGCTGGAGATGGTGGAGACCACCATTCAGCTTAAACCGCAGGATCAATGGAGGCCGGGGATGACCATGGAGAAGATCGTCGACGAACTGGACAAGACCGTGCGCCTGCCGGGGCTGGCGAACCTGTGGGTGCCGCCGATCCGCAACCGCATCGACATGCTCTCCACTGGCATCAAGAGCCCGATCGGCATTAAAGTTTCCGGCACTAACCTGGCCGATATCGACGCCATCGCCGGGCAAATTGAGGGGGTGGCGCGCAGCGTGCCGGGCGTGACCTCGGCGTTAGCCGAGCGGCTGGTGGGCGGGCGCTACCTCGACATTGATATTCAGCGTGAGAAGGCGGCCCGCTACGGGATGACCGTCGGCGACGTGCAGCTGTTCGTCTCGTCCGCTATCGGCGGGGCGATGGTCGGCGAAACGGTGGAGGGCGTCGAGCGCTATCCGATCAACATCCGCTATCCGCAGAGCTACCGCGACAGCCCGCAGACCCTGCGCCAGCTGCCGATCCTCACCCCGCTGAAGCAGCAGATCGTCCTCGGCGACGTCGCCGAGGTGAAGGTGGTCAGCGGGCCATCGATGCTGAAGACCGAGAACGCCCGCCCCACCAGCTGGATCTACATCGACGCCCGCGACCGTGACATGGTGTCGGTGGTGCACGATCTGCAGCAGGCCATCGGCAAGGAGGTGAAGCTGAAGCCGGGCATCAGCGTGTCGTATTCCGGGCAGTTTGAGCTGCTGGAGCGCGCCAATCAGAAGCTGAAGCTGATGGTGCCGATGACGCTGATGATTATCTTTGTGCTGCTGTACCTGGCGTTCCGCCGCGTCGGCGAGGCGCTGCTGATCATCGCCAGCGTGCCGTTCGCCCTTGTGGGCGGGATCTGGTTCCTCTACTGGATGGGCTTCCATCTGTCGGTGGCCACCGGCACCGGTTTTATCGCCCTGGCCGGGGTGGCCGCGGAGTTTGGCGTGGTGATGCTGATGTACCTGCGCCACGCCATCGAGGCGGAGCCGGCGCTGGAGAACCCGCAGACCTTCAGCGCCGGGAAGCTCGACGAGGCGCTGTATCAGGGGGCAGTACTGCGCGTGCGGCCGAAGGCGATGACCGTGGCGGTGATTATCGCCGGCCTGCTGCCGATTTTGTGGGGCACCGGCGCCGGGTCGGAGGTGATGAGCCGCATCGCCGCGCCGATGATTGGCGGAATGATCACCGCCCCGCTGCTGTCGCTGTTTATTATTCCGGCGGCGTATAAGCTGATGTGGCTGTCCCGGCATCGTGGCAAGCGCGGCCGCTAGCCCACCGCGTTTACGCCGGTCCGGGAAATTGGCTATAGTGGCGCCATTCTTCTGGCCGGCGTGAACGTCCCTATGAATCTGAACCTGATATGTTATTCCCTGCTGCTGCTCACCGCTGTGGGCAGCGCCCTGCTCCCCTACCCGCTGGCGATGTGGTTTTTACTGAGCAGCCTTCTGACATGGCTTATCTATGGCGCCGACAAGCTGGCGGCGCGCAAAGCCTGGCGACGGGTGCCGGAAACCACGCTGCTGGTGCTCGGCCTGGCGGGAGGCTGGCCGGGGGCGATCCTCGGCCAGCAGTGTTTTCGCCATAAAACGCAAAAGCAGCCCTTCCGGACGTGGTTTTTCATCAGCGTGGCGCTGAACGTGGCGGCGCTGGCCGGGCTGTATGCGGTTTACTCTGGTATGCTCAGTCGCTAAGGGGCGAGGCTAGCGCGGCGTCTGGCGGATCCACACCAGTCGATCGACGTCAAAGCCCAGTTCGCGCGCGGTATTCAGGTAATCCTGCTTCACCGCCGCCGGAATGGTGGGGGTGCGCGACAGGATCCACAGATAGTCGCGGTTGGGGCCGCTGACCAGCGCATACTGGTAGTCGTCGTCCAGACGGATCACGTTATAGCCGCCGTAGAACGGCCCGAAGAACGACACCTTCAGCGCCGCGGTGGTGGGGGCGCCGGTGAAATAGGCTTTCCCGTCGCTCTCATTCCAGCGTTTTTTGACCGGGTCATAACCGCGATTGACGACGCTGATCCCCCCGTCGCTGCGGGCGCCGTAGGTGGCGGTCACCTGCTCCAGGCCTCGCTCGAAGCGATTCTCCAGGCGGGCGACCTCATACCATTTCCCGAGGTAACGGCTGGCGTCAAACCCGCTAATCGGCTGAACGCCCTTCGGCGGGGTGGGCGATTTGCAGGCCACCAGGGTCAACGCGATAGCGACGCCAGTGACAACAGGCCATAGCTTCATGAGAACTCCTTTCATTTACGCGGTTGGGGAAAGTGTAGTGCAAAGCCGCTACACTTCACGCCAGCCGACGTGATTCGTAGTATATTGAGAATATTCTTTGTTAACAGGTGGCCTCCATGCCTTACTCCATCGGCGAATTTGCCCGACTCTGCGGGATAAATGCGACCACGCTTCGCGCCTGGCAGCGCCGCTATGGCCTGCTCAAGCCGCTGCGCACCGATGGTGGACACCGTCTGTACAGCGATGACGACGTCCAGCAGGCGCTTAAAATCCTCGACTGGGTGAAAAAAGGGGTGCCGGTCAGCCAGGTGAAGCCCCTGCTGTCGCGCCCCGGCGCGCGGCGCACCAACAACTGGCTGACGCTGCAGGAGACCATGCTGCAGCGGCTGAAAGAGGGAAAAATCGAGTCCCTGCGCCAGCTGATCTACGATGCCGGCCGCGAATATCCGCGCCAGGAGCTGGTGACCGAGGTGCTGCGTCCGCTGCGCAGCCAGGTCTCCGCCAACGTGCCGGCCATCATGACCCTGCGCGAAATCCTCGACGGCATCATCATCGCCTACACCTCGTTTTGCCTCGAAGGCGACAAGAAGGCGCCCGGGGACAACTTTCTGATCACCGGCTGGCACCTGACCGACGCCTGCGAAATCTGGCTTGAAGCGCTCAAACGCACCGGCCAGGGCCATCGCATCGACGTCCTGCCGGTGCCTCCCGCCGCCCTGGCGCCGGAGATTTTCCCCCAGCGCAACTGGCTGCTGGTCACCAGCGGCAAACTCTCCGCCGCTCGTCAGAGGCAGGTCGAACTCTGGCAGCAGCAGGTCGTCTCCCTCGAGGTGATCCCGCTCTAACCCCCGGTTTTCACTTCCCCCACTCTCTGTTCCGCCTGCGCCCGGCGGCGCGGCGGGCGCACGTTTGCCCTTCGTGCAACTCTCGATTTTTACCCTTTAAAACACTAATCATAACAACCTGATTTTAAACATAAATAAAATATATTTTTCCACAAACTTGGACAAATAATTTTATTTGTGTAAGTTTTAAGTATGCCATTACGCCACCGTGTTTAGCCAGGATGTGATCCATGAGCACCACGCCGTCCGTCATTCGTCGTTTCGTTGAGTACTACGCCGGGCTGGATGCGCAGCCGCCCACGGCGCTGGCCGCGCTGTACCATCCGGACGCGACGCTGAGCGATCCTTTTGGCCAGCACCAGGGACTGTTCGCCATCCAGCGCTACTTTACCCATCTGCTGGCCAACGTGGAGCAGTGCCGGTTCACCATCGACGCGCCGCTCTGCGACGGTCAGCGGTTCGCCGTAACCTGGACCATGCACTGGTCGCATCCGCGCATTGCCGGCGGAGAAACCCTGGCCCTGCCGGGCTGCTCGGTGGTGGACATCGCCGGGGAGCAGGTTCTCCACCAGCGCGACTACTACGACGCCGGGGAGATGATCTACGAGCACCTTCCCCTGCTGGGCTGGGCGGTACGCGGCGTGAAACGGAGGGTGCGCTCATGATGACGGTGCTTATCACCGGCGCCAGCTCCGGGATCGGCGCCGGCCTGGCGAAATCCTACGCGGCGGATGGCCACCTGGTCATCGCCTGCGGGCGCGATGCTTCGCGCCTGACGGCGCTGCAGCAGTTCAGCCCCAACATCAGCGCGCGCCTGTTCGATATGACAGACAGGGACGCCTGTCGCCAGGCGCTGACGGGCTGTTTTGCCGACCTGATCATTCTCTGCGCCGGCACCTGCGAATATCTCGACCACGGACAGGTGGATGCCGCCCTCGTGGAGCGGGTGATGGCCACCAACTTCCTCGGGCCGGTAAACTGCCTGGCGGCGCTGCAGACGCAGCTGGAGGCAGGCGATCGGGTGGTGCTGGTCAGCTCCATGGCGCACTGGCTGCCCTTCCCGCGCGCGGAAGCCTATGGCGCCTCCAAGGCGGCGCTGACCTGGTTTGCCAATAGCCTGCGTCTGGACTGGGAGCCGAAAGGGGTCGCCGTCACGGTGGTCTCTCCGGGCTTCGTCGACACCCCGCTGACGCGCAAAAACGACTTCGCCATGCCCGGCCGGGTGAGCGTCGATCGGGCGGTGGCGGCGATCCGCTACGGCCTTGAAAAGGGCAAAAACCACATCGCCTTCCCCACCGGCTTCAGCCTGACCCTGCGGCTGCTGGCCAGCCTGCCGTCAGGTATACAGCGCCTGCTGTTGCGCAGGATGGTGCGCTCATGAACATCGCCATCATCGGCAGCGGCATCGCCGGGCTGACCTGCGCCTGGCGGCTGGCCGGACACCATCAGGTGACGCTGTTCGAAGCGGGCGCCGCGCCGGGCGGCCACACAGCCACCGTGGATGTCGCCACGCCGCAGGGCACCTGGGCCATCGATACCGGATTTATTGTCTACAACGATCGCACTTATCCGCGCTTTATGGGCCTGCTCAGCGAGCTGGGGATCGACGGGCAAAAAACGCAGATGAGCTTCTCGGTCCACAACCCGGCCAGCGGCCTGGAGTACAACGGCCACAGCCTGACCTCGCTCTTCGCCCAGCGACGCAATCTGCTGAAGCCGGCCTTCTGGGGGCTGCTGAGCGAGATCGTCCGCTTCAACCGGCTGGCGAAACTGGCGCTGACCGAGGCGCTGGATCCGGGGGCGACGCTGGAGAGCTTCCTCGCCCGCCACCGCTTCAGCCCCTTCTTCGCCCGCCACTATATCCTGCCGATGGGGGCGGCCATCTGGTCGTCGTCGCTGCAGGAGATGCGCCGCTTCCCGCTGCCGCTGTTTTTGCGCTTCTTTGAACACCACGGCCTGCTGGACATTCGCGATCGCCCGCAGTGGTACGTAGTGCCCGGCGGTTCCCGGGAATACGTTCGCGCCCTGCTCGCCAGGCTCGGCGATCGCCTGGACCTGCGGCTCAACGCGCCGGTGCAGCAGGTGGAGCGCCACCCGACAGGGGTTACCCTGCGGCTGGCGTCCGGGGAGGCGCATTTTGACCAGGTGATCTTCGCCTGCCACTCCGCGCAGGCGCTGGCGATGCTGGCGGCGCCCACCGACGCCGAACGCGAAGTTCTCGGGGACATCGGCTGGCAGCGCAACGAGGTGGTGCTGCACAGCGATCCGCGCTGGCTGCCGGCGCGTCAGCGCGCCTGGGCCAGCTGGAACTATCGCCTGAGCGATGGGGATCGGGCCCGGGCCTGCGTCACCTACAACATGAATATTCTCCAGGGGCTGCCCGCGGGCGCGCCGCTGTTCTGCGTCACCCTGAACCCGGACGCGCCGGTGGACGATCGCTACGTCTGGCAGCGCTTCGTCTATGAGCATCCGCTGTTTAACCCGCAAAGCTGGTCGGCCCAGCTGCGGCGCGACGAGATTAATGGCCAGCGGCGGAGCTGGTACTGCGGGGCCTACTGGTACAACGGCTTTCATGAGGACGGGGTGCGCAGCGCGCTCGACGTGGTGCAGGGCATCGCCGCGGCGGAGGGCAACTGAAATGAACAGCTGCCTCTATCAGGGCGTCCTGCGCCACCGTCGCCTGCAGCCGAAGGCGCACCACTTCGTCTACCGCCTGTTTATGGCCTGGCTCGACCTCGACGAACTGGACAGGCTGCCTGAGGCGGGCATCCGCCGCAACCGCCTGGCCGCCGCCGCCTGGTACGACGCCGATTATCCGCTGGGCGCGCCGCTGAAGGCTCAGGCGCTGAACCGGCTGGAGAGCCTGACCGGCTGCCGCCCGGCGGGACGCGTGATGCTCCTGACCCAGCTGCGCTACTTCGGCTTCCATTTTAATCCGGTCAACTTTTACTACTGCTATGACGAGGCCGACACCCTGCGCTGGGTGCTGGCCGAAGTGCGCAACACGCCGTGGAATGAGCGTCATTACTACGCGGTGGACGGCCAGCAGGCGCGCCCGCTGGAGAAAGCCTTTCACGTTTCGCCGTTTAACCCGATGGACATGGTCTATCACTGGCGCTTCAACGCGCCCGGCAAAACGCTGCACATGCACATTGAAAACCATCAGGCCAGCAAGGTGTTCGACGCCACGCTGGCCCTGAGCCGCGTGCCGTTAACCCGCGCCAACCTGCGCGGGCTGCTGCTGCGTCTGCCGATGATGACCCTGAAAACCGTCCTCGCCATCTACTGGCAGGCGCTGCGGCTGTGGCTGAAGCGCGTGCCGCTGTACAACCATCCTGTCAGCAGGAGTGAACGCTCATGACCGATCCCGTCTTTGCGCTTGAACCCGATGTGCCGCGCAACGTGCGGCTCGCGCGCTGGCTGCTCTTTCGTCTGTTGAGCGGCCTCCGCGAAGGCTCGCTCACCGTGCGCGAAGGGGCGCAGACTTTTCATTTTGGCGACCCCGCCGCCGCGCTGCGCGCCGAGGCGCGGGTCTGCACGCCGGAGGTGTACTGGCGTCTGCTGACCGGCGGCAGCCTGGCGGCGGCCGAGGCCTGGATGGACGGCGACTGGGAAAGCCACCAGCTGACGGCGCTGCTGCAGATCCTTGCGCGCAACGGCGAGGTGCTGGGGCGTCTGGAGCGCGGCTTTCGTCTGCTGGGCAAGCCCGTCGCCCGCCTGCGCCACTGGACCCGCCGCAACACCCGCGCTCAGGCGCGGGAGAACATCGCCGCCCATTACGACCTTGGCAATGAATTTTATGCCCACTTTCTGGATGACGATCTGCTCTACTCCAGCGCGCTGTTTGCCGACGACCAGCAGGATCTGACCCAGGCCCAGCGGGCCAAGATGGCGCGCCTGTGCGACCAGCTGGCGCTCACTCCCGGCGATCATCTGCTGGAGATTGGCACCGGCTGGGGGGCGCTGGCCGAGTACGCCGCCCGTCATTACGGCTGCCGGGTCACCACCACCACCCTTTCCCGGGAGCAGCACCGCTGGGCTACCGAGCGCATGGCCCGCGCCGGGCTGCAGGATCGCGTCGAGGTGCTGCTCTGCGACTACCGCGATCTGCGCGGCGAGTACGACAAACTGGTGTCGGTGGAGATGATTGAAGCGGTTGGCCAGCGCTACCTGCCGGCCTTTTTCCGCACCTGTCAGGCGCGCCTGCGCCCGGGCGGCAAAATGGCCCTGCAGGCGATCACCATCCAGGATCAGCGCTATCGCGACTACAGCAAAAGCGTCGATTTTATCCAGCGCTACATCTTCCCGGGCGGCTTTTTGCCCAGCATCACGGCAATGAGCGAGCTGATGACCCGCCATACCGATTTTGTGGTGCGCAACCTGTTCGACATGGGCCCGGACTATGCCCGCACGCTGGCGCACTGGCGGCAACGTTTTACCCATGCCTGGCAGGATATTGAAAAGCTCGGCTTTGATGAGCGCTTCCGCCGGATGTGGCTCTACTACTTCGGCTACTGCGAAGCCGGATTTAACGCCCGCACCATCAGCGTGGTGCAGCTCACCGCGGAGCGGGTATGACACGCCCGGCGCAGCACCTGCTGATGGCCCTCGCGTTCGATGTTTACTGGACGCTGGTGGTGATGTTGCGCGAGCGCGGCCTGCTGATCTGGCTGACGCTGGCGCTGTTCGCCTGGCTGCGGTTGCCGGCGACCAGTCGTCCGCCCGCTCTGCTGTTGGCTGCGGCGGGCTGCGGGCTGGACGCCTGCTGGGCGCTGGCGGGACTGATTGATTTTCCCGGCGACAGCCTGCTGCCCCTGTGGATGGTGGCCCTGTGGCTGATGTTCGCCGTCGTCTGGACCCGACTGACCCGCACCACGACGCTTCCCGGCTGGGTGCTGGCCGCGGCGGCCACCGTCGGCGGCCCGGTGGCCTACCTGATCGGCGCTCGCCTCGGAGCCATGACCCTGCTGGTACCGACGGCGCTTGCCGTGGCCGCCATGGCCTGCGGCTGGCTGGTGCTCATGCTGTTGTTCCATCTGGGGATGGGGAGGCAAAAATGAGATTCGCCCTGTTACTGCTGTGGCTGAGCGCCCTCGCCCCGGCGGCCCACGCCGCCGACTGGCTGACGTGGCGCCGCGTCGGCGAGGCGACCCTCACCTGGGGGCCGTTCACCGTCTATCACTCACAGCTGCGCACGCCCAATGGCCGGTATGACGGCCCGCAGCAGGATCGGGCGCTGATCATCACCTACCGGCGCGACATCGATCGCGAGGCGCTGGTGGAGGCCACCCGCGACCAGTGGCAAGCGCAGGGCATTCTGCAGCAGGAGCCGCGCAGCGAAGCCTGGCTGCGCATGCTGCAGGGGATCTGGCCGGACGTCGCGCCGGGCAGCCAGCTGGCGTTCGTGGTCAGCGGCGGCGAGGGGCAGTTCTGGTACCGCGCCAGCGCCGCGCAGACCGCCTTTACCCCGCTCGGCCCGCGCCAGTCGGCGGCGTTCAGCACCCGCTTTCTCGCCATCTGGCTCGATCCGCGCACCACTTATCCCGAACTGCGTCAGCAGTTGATCGGAGGTACACCATGAAACGCATTCTGACCCGTGGCCTGGCGCTGCTGATGCTGATGCTCGCCGGCTGCAGCACCGAGGTCACCGAGTACCGGCAGCAGCAGCCCGCCCTCGACATCTTCCACTATTTTCAGGGCCGAACCGAGGCGTGGGGGATGGTGCAGGATCGCAGCGGCAAACAGCTGCGCCGCTTCCATGTAGCGATCGATGGCGACGTCGTCGGCGACACCCTGACGCTCCATGAGCGCTTTGTCTATGACGATGGCGAGAAACAGCAGCGGGTGTGGCGCATTCGCCGCACCGGCGATAACCGTTATCAGGGCACCGCCGGGGATATCGAAGGCGTGGCCAGCGGCCAGGCGGCAGGCAATGCCTTTCACTGGCGCTACAGCATGAACGTCGAGGCCAGCGGCAGCCGGTGGCTGCTGCACTTTGACGACTGGATGTTCCTGCAGGACGGCAGCCATTTGTTTAACAAAACCGAGATGAAGAAATTCGGCATTACGGTGGCCACCGTGACCCTTTTCTTTACCCGAACCACAGCAGAAGAGAGGACAGCGCCATGAACACGCAACCTGTCATTGGGATCAGCGGATGTTTAACCGGCTCAGCCGTGCGATTCGACGGCGGGCATAAGCGTATGGGCTTTGTGATGGATGAGCTCGCGCAGTGGGTGGCGTTTAAGCCCGTCTGCCCGGAGATGGCGATCGGCCTGCCCGTTCCCCGCCCGGCGCTCCGCCTGGTGCAGACCCCGGTCGGGGAGATCCGCATGCGCTTCAGCCACGCCCCGCACGAGGATGTGACGGAGAAGATGGCCGATTTCGCCAACGCCCATCTGGCAACCCTGGGCGAGCTGTCGGGCTTTATCGTCTGCGCCAAATCGCCGAGCTGCGGGATGGAGCGCGTGCGGCTGTATGATGAAAAAGGCAATCGCGGGCGTAAGGAAGGCGTGGGGCTGTTTACCGGCGCCCTGATGGCGCGCTACCCGTGGCTGCCGGTGGAAGAGGATGGCCGGCTGCACGATCCGCTGCTGCGGGAGAATTTTGTCGAGCGCGTCTTCGCCCTGCATGAACTCAACGCCCTGCGCGCCCGCGGCCTGACCCGCCACGGCCTGCTGGCCTTTCACAGCCGCTACAAGCTGCAGCTGCTGGCTCACCACCAGGCGGGCTACCGCGAGATCGGCCCGTTCGTCGCCTCGCTGCATGAATGGGAAGATCTGGAGGCTTTCTTCGAGGTCTACCGCGAGAAGCTGATGGCGATCCTCAAGCGGCCCGCCTCGCGGAAAAACCACACCAACGTGCTGATGCATATTCAGGGTTATTTCCGCGACCAGCTGAACAGCCGCCAGCGCGGCGAGCTGCGGGAGGTGATCCTCAACTATCGCGCCGGGCTGCTGCCGATCCTCGCGCCGCTGACGCTGCTTAAGCACTATCTGGCCGAGTATCCGGATCGCTACCTGCAGGCGCAGAACTATTTTGACCCCTACCCGCAGGATCTTGCCCTGCGCCTGACGGTGAACTGAGGGAACCTGGGCCAGCTGCCCGGCGGCGCTGCGCTTGCGCGGGCCTACGGGGGTATCCCGCACGCCTCCTCAGAAACGTAGGCCGGATAAGGCATTTATGCCGCCATCCGGCACTACCGCCGGTACGGCGCCTGACCGCCCGGCGGCGCTGCGCTTGCCGGGCCTACAGGGGGAGCCCGCAGGAAGGAACGTAGGCCGGATAAGGCATGTATGCCGCCATCCGGCATAAATGGAGCGCACCA
>NZ_JBEAHA010000013.1:0-372424 GCF_040061975.1 Klebsiella sp. GG_Kp146
TCGAAAGACTGAGCTTTTTGTTTTTGCGTTTAAAAAGAACCCCGTCCCGAAAGGTACGGGGTTTTTTGCTGTGTGGGGTATGCCTCCCCGGTGGCGCTGCGCTTACCGGGACTACGGATCCGACATGGGGCTACGCCCCTGTGGCGCGGACAAAATATGCAGCACCGACTCAGGGAAAAATATCGTCTGAAGTTCTGCTACTGCTTCGCTAATCCGCCAACCTGACGCCCTCCAGGCGGGTGGTGTCAGAAACCTGCAACACGGGTATGGTGAATAAACAACCTCTGCAACGCTGCGGAAAAAATACCTATCTTTTTGCCTCGCCAAATACTGAGAATTACGCGCGTGGTGTGGTCGATCGTATCGTGAATTTATCCAATGATACGAGTCGAAAAATAATTATCTGTAGCAACGATTAAATATCTCTCTCTATTTCCGCGCTATTATCTTGTGCTCTGCGAAATAATAGCGATGCTTCTTCTTTAGGGATATTAATGCGTTAGCGAAATTACGAAATTATTTCCGCCGCTGAGGACTTCACTCCCCATTTATTGCAACAATGGGTATGCATCTTGCCGGTTTTTGGGCTTGATGCGCTATATCATTAACACTTTGTTAACTTGATCTGGTTTATATGACAGCAAATTTGATATACAAAGAGGGATGATTGCCTGTATGGATGCTGCCCGACGTACCTTGCGCTATCTGCACTGGTTATCGGCTGGCAATATGAGAATAGAAATGAAAATCCTGCTTAACTGGTCGCCGTTGCGCCGGCTCTTCACCTACCTTCAGGAGCGCTTTACCTTTCTGGTGCTGCTCTGCTGGCCAGCGATAATCTGGCTGTTCTGCCGGGTCGGCGTGTGGCTGACGGATAACCTGTATGAACTGCTGGGGAAATCACCCGCCCAGTCCTTCACTGTCTATCTGCAGCCGTTTATGACCCCCGGCACGCTGCTGCGCATCTCCATCAGCTGGGTGGTGCTGCTGTTCATTCTCTTCAGCATGGCGATGGCCTTCACCTGGGGTCTTCGCCACTTTATGAATCGCCACAAATAAACCATTCGGGCCGCCGGGAGTCGACGGCCCTTCTTAAGCCCTTACGCCATCTGACCAATCGTTTTGCGAAAACGCAGCAGGGCGATAGTAAAGAACACCGCTCCGATAGCCAGCAAGGTTAAGAACTGCGGCCAGACGATACTGAAGCTGGCGCCGCGGTACAGAATCGCCTGCGCCAGACTGACGAAGTGGGTGGTCGGCATGGTCAACATGATATCCTGAACCAGCTGCGGCATACTTTCCCGCGGCGTGGAGCCGCCAGAGAGCATCTGCAGCGGCAGCAGCACCAGGATCATCAGCAGCCCCAGCTGCGGCATCGAGCGGGCGAGGGTGCCCATAAAAATGCCGATCGAGGTGGTGGCGAACAGGCTGAGCGCCACCCCCAGCATAAACAGTGGAATCGACCCCTCAATGGGCACCTGCAAAATCCCCTGAACCATCAGCAGCAGCGACAGCCCGGAGACCACCAGCACCACAAGCCCCATCGACCAGATCTTGGCCATCATGATCTCAAACGGCGTAACCGGCATCACCAGCAGGTGCTCGATGGTACCGTGCTCGCGCTCGCGGATCAGCGCCGAGCCTGTGAGGACAATAGCCAGCATGGTGATGTTGTTGATGATCGCCATCACCGCGCCAAAGCGCTCCTGTTCCAGGTTAGGGTTAAAGCGCATTCTTACCGCCAGCTCTACCGGCAGCACGCTGTTCTCCCGGTAGCGGGCAATGAAGCCGTTTACTTCGCCGTGAATAATATTCTGGATATAGCCGTTGCCGGTAAAGGCCTGGCTCATGCGCGTGGCGTCGACGTTGACCTGCACTTCCGGCTGGCGGCCGGCCAGTACATCGCGCTGGAAATTTGGCGGAATATTGATGGCGAAAGTGTAGCGCCCGGCATCCAGGCCGGCGTCCATCTCATCGGCGGTGATCAGCTCCGGTTCGAGAAACCAGGGGCGGTAGAAAGCGTTAATGATGCGTGAAGAGAGCTGCGACTTATCCATATCGGCAACCGCAATTGGCGCCAGGTGCAGCGAGCCGGGCATCACCGTAGCTGAGGAGTACACCGACACGGTAAAAGCAAACACGATCAGCGCCAGCATCGCTTTATCACCCAGCAGGCTGCGCAGCTCTTTGACGCCGAGGTTATAAATATTACGTAATCCGCGCATCACCCCTCCTGTTTCTTCAGCAGCAACACGCTCAGCCCGAGCACCAGCGGCACCGCAATCAGTAGGGGAATAAAGGAGCCCCACAAATCGCTGAGATTCAGCGCTTTGGAGAAGGTGCCGCGGGCGATAGTCAGGAAGTGGCTGGTCGGGTAGATTTGTCCAATCCAGCGCCCGGGGCCTTCCAGCGACGCCACCGGATCGATCATCCCGGAGAACTGGGTCGCCGGGATGAGCGTAATGATGGCGGTGCCGAAGATGGCGGCGATTTGGCTCTTCATAAAGGTTGAGATCAGCAGTCCCAGTCCGGTGGCGATGGTGACATAGAGCAGCGCCGCCAGGCTCAGCGTCAGGAAGCTGCCCTTATGTGATACGCCAAAGACGAAGACCGACAGCGCGCACAGCAAAAAGAAGTTAAACATTCCCAGTACGATGTAAGGCACCTGCTTGCCGAGCAGGAATTCGCTGCGGGTGGTCGGCGTCACGTACAGGTTGATGATCGACCCGAGCTCCTTCTCGCGTACCACGCTCAGGGCGCTGAGCATCGCCGGGATCATCATCAGCAGCAGCGGGATCACCGCCGGGACGATGGCCGGCAGGCTCTTCACGTCCGGGTTATAGCGATAGCGGGTCTCAATGGAGATGAGAGAGGTAGCGCGCTGCGGACTGCTCTGCCGGGCGGCCATCTCCTGCAGCCAGGCCAGATGCATGGCCTGCACGTAGCCGCGCACCGTTTCCGCGCGGTTTGGCATTGCGCCATCCACCCAGACACCGATTTGCACCGGCGTGCCGCGGGCGATATCGCGGCCAAAGTTCGGCGGGATCTCTATCGCCACCGCCAGCTCGCCGTCGCGCATTCGCCGGTCGAGCTCATCGTAACTGCGCAGCGGCGCCTGTTCGATAAAGTAGCGTGAGCCAGCGATATTCTGCGACCAGCCCTGACTGCTGAGGGTTTGATCGCGGTCGAGCACGGCAAAGCGCAGATCCTCGACGTCCATGCTGATCCCATAGCCCATGATAAACATCAGGATCACCGTTCCCAGCAGCGCCAGCGTCGAGCGCACCGGATCGCGGCGCAGCTCCAGCGCTTCGCGGCGGCTGTAGCTGAACAGTCGTTGCAGACTGAAGGCCCGGCGCGGGGCCGCGCGTTCTGGATGGGATGCTGCAGCTGGCGCAGGTTCCTCAGGAGCTGCGGCGGTTGGCTGCGCCTCCTGGAGCCAGGCGATAAACGCCTCTTCGAGGCTGGCGGCACCGCGCTGCTCGACCAGCGCCTGTGGCGTATCGCTGGCCAGCACCTTGCCGGCGTGCATCAGCGAGATGCGGTCGCAGCGTTCTGCCTCATTCATAAAATGGGTGGAGATAAAAATGGTCACCCGATCCTGACGCGCGAGGTCGACCATCAGCTGCCAGAACATATCCCGTGCCACCGGATCGACCCCGGAGGTGGGTTCGTCGAGGATCAGCATTTCCGGGCGATGGATGACCGCCACCGCCAGCGACAGACGCTGACGGATGCCCAGCGGCAGGGCGGTAGGCAGGGCGTCTTCCACTTCGCTGAGCATGAAACGCTCGCTCATTTCCGCCACCCGCCCGGGGATCTCGCCGTCCGGAATATGAAACAGGCGGGCGTGCAGTTCGAGGTTTTGCCGGACGGTCAGTTCGCTATAGAGCGAGAAAGCCTGCGACATATAGCCCACCCGCTGGCGGGTGGCGATATCTTTCGGGTCGACCGGCTGGCCGAACAGCCAGGCTTCGCCTTCGCTGGCGGGCAGCAGGCCGGTGAGCATCTTCATGGTGGTGGATTTGCCGCAGCCGTTGGAGCCGAGGAAGCCGAAGATTTCACCGCGGGCGATGCGGAAGTTAACGTGGTCGACGGCGACGAAGTCGCCAAAGCGCATGGTCAGCCCACGGGCTTCGATGGCGATCTCTTCCTCGCGGTCGTCGCGCGGCGGGATTACCACTGCCGTATGCGCCTGGCGCTGCGCTTCCGGCAGCAGGGCGATAAACGCCTGCTCCAGCGTCTGACTGCCGGTCTGCGCTTTCAGCTCCGTAGCGGTACCGGTCGCCAGCACCTCGCCGGCGTTCATCGCCACCAGCCAGTCAAAGCGCTCAGCCTCTTCCATGTAGGCGGTAGCCACCAGTACGCTCATCTCCGGCTGGCGCTGACGAATGCTGTCGATAAGCTCCCAGAACTGCGCCCGGGAAAGCGGGTCGACGCCGGTGGTGGGTTCATCGAGGATCAGCAGCTGCGGGTCGTGGATAAGGGCGCAACATAGCCCCAGCTTTTGCTTCATCCCGCCGGAGAGCTTACCCGCCGGGCGATCGCGAAACGGCGCCAGCCCGGTGCTCTGCAGCAGCTCGTTGATACGAGATTCGCGTTCGGCTTTATCGTGGCCAAACAGGCGGGCGAAGAAGTCGACGTTTTCATACACCGAAAGGGTGTGATAGAGGTTTTTCCCCAGCCCCTGCGGCATCCAGGCAATCTTCGGGCACACCTCGCGGCGGTGATGAACGTCACGCATATCCCCGCCGAGCACCATCACGTTACCCTGCTCAATAGCCCGCGCCCCGGCGATGAGAGAGAGCAGGCTCGATTTGCCGACGCCGTCCGGGCCAATCAGGCCGACCATGCGCCGCGCCGGGATCGCCAGACTGATATCCCGCAGCGCCACGGTGGTGCCAAAGCGCTGGCCAACGTTGTCCAGCCGGGCGACGGGGGGCGAGGTATCCTGTGGCGTCAGTATCATTGCGGCAACCTTACCGTCAGGGCTTCAGGCCAGGACAGCTGGTTATCCAGCCGCACGTAAGCCATGCCGGGCAGACCGGTTTTGACATACTCCAGGTGCTGCGCCAGCAGCTCCGGCGGGATACGCGCTTTGACGCGGAACATCAGTTTGAGACGCTCGTCGCGGGTCTCCACCGTTTTCGGCGTGAACTGGGCGACGCTGGCGACAAAGCTGATATTGGCCGGGATCACCAGATCCGGCGCGGCATCGAGGATCAAGCGCGCTTCGCTGCCGAGCGCCAGCAGGCCTGCCTGTTCGGTGGGCAGAAAGAAAGTCATATAGACGTCGGCGAGATCGACCATGTTCAGCACCCGGCCACCGGCGGCCAGGACTTCGCCGGGCTCGGCGACGCGATACTGAACGCGGCCGTCGCGGGGGGCTTTCAGCTCGCTATCGTCAATATCGGCGAGGATCCGCCGCTCGGTCGCCTGGGCGGCTTCGACGCGGGTTTGCGCCTGAATAATGCTGGTGCGGGCGGCCTCGATGGCGGCGCGGGCGGCAGAGACCTGGGCTTTCGCCGACTCCAGCGCCGCGCGAGCGCTCTCCGCCGCCGCGCGATCGTCATCCAGTTGCTGAGCGGAGACGGCGCCGCGCTGGGAGAGAGTGTGCGAGCGGACGTGACGTTTCGCCGTGGAGTCGAGCTCCGCCTGACGCTGCTTCACTACCGCTTCGCTGGCGCGCATTTCACTTTGCCGCTGATCGAGCAAGGCTCTGGCGGCCAGGACCGCGCTTTCCGCTTCCTTGATTTGCGCGGCGGCTTCAAGACGCTGCTCGTTCAGTACACGGGTATCCATTCTCGCCAGCACCTCTCCCTGGTGCACGCACTGACCCTCTTTGACCAGAATGGTGTCGATACGCCCGGCGATTTTGCTGGCAATATCCACCTCGGTGGCTTCGATTCGTCCGTTGCTACTGGCAAAACCCTCCGGGAGGCCCGGCGGGTGCAGCAGCCACCATGCTGCGGCGGCGAGTACCACCAGTAAGCCGACAAAATACCCTGTCCAACGTTTCTTTATTTTGTCCATACGCGACTCGCTTGATTCCCTGTGCGAAGTGATACGCGTGTCTTCTCCGGCGGGCGGAGCGTCCTCCTTGCGAAGGACGAATGAGTGGGGAAGGTCCGCTGACGCCGCGCTCTACCGCGTCGATGCGCAGCCGAACGCTGTACTACTTATGTGGTCATCATCAGCGATCCTGGCCTTAATGAAACACGCATAGTGAGAGCTACCGTTAACGTGATAGTAACATCCGCGGCGGTGTTGTCCACACTAAAGGAAGGGTCTTGTCGGCGCGTTAACAAAATATCCACTACCGGAAACCTTTCATCAACTCAGAACAGGACCGGCAGCCCCAGACCTCGTTTCACCTCATGCAGCGTCTGCTGCGTCAACTGGTGGGCGCGCTCGCTGCCCTGACGCAGCAGCTCCAGCAGCATCCCTTTATCCTGAATAAAGGTGGCCCGCCGTTCGCGGATCGGCGCCAGGAGCGCCTGCAGGCAGGTTTCCAGTTCATTCTTACACTGGCGATCCCCCAGCCCGCCGCGCTGATAGTGGGCTTTCATCTCAGCCACCAGTGCCTTATCGCTATGGAAAGCGTCGAGATAGGTGAACACCACGTTGCCGTCGACATGCCCCGGATCGCTGACTCTCAGGTGCGTCGGGTCGGTATACATCGCGCTGACCGCGCGGTGGATCTCCTCTTCACTGGCCGATAACGTCAGCGTATTGCCCAGCGATTTCGACATTTTGGCGTTGCCGTCGACGCCCGGCAGGCGGCTCACTTCGCTGAGTAGCGCCTTGCAGTGGCGCAGCACTGGCGCGCCGGTGAGGCTATTCATCTTGTGGACGATCTCGTTGGTCTGCTCAATCATCGGTAGCTGATCGTCGCCCACTGGCACCAGTTCGGCCTTGAAGGCGGTGATATCGGCCGCCTGGCTAATCGGATAGGCGAGAAAGCCCACCGGCAGCGAACGGGCGAATCCCTTCTGGGCAATCTCATTTTTGACCGTCGGATTACGTTCCACGCGGGCGACGGTGACGATATTCATATACAGCGCGCTGAGCTCCGCCAGCGCGGGCAGGGCGGACTGCAGGCAGATCGTGGTGAGCCTGGGGTCAATGCCGACGGCCAGATAATCGGCCATCACTTCGAGAATATGATGGCTGAATTTTTGCGGGGTGCTGCCGTTGTCAGTGAGCCCTTGCAGGTCGGCGATCAGAATAAACTGCTGGTGGTCGTGCTGCAGCGCGACGCGCTGGCGCAGCGAGCCGACGTAGTGGCCAAGATGTAGCTGGCCGGTGGGGCGGTCGCCAGTGAGGATGGTTTGCGGATGGTTCATCAGGGACTCCTTATCAGACTGTTCAGCCGAAAGACGTCCTGAAAACACCAAAGCCGCCTTCCGGCGGCTTTGAAAATGGAAACGTGTATCGTGCCGCCTGTTATGCAGGCAGCCACCAACGGCGGGGATAGGTTACGATCGCGTTTCTGTTCATCTTTTTATCCTGCCACGGAATAGGCCAAGAGCGCAATCAAAAACCATATGATTTTGCTGGTATTATTTTTTTGTTGTTTTGCGGTAAATGACCAGACGGGAAAATAGGTTTTCTCATAGACCTGATAATTATTATGGAACAATAAAGTATGTTGCAGGCTTTTTGTGAAAAAGCTCACGTCACAGGATTATAGTATTATTATCCATATTTATAGCTGGATATTACCTGTCTGCTGTTACAGCTTGTGTTTATTCTCTTCTAAATTATTAACATTATTACTATTTATATCTTTTTCCATTTTGCGTCATACCCCTGTCTGACTACAACGTATTGAGGCTAATTATTATGCATAAACGTCTGGTCGTTAATATTTTTTCATCCTTGCTGTTGGGGGCTGCGCTTATTTCCGCGCCGGTATATGCGGCGGAAAAAACGGTAGTCAATATTTCAAAAGTAGATGGCATGCCATGGTTTAACCGGATGGGTGAAGGGGTAGTCCAGGCTGGGAAAGAGTTTAACCTCAACGCCTCTCAGGTTGGGCCGTCCAGCACCGACGCGCCGCAGCAGGTGAAAATTATTGAGGACCTGATTGCACGTAAAGTGGATGCCATCACTATCGTGCCTAACGATGCCAACGTGCTGGAGCCGGTATTCAAAAAAGCCCGTGACGCCGGCATCGTCGTGCTGACCAACGAATCGCCCGGGCAGCCGAGCGCCAACTGGGATGTGGAGATCATCGATAACGAGAAGTTCGCCGCTGAATATGTGGAGCATATGGCCAAGCGGATGGGTGGCAAAGGCGGCTACGTTATCTATGTAGGTAGTCTTACGGTACCGCAGCACAACCTGTGGGCCGATCTGCTGGTGAAATACCAAAAAGAGCATTATCCGGACATGCATGAAGTCACCCGCCGCATGCCGGTAGCGGAAAGTGTTGATGATTCCCGCCGTACCACGCTCGATCTAATGAAAACTTATCCGGATTTGAAAGCGGTGGTCTCTTTTGGTTCGAATGGTCCGATTGGCGCGGGGCGCGCGGTGAAAGAGAAGCGTGCGAAAAACAAAGTTGCGGTCTACGGGATGATGATCCCATCGCAGGCGGCCTCCCTCATTAAGAGTGGTGATATTACAGAAGGCATTACCTACGATCCGGCGACAGCCGGCTATGCCCTCGCGGCCGTCGCCAGCACCCTGCTGAACGGCAAATCCATTGAGCCAGGATTTGAACTGAAAGAGCTCGGTAAAGCGGATGTCGATAGCGACAAGCATATTATCCGCTTCCATAAAGTGCTGCTGGTAAATAAAGACAATATTGATTCGCTCTACTAATCCATCTTCCGGGGCGCCTGGCGCCCCGGCTTAACCTGCCAGGGGATGCTATGGAACCTTTCCTTTCCCTTCGTCACGTCAGCAAAACCTTCCACGCCAACCGCGCGCTCAATGATATCAGCATCGATTTTATGCCCGGGGAAGTACACTGCCTGGCCGGGCAGAACGGTTGCGGGAAGTCGACGTTGATCAAAATTATCTCCGGCGTCTATCGCCCGGATGAGGGCGCGGCGATGGAGCTGGGCGGCAAGACGTGGCCCAGACTGACGCCTGCGGCCTCTGTCGCCCATGGGATCCAGGTGATTTATCAGGATCTGTCGCTGTTTCCCAATCTCAGCGTGTGGGAGAACATTGCCATCAACCACTATCACCGCGGCGTGCTGGTAAAGCGCAGCGAACTGCGGCGCAGTGCGGAGCAGGCGATGCGGAGTATTAACGTCTCGCTACCGCTTGATGCCACCGTTGAGTCGCTCTCCATCGCCCGCTGCCAGCTGGTGGCGATCTGCCGCGCGCTGGCGCAGGACGCCCGGCTTATCATTATGGATGAACCCACAGCCTCATTGACCCATCAGGAAGTGGAGGGGCTACTGAATGTCGTGCGCCAGCTACGTGAGAGGGGGATCTGCATCGTCTTCGTTAGCCACCGTCTGGAAGAGGTCATGGCCGTATCGGATCGCATCAGCGTGCTGAAGGATGGCAATCTGGTCGGCACCTTACCGGCGGCAGAGGTGACTACTCGGCGACTCGGTTTTCTGATGACGGGCCAGGAGTTTGATTATCAGGTGCGCGACCTGTGGCAAGGGAAGGGCAGCACGCCGGTACTGGAAGTGCGCAATCTCAGCCGCAAGGGGGAATATCACAACGTCTCTCTGAAGGTCGAAGCCGGAGAAGTGGTGTCGATAGTCGGCCTGCTGGGTGCGGGGCGAACAGAGTTGTGCCTGAGCCTTTTCGGCATGACCCGCCCCGACAGCGGCGAGATCCTGATAAATGGCCAACCGGTGCGGTTGCGTAGCAATCAGGACGCTATCCGCCACGGTATCGGCTATGTCTCTGAGGACCGTATGTCACGCGGCCTGGTGATGAGTCAGTCGATTGAAAATAACATCATCAGCACGGTGTTTCATAAAGTGAAAGGCACTTGCGGACTATTGAGTGACAGTAAAGCTCAGCAACTGGTCGCGAGAATGGTCAACGCGTTGACCATTAAAGCGCCGGATACGCATTTGCCGGTGAATACCCTCTCCGGCGGCAATGCCCAACGCGTCTCTATCGCCAAATGGCTGGCGATCGCCCCTAAGCTGCTGATCCTTGATAGCCCGACGGTGGGGGTGGATATCGCAAACAAAGCCGGGATCTATCATATCATCAGCGATTTGGCTGCCCATGGCATCGCCGTGCTGATGATTTGTGACGAGATCGAAGAGGCGTGGTACCAGAGTCATCGCATCCTGGTGATGAAGCAGGGCGAATTGACACATAGCTTCCTGCCGGACAGCAGTAACCAACAGCAGATAGCGGAGGTGGTTAATGGCTAATCTGTTGAAACAACATGAATTCTGGTTAGGTATGTTTATTATCGCGCTGTGCCTGATGCTGGGCTGGCGCAGTGAGGAATTTTTCACTTTCGGTAATATTTACGACCTCGCTAATAACTACGCGATGCTGACTATCCTCGCCTGTGGCCTGTTCGTGGTGCTGATCGCCGGCGGGATTGATATCTCCTTCCCGGCCATGACCATTATCGCCCAGTACGGTATGGTAGTGATGCTGCAAAAAGTGGGCGGCAACTTCGCGGTGGCCTTTGTGCTTGCCGGCGGTATCGGCGTGCTACTGGGGCTGGTTAACGCGCTGTTGGTCAATCGTCTGCGGGTCCCCTCGATCATTATCACCATTTCCACGCTCAATATTTTCTACGGTTTGCTGCTGTGGTTAAGCAAAGGTGTCTGGCTCTATGACTTCCCCCCGTGGTTTGAAAAGGGGATCATGCTGTTCAAATACACCGCTGCCGATGGTTACGATTACGGCCTGGGGCTGCCGCTGCTGACGATGATAGCGGTGGTGTTGTTGACCGCGTTTATCATGAATTTCACCACCGTTGGCCGCAAGATCTATGCCATGGGCGGCAACCGGGAATCCGCCAGCCGCGTCGGCTTCAGTGTGCTCCGCCTGCAGTTGTTCGTTTATGGCTATATGGGGCTGATGTCGGGGGCCGCAGGTGTCGTGCAGGCATGGACAGTGATGACTGTCGCGCCGGATTCATTGCTGGGCTATGAGCTGACGGTGCTGGCCGCGGTGGTGCTGGGCGGTACCAGCCTGATTGGCGGGCGCGGAACCCTCACCGGTACGCTGCTGGGGGTGATTTTACTGGCGGTGATGCAGAACGGCCTGAACCTGCTGGGGGTCTCCTCCTACTGGCAGACCCTGATTACCGGGGCGATCATCGTCGTCAGTATCAGCGTAACGGCCTGGAGCCAGCATCAGAACCGGAGCTTGTTATGAAAAAATCATGGCGCAATAACGTTGAGTTTTACCTGATCGGCCTGCTGCTGCTGACGGTTATCGCCTTTAGCATTGCCATGCCAAACATCTTCTGGTCTGTCACTAATTTCCAGTCGATTGCCTCGCAAATGCCGGTGTTGGGGATCCTGGCGCTGGCGATGGCAATGACCATGCTTTGCGGCGGCATTAATCTGTCAATTATCGCGACCGCCAACGCCTGCTCGCTGGTGATGGCCTGGGTAGCGACAAGCTATCCACCGGGTGCCGCCACTGCGCTGGCGACGCTGCTGGCCGGCGGAGGGGCGGCGATGATCATTGGCCTGTGCAACGGGATACTGATCGCCGGGATCCGTGTTTCGCCGATCCTGGCGACCCTCGGTATGATGACCCTGCTCAAAGGGATAAATATTTTGATCACCGGCGGCAGCGCCATCGCTAACTATCCTCAGTGGGTGCTGTGGCTGAATCATGCCCAGTGGTTTGGTATTCCGCTACCAATGTGGCTTTTTGCGGTGGTGGCGATCGGGCTGTGGGTGCTGCTGGAGAAAAGCCCGCTGGGTCGAGCGATCATGTTGATCGGATCCAACGAGCGGGCGACCCATTATTCCGGGATCAATACCCGACGGGTGTTGATGTGGGTATATGTCATCTCGGCCCTGCTCTGCGCTGTGGCCGCGTTTCTGATGATGTCGAAGCTGAACTCAGCCAAAGCGTCTTATGGAGAATCGTATCTGTTGGTGTCGATCCTCGCGGCGGTGCTTGGCGGCGTGAATCCGGATGGCGGCAGCGGGCGCATCGTCGGGATGGTGCTAGCGCTGTTCCTGCTGCAGATCATTGAGAGTGGGTTCAATATCCTCGGTATCAGCCCCTATCTGACGATGGCGCTGTGGGGGGTATTGCTGCTGTGCTTTATCCAGGCGCGAGGCATGCTGGGGCTGGAGAGAGTCGGATAAACTACCCATCCTCGGTGGCGAAGACGGGCAGCGTTTGTCTGCTACTCGCTACGCAGATGCACCGCCAGGCCGCTTTGCCCCGGCGCCAGCTCCGGGCGCAGCGTCAGCGATGGGATCAGATAGTCGCCATGATTTTGCCGGCGAAATGGAATGGGCTCAGTTTGCCACAGCGTGTCCAGCCGCCCGGCCAGGGTGGCGCACTGGTTGGCGAACTGCGCGGCATCGGTTTTGTCCGTGCGGTAGAACACCAGCGGCGGAAGCACCTCGAAGCCGGGATAGAACAGCATACCGTGCTGAATGGGGAACAGGATGTCGTCGATGGAGCCATTGATCCCGCGCGGTGAATAGTGTTCCGCCCAGCCGCCGGCGGTGACGATCAGCATTGCCCGCTTGCCGACGAAGGTGCCTTCCCCATAGCGATCGCCCCAGTGGCGGTCGCTGTGCTCGCCGACGCCATAGGCAAAGCCCCAGGCGTATACCCGGTCGATCCAGCCTTTCATGATCGCCGGCATCGAGAACCACCACAGCGGGAACTGAAAAATCACCGTATCGGCCCACAGCAGCTTTTCCTGCTCGGCTGCGATATCCGCGCTTTGAGTTCCTTGCGAAAAGGCCTGTTTTGAATCAAGGGTAGGACGCCAGAACTCGCCGACCGGCGGCGCGCCGCTGTCGTCGGCGTCATACCCGGCCTTCCAGCGCATGGCGTAGAGATCGGACACCTGGACTTCATGACCGGCCTGCTGCAGATGACGGATGGCGAAATCTTTGAGTCCGCCATTGAGGGAGCGCGGTTCCGGATGGGCGTAAATCAGCAGTACTTTCATAACATCACCTCTGAAGTGGGAAGATCTGCAGAGTAGGAAAGCTGGCGCTATAGTAGAAATTAATTACTTCAATCCCAGGTATAGCTGTGATTAATTTACATCGTCTGGATCTCAATCTGCTGCGCACGCTCGACGTGCTGCTCAGTGAAAACAACGTCACCCGGGCGGCGCAGCGACTGAATCTGTCGCAGCCGTCGGTGAGTATTCAGCTCGCCAGGTTGCGGGAGATGTTTGCCGACCCGCTGCTGATGCCGGGCCCGCGCGGCATGCAGCCCACCGCCCGCGCCGATGAGCTTCGCCAGCCGCTGCGCGCCGCGTTAGCCGCGCTGGAGCAAGCGGTGGCGCCGGTCAGCCCTTTTGATCCGGCGACGGCGGCGGAGACCTGGCGGGTGGCAGCGACGGACTATATGGCCTCGGCGATCCTCCTGCCGATGCTGGGCAGGCTAAGCCTGGCCTCTCCCGGCAGTCGGCTGGCGGTATTTGAGCTCCAGCCGGCGCGCCTGGAGCAGCAGGCGGCCAGCGATGAAGTGGATCTCTGCTTCCATACCCGCGAGGGCGCGCCGCCGGGGCTGCATCAGCGCCTGCTGTTTCGCGAGCGCTACGTGCTGGCGGGTCGGGCCGGGCATCCGGCGCTGCGGCAAGGGTTGAGTCTGGAAACGTTCTGTCAGCTGGAGCAAGCGATCGTCTCCCCGGACGGGGGCGGCTTCAGCGCAGCGACCGATACCGCGCTGGCGAACCTTGGCCTGACGCGGCGGGTTGTCCTCTCCGTGCCACATTTCCTGTTTATGCTGGAGACCCTGTGCAACAGCGATTTGGTGGCGATGCTGCCGGAGCGGCTGGTGCGCGGGCAGAGCGGGCTGGCGGTCGTCGAGCCGCCGCTGGCGGTCGCCGGCTTTGAGATGCTGATGCTGTGGCACGAGCGCTGGCACCGCGACCCGGCGCATCAATGGCTGCGCCAGTTCATTGTGAATTCACTGGAGGAACAGACATGCTGAGCGGACTGAATCACCTGACCCTGGCGGTCAGCCAGCTGGCGCCGAGCGTGGCGTTTTATCAGCAGCTGCTGGGTATGACGCTGCACGCCCGCTGGGAGAGCGGCGCCTATCTCTCCTGCGGCGATCTGTGGCTATGCCTGTCGCTGGATCCGCAGCGGCGCATCACCCCGCCGGAGGAGAGCGATTACACCCATTATGCGTTTAGCATCAGCGAAGCCGATTTCGCCTGCTTCGCCGCTCGCCTTGAGGTTGCCGGCGTGGCGGTGTGGAAGCTGAACCGCAGCGAAGGCGCCTCGCACTACTTCCTCGACCCCGACGGCCATAAGCTGGAGCTGCACGTCGGCAGCCTCGCCCAGCGTCTGGCCGCCTGCCGCGAACAGCCGTATAAGGGGATGGTGTTTTTTGACCAGTAAAGCGCTTTGCTGACGCGGGATCATCCGTAGCCCCGGTAAGCGCAGCGCCACCGGGGAGAACAGGTTGCACTTCACTCCATCGCCACCTTCACCGCTTCTCCCAGCTTCACCATCACCGCTTTATGTTTCTCGGTCGGCGGCAGGGCGCAGTTGATCCTGACGCAATTGCGATACTTGCCCGCCGCGGAAAACAGCGAGCCCGGCGCGACCTGGATCTTCAGCCGGCACAGCTGTTTGGCGACACAGACCATATCCACCTGCTCCGGCAGCTCCACCCACAGCATAAAACCCCCCTTCGGCCGGGTGACGCAGATCCCGCAGGGGAAAAATTCCCGCAGCCAGCAGGTATAGATCTCCATATTGCGCTGATAGATCTGCCGCATCCGCCGCACGTGACGGTGGTAGTGGCCTTCGCGAATAAAGTTACAGGCCGCCAGCTGAGTGGAGGGGACGTTGGTGCCGCTGGCGGCGTACTTCATCTGTAGCAGCTTGTCGTAGTAGCGACCGGGGGCGATCCAGCCGATGCGCAGGCCGGGGGCGATGGTTTTGGTAAAGGAGCTGCAGAGCATCACCCGACCGTCGATATCCCAGGAGTGAATGGTGCGCGGGCGCGGGTACTCGGTAGCCAGCTCGCCGTAGATATCATCCTCGAAAATAACGATATCGTGGAGCTGGGCCAGGTTCAGCACTGCGCGCTTGCGAGCGTCCGGCATGATAAAGCCCAGCGGGTTGTTGCAGTTCGGCACCAGGATCACCCCTTTGATCGGCCACTGATCCAGCGCCAGCTCCAGGGCCTCGATGCTGATCCCGGTTTCCGGATCGGTGGGGATCTCAATCGTCTTTAATCCCAGTCCGCGCAGCATCTGCATGGTGCCGTAGTAGCAGGGGGATTCCACGGCGATGATGTCCCCTGGCTGGCACACCGACAGCAGGGCCAGCGACAGCGCGCTGTGGCAGCCGCTGGTGAGCACCAGATCGTCGGCAGTCACCACCGATCCGCCGTCGAGCATCAGGCGGGCGATCTGCTCCCGCAGCTCGCGGCGCCCGGCCAGTTCGTCATAGTTCAACACCTCAGTGAGGTTGTGCTGGATCGCCCGGCTCAGTTCGCGCCAGATGGGCTTCAGGCTTGGCTGCGTCACGTCCGGCGAGCCGCCGCCGAAGGGGATGATCGTTTTATCGTAGCGGGCGTCGAGCATGGTCAGCACCTGATCCCACTGGGTGATCTCCACCGGGCGCTGCACCGGGCGCGACATCGGCGGCACCGGCGGCTGGGCCTTGCGGGGGGCGACGAAATAGCCCGATCGCGGCTGCGGCACAATCATCTGCTGCTGCTCAAGCAGCTGATAGGCCTGCTGGACGGTGCTGATGCTGACGCCGTGCTCCTGGCTCAGGCTGCGCACCGACGGCAGCTTTTCGCCGTGGCGATACAGGCCCTGTTCAATGCGTTCGGCCAGCAGCGTCGCGAGATGTTGATAGCGGGTCATGTGTATCCTTAATTGCCGCCATACAGATGGAATAACCAGTACAGATGGCCGTAAAAAGTGGGGTCTGCTGTACGTTTTAGCTAATCTGTATGTTAAAGAAAAGTGTTTTGTGAATCTGTATTCCTTACCCCCAAATCCGTGAAGATAAAGCCTCTGGCAAGGTGAGGAGGTAGAGGATGGAATTTCACGAGAACAGGGCAAGACAGCCATTTATCGGTTTCGTACTGCTGGTGCGGTTTGTCAAAAAATGGTGGCTTCAGGAGCAAACGCGCAGAGCTTTGCAGAAAATGAGCGACGAACAGCTGAAAGATATCGGCCTGCGTCGGGATCAGATCAATTAAAAAGTGCGGTTTTTTTCAGACATCATTTCTTCTTTGCCCCGGTAAGCGCTGGCGACGCCGGGGAAACATTCACGAAATTTATCAATTGATGCGACGCGACCTTCCGTTTCTTGATACTTACCCTGATAAGTATTATTTTCTTCTCAATAATGAGAGGAAAAGCTGTGACTGAAGACGAACTGTTTGCCCGCCGCCCGCTGGGGATGCGGATGGCCATGGTGGTGCGCCAGTGGCGCGCGATTATTGACTCCGCTATCACCGATACGGGACTCACCCAGTCCAGCTGGACGGTGCTGATGCAGCTGCATCAGCTGGGAGACAACGTCTCGGTCAGCGAACTGGCGGAGGTGCAGGGGATTGAACTGCCGCCGCTGACGCGCACCCTCTCATTACTGGAAAAGCAGGGCTATCTGTTGCGTTCCACATCGCCATATGACAAACGCATTCGCCTGCTGAAGCTGACCGCCGAGGGGCGGGCTATTCTGGAAAAACTGAGCCGCGTGATCGAGACCTATCAGGAGCGCGTAACCCAGACCATCCCGGAGGCCGACCTCGCCACCTTCAGCGCCACGTTAAATCAAATCGCCTGCCGTTTGCGGACTATCCGCGAAGAAGATAACAAGATCTAACACACTATGATGACGCCTGAACAAAAATTTGCCCGCTGGGTACGGGTGAGTATTGCCGCTTTTCTGGGAATATTCGCCTGGTTTATCGTTGCCGATATCTGGATCCCGCTGACGCCGGACTCCACCGTCATGCGCGTGGTGACCCCGGTTTCGTCGCGGGTCTCCGGCTATGTCTCGCACGTCTACGTGCATAACAATAGCCAGGTGAAAAAGGGCGACCTGCTGTATGAGCTCGACCCAACGCCATTCATTAATAAAGTTGAAGCGGCACAGATCGCCCTTGAACAGGCGAAGCTGAGCAACCAGCAGCTGGACGCGCAAATCGCCGCCGCCCGCGCCAACCTGCGCACCGCGCAGTACACCGCCCGTAACGATAAGGTCACGCTCGATCGCTATCAGCGCCTGAGCACCATGCAGAACGTCTCGCAGTCCGATCTCGACAAGGTGCGGACCACCTGGCAGACCAGCGAGCAGTCGGTCTCGGCGCTGAACGCGCAGATCCAGAACCTGCTGATCCAGCGCGGCGAGCGCGACGATAAGCGCAACGTCACCCTGCAGAAATACCGCAACGCGCTGGAGGAGGCGCAGCTGAACCTGGCCTGGACCAAAGTGCGTGCGGAAACTGACGGCATGGTTAGCAACCTGCAGCTTAACCCGGGGATCTACGCCACCGCGGCGACAGCCGTGCTGGCGCTGGTCAACAACAATACCGATATCGTCGCTGACTTCCGTGAGAAGAGCCTGCGCCACACCGCGGTAAACACCGATGCGGCGGTGGTTTTTGACGCCCTGCCGGGGGAAGTTTTCCCGGCGCACGTGACCAGCAGCGATGCCGGGATTCTGGCGGGGCAGGAGGCGGTTAACGGACAGCTGTCGCAGCCGGAACAGTCCACCCGCTGGGTGCGTGATGCCCAGCGAATGCGCATTCACGTCGCGCTGGATCAGCCGCTGGCGAAACCGCTGCCGACCGGCGCCCGCGCCACGGTGCAGCTGTACAATAGCGAGGGACCTTTCGCCCGTACCTTCGCCGGCCTGCAGATCCATCTGGTGAGCTGGTTGCACTATGTCTATTAATACCCTGGCGCACGTCTTTACCCCGCACGGCAATATCGTCTACACGGCGAATGATTTTCGCCAGACGGTGCGTATCGCCGTGGCCGGGACCATTGCGCTCAGCATCTCCACCTTCTACGACGTGCAGTACGGCGTATTTTTTGTGGTGTATCCGCTGATGCTGATGTCGCTGGTGCCGGTGTTCAACCGCCACGTCGCCCGCCAGTTTGTGTTCAGCGCGGCGGTGAACTGCGTCGAAATGGTGCTGATTGTCGGTTATCTGTCGCAATGGCCGGTGATCATGACGCTGGTGGTGTTCGCCCTGTACGTGATGCGTTTTCGCTTTATGAGCCAGGGGCCGCTGTTTCTGCTGGGGTCGATGGGGGTGGTGTGTCAGAGCACGATGCTCAACTTTATGAGCTACCCGACCAGTAACTGGCACACCCTGATGTTCTCCAACATGGAAGCGTGCGTGCTGGCGGTGGCGCTAAGCGCGCTGCTGCATTACCTGATCCCGGACGTCGAGCCGCGCAAGCCGCCGCCGCGCCTTGAAAAAGACGCCGCCCGCATCCGCCACGAGTCGCTGCTCTCCGGAACGGTGGCGACGATCATCTTCGTGGTGTTTCAGATCTGCGATCTCAGCGACTCGCTGTCAGCGCTGATGGCCGGGATCCTGATCCTGTTCCCGATGCACTATCGCGGGGCGGTGATCAGCTCGATCTGGCGCGTGGCGGGGGTGGTGCTGGCCTGTCTGTATATTCTGGTGGTGCAGTTGATTATCTATGACTTCAGCAACCACATGGTCCTGATGATGCCGCTGATTGGCCTCGGGCTGGCCTTCAGCGCCCGTCTGCACGTGATGGAGAAAGTGGGCGCCGGGGTGGGCTTCGCCAGCATCACCACCATCGGTATTATGTTTGGCCAGAATCTGCATCCCTATCAGGATCTGGTATTCAGCGATCTGTACCGCATCACCTCGGTAACGGTCTCGCTGGTGGTGACGCTGACCCTGGTCTTTCTGATGCACCGCCTGCTGAACTGCTTCGCGGCGACGCGCTTTGTGGTAAGCGATTAACCTGCCGATGGGAAGGTGGCGAGACAGCGCCACGCTTCCCCGTCCTGCTGATACAACGCCGCCGTCTGTTCCGGGACGATCCAGGCTCGCGCGTCGGCTTCCGTCCCCTCAAGCAGGATGCACAGCCCGCAGCCGCTGCGCAGCTGGCGGGGAATATCTTTGACCTCGAAGGTCATTCCCGCCGCCTGCAGGGCTTTGCGCGTGCGCACCACTCCCACCGTGGAATGAAATAAAAACAGAAACGTTGTCATCCGCGCCTCCGCTGGCGCTGGCCGATCAGCGCCGCGCCGATCGCCCCGGCGAACTGGGCGTCGGGATGGGTTGTCACCGCCATGCCGACATGGCTTTCCAGCATGCGGGCAAAGGCGGCGCAGTGGCTGACGCCGCCGGTAAACAGCAGCGGTCCCTGCGCCGATAAGCGGCCGATAAAGTTCGCGCTGCGCCGGGCCATGGCGTTAATCACCCCCGCCAGAATCGCCTCCGGCGCGACCCCGGCCGACCGCAGGCTGATGACTTCCGATTCGGCGAATACCGTACACATGCTGGTGATGGCGTGCGGTTCCACGCCGTCGGTAATGACGTCCAGCTGTTCGACGCTGGCGCCGAGGGTTCGTGAAATGACCTCCAGAAAGCGGCCGGTGCCGGCGGCGCATTTGTCATTCATCAGAAAGTCGCTGAGGTTGCCCCCGGCATCCAGCTGGATAACCTTGCTGTCCTGGCCGCCGATATCAATCACCGTGCGGGTGTCCGGCGCCAGCAGGCGGGCGCCGAGACCATGACAGGAAATCTCCGTCACCTGTTTATTGGCGAAATCCACCAGCTGGCGGCCATAGCCGGTGAGGGTTAAAAAGGGCGTTTCCGCGAGGCCAGCGCGCAGCGTCTCCCAGGCCTCATGGATGGCGTCGGCGGGGCGAAAGGGGGTCGGGCAGAGGAAACGACGCGTAATCACCCCGTCCGCCAGCAGGATGCCTTTCGTGGCGGTGGAGCCGGAATCAATACCAACCGTGTAGATCACGCCTGCTCCTTACAGCATTTCGATAAAGGCGGCGACGCGGGTGCTGAGCTGGCCGAGGTCCGCTGTCGAATAGTCGGTTTCAATCGCCATATAAGGAAGGTCGTGCTGCTGGCGCAGATGGCGTTTAATGGCCAGCGATTCCACGGCATAGGTATGGCAGGCCTGCAGGATGACGTCGATTACCCCGTCGGCCTGGTACTCCTCCACCATCTGGCTCAGCAGCTGCAGGCGCTGATCGTTAGGGGAAATACAGGAGCAGCCGATGGCGAGATATTTATCGGTTAAGGCGTCGTAGACGTCGCCCTCTTCCGCCACGCAGCGCTCGGTCGCCTTCGCGCCGGTGCAGTTTTCATAGCCCACCACCCAGCCGCCGTTTTCTTCGATGGCGCGAACCACTTTCTCCGCCGCCCCGCCGATCGGGCAGCCGGTGATCAGAATGCGCGGGCGTGAGGCCAGTCGTTTACCCTGCCGCCACTCCTGACGGATGCGCTCCGCCATGGCGTTGAGCTCGTCAATCAGCGCGGTTTTGTCGAAGCGGAAGGTGGCGCCATACACCACTTTCAGGATGTCGCCGCCGCTGAGCGCCGGCGGATTGAGCTGCCCGAGACGATAAAAGTGGGCCAGCGCCCGGCGTTCGCGGTTTTTCAGCACGATGGCCTCGCGCAGCGCCGCCTCGCTAATCGGCGCGCCAAACTGCGCCTCAATCACCTGCTGCAGGCGCAGGATCTCCGCTTTCCACAGGGCGCGGGAGGCCGCGTCGCTGGCGCTGTTCGGCAACTGCATCACGTGGACCGCCTTGAACTCGGCCATGTACTCGTACATTTTCTTTTTACCGTCGCAGGTGGTTTCCCCAACCACCAGGTCAGAGAAATAGAAGTAGGGGCATTTATCGGTTTTGCCGAAGCCGTAGCTGCTTTTGATTAACGGACAGAGGTTGCGCGGCAGATCTTTTTCCGCTTCCTCGATGGTTTCATCGGAGGTGGAGCACAGCGAGACCACCACGGCCCCCGCCGCCATGGCGATCTCCTGAGGCATAAAGGTGCAGTAGGTGCCCACCAGCGGCACGTTCTGCTCTTTAAGATCCATGACGGTGAGAAAGCCCTTCTGGCGAGCTTCCGAGAACTGGTCAAAAATGGCGGGTAGATCGGTGATAAGCGACATGGTTTTCCTTCCCCGTACACGGGAGATGCTGAAAGAGTCGCCATTATAACCCTGTTGTTTGTATGCTTTTATTGATCTCCTGCGTCTGCGCGCGGCGTTAATAGACCTTCTTTAAATCCATCTCTTCCTGGATCCGCTCGCTCCATGCCAGATGGGTGCGGATGGCTTCTTCGATACCGGCGTTGTAAAACAGCGGCCCCAGCTCCTGGGCGATAAAGTCGACAAAAAATTCAGCGTCAAACTGCTCCAGTTCGAGGTTAAATGTCTCTTCGCAGTACTTGCTGAGCCTGTCGCGCAGCAGGTCGCGCTGCGCCGGGCTGAGTTCAATCTCACTCATGATGGGGCTTTCTCCGTAAAAGGGGTCACGACTGCCGGGCTTCAATGACCGCTTGCGCGCACTGACGCTGGTGGCGTAACAGTCCGGCGAGGCAGCAGGCGGCGGCGAGCCCCGCGACCACCGCCAACAGGTGGAAGGGCAGTCTCCCGCCATGGAACCACAGCCAGCGCGCGCCTTCAATCGATAAGGCGCTGACGCTGAGGATCACGATATTCAGCGAGGCGGAGACCGTGCCTTTCGGCAGGTCGTTGGAAAAGAGGGTAAAGCGGAACAGCGTCGGGAAAATCAGCCCGATGCCAAAGGCGTAGAAGCAGGTGCCGAGCACCGACCACAGCCAGACGTGCGGCCAGGCCAGATTCCCGACGATCAGGATGGCCAGGCCGAGCATCTGTACCGGCACCGCGCTCAGCACAAAGCGCGGACGGGTGGGATCTTTTACCCAGCGCGCCACCGACAGGTTGGCAATGATGACGGCGCTGAAGACCGGCACCTGGCTCCAGGCGAACTCGCTGGTGGTCAGCCCGCCGGCGTCCATTAAAATCACCGGCGATACCGCCACCCAGCTCATCAGCGGAATATAGCTCAGCGACAGCGTGGCGGCGCCGAGCAAAAAGATGCGGTTGCGAAAGACGTTGCGAAAATCGCGCAGCACGCCCAGGGGGCTGAACGGCACATCGCCGCGGCGCACCGTCTCCGGCATGGTCAACAGCAGCCCCAGCCAGGCCACCAGCCCCATGGCGGCGATAATGCCGAACAGCGCTTTCCAGTGGATAAAATGCATCAGCGCCGCGCCGGAGAGCGGGCCGACGATCGGCGCCACCAGCACGACGGAGGTGATCACCGCCATCAGCCTGATCGACCTTTTTTCCTCAAAGGCTTCCTGTACGGTGACGTAGCCGACGGTGGCGATAAAGCAGATGCTGGTGCCCTGCACGAAGCGGGCGATCAGGAACTGGGTCATGGAGGTGGTGAACAGCGTCGCCAGGCAGGCGAGGGTGAAAATCAGCGCGCCGGTGAGCAGTACCGGACGCCGTCCGATCCGGTCAGAGAGCGGCCCCAGCAGCCACTGCAGCGCCATGCCGCCGGCCATATACAGGCTCACCGAGGCTGGAGCCAGCGCCACATCGGCGTTGAAATCCCGCACCACGTGCAGGATCCCCGGCTGGATCAGGTCGGTGGTGAGATAGGCGGAAAAATCATACAGAATAAGCGCCGCCGGGAAGAACAGCGCGGCGGCGTGCCGGGTTAGCCAGCGGGTCAACCGGTGCATCATCTCGCCCTCCCTGTGGAATATTTTTCAGCGCTATTGTTCAGATAGTATCATTGCTAACCAATATGCAGATGCAGCAGCGACGGGATCTGCGAGAGCAGCCACAACAACAGGCCGATGGTTCCCCCCACCAGGGTGCCGTTGATGCGGATGAACTGCAGATCTTTACCGATATTAAGCTCGATCTGCCGCGACATATCGCGGGCGTCCCAGCTCTTCACCGTGTCGCTGATATGCCGAGTGAGGAAGGCGGCGAACTCCGGCGCCACCCGGTGCGCCGCCTGCTCCAGGTGTTCGTTAAGCGATTCGCGCAGCGCATCGTCGCGGAGTAAGGTTTCACCGAACCACTGGCCAGCCTCGGCGATGCGCTGCTTGATACGCGAGTCGTCGCTGCTGATATCGTTTTTTACCCAACCGCGCAGGTCGCCCCACACTTCGCCAAGATAGCGGTTGAAGGTCTCATCATTTTTCAGCCACGCTTTGATGTTATCGGCCTTCTGCGCCAGTTCCGGGTCGGATTTCAGGTTATCGATTAGCTTTTGCGTCGCGCGGTTAAAGGTCTGGCGGATCTGGTGGGTGCGATCGTGAGTGACCTCGTCCAGCAGGGTATTCACGGCGTCGGTGACCATCTCGGCGCTGTGCTCGCCGAGCCACTCGGTGGGTAATAGCCTGGCCTTCAGCGGGTGTTCGGTCTCCAGCCAGCGCACGATGCCGCGGGCGATAAAGGCGCGGGAGCTGTCGCGCTGCAGCAGGGCGATCAACTGATTTATCAGCGAATCCAGCAGCTTTTGATGGCGGTTGTCGCGGGTCAGCCCCTCCAGCATCATGGCGCTGGTCTGCGTCAGGTCGACCTTATCGATCGCCTTATGCACCGCGCGCCGCAGCAGGCGCTGAATGCGGGCGTCATCGGTCAGTTCGAGAAAACCGCTCATCACCTGCAGCAGGTGCTGGCCGACCCGCCGGGCGTTCTCCGGCTGGCTGAACCAGTTGCCGAGCATCAGAGCTGGTTGATAGCGGCGGATCAGCGCCACCAGCGACGGGGTATCTAGGAACTTCTCTTCCACAAAGCGGCCGAGGTTGTCGGCGATGCGATCTTTGTTGCGCGGGATAATCGCGGTATGGCGGGCGACAAAGGGCAGCGGAATACGACGAAACAGGGCCACCACCGCAAACCAGTCGGCCAGCGCCCCGACCATCGCCGCTTCGGAAATGGCCTTCAGAGCGCTGACCCATGGCGTCGGCGGCAGCAGCAGGGTGGTGATAAATAGCGCGGCGGCGATCAGCAGCAGCGAAAGCGCCAGCAGTTTGGCGCGTTTCAGTTCAGCGAGTTTTTCCATAAACTTAAGCATATAACCTGACGGCGAGGTCGTGCAAAAATCGCCAGATAATCCACAGACCGAACATCATCAGGATCGCCCCCGCCGCCCGCTCGACCCGCCAGACGATGGCGCTCAGGCGGTGCTGCACCTGCGGCAGCGCAATCGCGCTCACCAGCAGTAAATCCCAGAAGAACACCACGCTGACCATCCACAGGCCACTTACCGTTTGCTGCAGCAAGGTAACCGCCGGCCCCAGCAGGGAGGTCATCAGCGCCAGATAAAACAGCGCGTTCTTCGGGTTGAGCAGCGATGACCCCAGCCCCAGCAGCAGCAGCTTGCCGAACCCCGGACACGATGCGCGAACGCTCTCCACCGCCAGCGCCGCGGGACGGCTGCGAATCAGCAGGCTGCCAATCCACAGTAAATAGCCTGCGCCCAACAGCTCGATGAGCAAAAACAGCAGCGGCGCCTGGCGCAGAAGCCCCCAGCCAACGATGGCCAGGACAATATACAACGCATTCCCGGCGGCGATACCGAGACACAGTCCGAGGCTGCCGCGGATCCGGTAGCGTACAGCGTAACCGACCAGCAGAAAAAAATCGGGGCCCGGGCTGAGCAGAGCGACAAAGTGGGACAGGGCTAACGCCGGAAAGGCGGCGGGGAAGAGAGTCGATAAGGTATGCATAGTGGCCTCGATAATGGTGCTGAGGCCACCCTACGCCAGGTGGAAAATTACTTATTGTCGGAAATTGATCGGCTTTGCGCATACTGCCGCGGCGTGGCGGCGGTATAGCTGACGAAGGTTTTATGGAAATGGCTCTGATCGGCAAAGCCGGCCTGATAGCCGACGTCGGCAATAGGGTCCCCGGCACGTAAGCGCGTTTTCGCATATTCAATGCGCGCCATATTGATCAAACTGGCGGGCGTCAGGCCGGTATCCTGTTTCACGGCGCGGATAACGGTCTCTTTACGTAGCGCGCTGTCGTGGGCCAGCTTATCCAGCGATGGCGGCGCCGGCAGATCTGTCGCCAGGCGCTGAAACAGCAGGGCGCTGGCGTGATGTGGCGCCTGCGGCGCGGCGGCGCACAGCGGCAGCGCGTGCAGGAGCTGCGCCAGCCGGGCGGGCAGTTGCTCAATGCGGCCGCGGCTCATCAGGGCGACAATCTGCTGGAAGCAGGCAAAGAGAGGGCTGTCGCGCAGCAGCGGCTGCGGCGAGGTGATACTGGCGCCAGGGGGAATATCTGGACGCTGCGCATGGCACCATGCCGCCTCCAGGTACAGCATATGATAGCTGCGCGGCCGGTCACGCAGCGGATTACAGCTATGCGGCGCGTGCGGCGGGATCACGATCAGATCCCCGGGCTGCAGGAGATATTCCTGACCATTGCACAGGCAGCGCGTTTCACCGTCGATAATCGCCCCCACCGAGAGCTGCGGGTGGCTGTGGCGCTTATAGGCCTGACGGCTGCGCCAGGTGCTGCGCAGCTCCAGCCACGGCAGGCGATCGTCTCGCCAGAAGGTTTGGGGAATATCTCGGGTATGGTTCACCGCATCGACCTTTGCTGAGGGGATAAATCGTTTATAGCATGCTGCGCCGAGGCTGTCGCCCGCCGGGATTTGCGTACCGCGTCGAAAAAGGATGTCACGCTTGCAGTCCGGGGAAATATGTTTTCGTCGCGGAATGTAAAATCCCGGTTTCCGGGGTGTCAGCGACATTCATGGGAGGTAGAGTCCCTGCAGGATAAGCAGGCAGGGATGAGCCGATGGCAAAGGGCACCACCTCGACGCCGCATGATGCGGTGTTTAAACAGTTTCTCACTCAGGCCGACATCGCGCGTGATTTCCTGGCGATCCATCTACCGCCTGCGCTGCGTCAGCGCTGCGACCTCGATACCTTACAGCTGGAGTCGGCAAGCTTTATCGAGGAGAGCCTGCGGGCCTGGTACTCCGATGTGCTGTGGTCACTCAAAACCGCGTCTGGCAAGGGATACATTTATGTGGTTATCGAACATCAGAGCTCACCGGACGTGCAAATGGCTTTTCGCCTGATGCGCTACGCCATCGCCGCGATGCAGCGCCATCTGGATAACGGTCATACCAGACTGCCGCTGGTGGTGCCGATGCTGTTCTATCACGGAGCGACCACGCCATACCCGTGGTCGCTCAGCTGGCTGGACTGCTTTGCCGATCCACAGCTGGCGAGGGAGCTTTATGCCTCGCCCTTTCCGCTGGTGGATATCACGGTGATCCCCGACGATGAGATCGTTCGTCACCGGCGGGTGGCATTACTCGAGCTGATACAGAAGCATATTCGCCAGCGTGATTTAATGGCGATTGTTGAGCAGCTGACGACGATTTTACTTAGCGGTGACGCTAATGACAGGCAGATAAAAACGCTGTTTAATTATCTACTGCAAACTGGCAACGCGCGTCGCTTTGGCCGGTTTATCCAGGAAGTGGCGCAACGGGTTCCTCAGCACAGGGAGAGATTGATGACCATCGCCGAACGATTACAGGAAGTGTGGCGCAGAAAAGGCAAGCGTGAAGGACAGCATGCCGAGGCGCTGCGCATTGCCCAGAGGATGCTGGCCGACGGCATTGCCCGCGAGACGGTGGTGAAAATCACCGGCCTGACCGCCGACGAGATCGCCGCGCTGGCGCATTGATAACGCCGGGACGGCCTGACGGTCGCCCCGGTTAGCCACCGTTATGGAATATTCCGGATATACCTAACTTTACCCGCATCGCCAGCCATCTCGACTACCCTTAATATCCTTAACGGCATTTTTGACTGCCTTAATAGCGATAACAAGGAGACATGCGATATGGCCTATCAGACGGTGAATCCTGCGAACAATCAGCTTATTAAAACGTACCCGGCGCACAGCGATGCGGACGTGGAGGCGGCGCTGCGGCAGGCGGATGCGCTCTATCATTCTGCCTGGGCGAAAGGCGATATCGAACCGCGCCTGGCGGTGCTGCATAAGCTGTCGGATCTGATCGACAGCCGGGCGGAAGATCTGGCGAAAATCGCCAGCGAGGAGATGGGGAAACTCATTAAGCAGAGCCGCGGCGAAGTGAAACTGTGCGCGCAAATCGCCCGCTATTACGCCGATAACGCCAAATCGATGCTGGCGCCGGTGAAATATCCCACCGAACTCGGCGACGCCTGGGTTGAACACCATCCCATCGGCGTATTAGTGGCGGTGGAACCGTGGAACTTCCCCTATTACCAGCTGATGCGCGTCCTGGCGCCAAACCTGGCGGCCGGGAACCCGGTTATCGCCAAACACGCCAGCATTGTGCCGCACTGCGCGGAGACCTTTGCTCATCTGGTGCGCGAGGCCGGCGCACCAGATGGGGCGTGGACCAATCTGTTTATCTCCCAGGATCAGGTGGCGAAGATTATCGCCGACGATCGTGTGCAGGGCGCGGCGCTGACCGGGTCGGAAAAAGCTGGCAGCGTGGTGGCGGCGCAGGCGGCGAAGCATATTAAAAAATCGACCCTGGAACTCGGCGGCAACGATGTGTTTGTGGTGCTCGACGATGCCGACCTCGATCGCGCGGTGAAAATCGGCGTCCAGGCGCGGCTGAACAACGCCGGCCAGGTGTGTACTGCCGCCAAGCGGTTTATCCTGCATGAGAACATCGCTGAGTCGTTTCTGACGAAATTTAGCGAGGCGTTTCGCCAGGTAAAAATAGGCGATCCGCTGGATGAAAGCACCACGCTGGGGCCGCTCTCCTCTAAAGATGCGCTGGAAACCTTAAGCAAGCAGGTTGGCGAGGCGGTCAAACACGGCGCCACGCTGCATCTGGGCGGCAAGCCCGTGGCGCGAGACGGCAACTTCTTTGAACCCACTATCCTGACCGGTATCACCCGCGACAACCCGGCGTACTTCGAAGAGTTCTTTGGCCCGGTCGCGCAGATCTACGTGGTGAAAAACGATGAGGAGGCGATTGCGCTTGCCAACGATTCTCACTATGGCCTGGGCGGCGCGGTGTTCAGTCAGGATATCGAACGCGCTAAACGGATGGCATCCGCCATTGAAACCGGGATGGTCTATATCAACTGGCTGACCGATACCGCGCCTGAACTGCCGTTTGGCGGCGTGAAGCGTTCCGGTTATGGCCGGGAGCTCTCCGATCTCGGCATCAAAGAGTTTGTGAACCAAAAGCTGGTGGTGGTTCGCCGCTAAGCCCGACCATAAAAAAACCTGCCATCCGGCAGGTTTTTTTATAATAGATTTATTGCACTTCGACTTTATCCCAGCCGCTTTTGAACATACAGCTGTCGACTAAGGTCTCCCGCTGATATTCATTCGCGTCTTCTACCGTATAACTTGTTTCAACATCCTGTTTCTTATGCTTTTTGTCGGTTTTTTCTGAACTGGACCCGGTCACCACGTTATCCGGAGGGAGATCGACCAGGGCCTGCGCTTCACATTCGGTGAGCTTTTTATGCATGTCGGCATCGCTTAAACCCGGCTTCACCCAGGTATACTGAGTGCAGCCGGTGAGCAGCAACGCCAGGCTCAGCGCAGAGAGCGCGGCGAGACGTGATTTCATCAGAAGGTAATCCCGCCGCCCACGTAGGCGCCATCAATCAGGGTGTGGTTTGGGCGGCCCTCTTTGCCGTCAACGCTCACGTGACGGTAACCGACCTTCAGGGTCAGTGGACCAACCGGGGACCAGCTCACGCCGCCGTTCGCCTCAACATAGTTTTTCACGCTGTTGTTCAGGCCGTCGGGCGCGACATACCCTTCGCCAAACACGTGGATGCTGTCGGTCAGGGCCACGTTCACTCCGCCGCCGACCGGAAACGCGACGCCGTTATCGCCTTTTTTCGGCCCGAGGTAGATAGCTTTCGCGCCAGCGTTGAGCATCACCGGGCCAACTTCCAGATTGTAACCCGCGCCAACGCCGCCGGTCTGGCTACCATCATCGGTATTCTTCAGCCAGTGGCTTTCGGCATACAGGCCGGAAGAGGATTTACCCATTTCCATATTCAGGTTGGTAAAATTCTTACCTTGTTCAACGGTAAACCCCATTGCCATGGCGGAACCAGAGACCGCGGTCAGGGCAGCAACAATCAGGATGTTAAGCTTTTTCATGGTTTGCTCCTCGTCATTAAATTTGTCTGAGGGCACCTTAACAATCGATGTTTACCTCTGCAAATGTGACTTTCGTCGATTTTTTATGCTGTGTTTGTCAGGCAAGTGTTTTGAAAATGTTGTAATGACGTTGGGTTATGGCGAGGTCAATCATCAAATTTGGTCTGTTTAGCCGCAGTTTAATGGGTGGGCTAAACAGAAACTGAACAGGGCGGGCATTAATTATTAAGCATCCTATTCATTGAATTTCTTATTATTTCCAAAAGTGTTTCTGCTGTTACTTATAAAAACGTTGATTTACATTTTTCGACGCGATGACGACGTTTTACCCCTGTCTTTGACGATGTACGGGGAGAGAAGGGGGCCTGCGCCTTAGCGCGCAGGCGGGCAGATTAGCGTCGTAGCCCGGCAAATGCCGCGCGAATCTCCTCTTCCGGCAACTGAATGCCGATAAACACCAGCGTGCTGTGCGGTGTTTCCTCGCCCCACGGGCGATCCCAGTCGGCGCTGTAGAGGCGCTGCACGCCCTGGAACAGCAGGCGATTTGGCTCGCCGTCGATCCACAGCATCCCTTTATAGCGCATCAATTGCTCGGCGAAGGAGAGCAGCAGGTTTTCCATTACTCGCGACACTTCGCTGATATCCACCGGGTAATCCATCTCAACCACGATTGATGACACGTCGTTTTGCTTCTCTGCCATAAAGTGGAAACGCGGTTTGCTGTTAACGACGTTTTCTTCCAGCATAAAGCCGCTGGTGTTAAACAACTGGCTAAGATCGATATCGCCCTGAATGACGGTATAAATCGGCGCCCGGGCATTAATGCGCGCCAGCCGTTCGCGCAATTTTTCGGTGTCGCCGGCAACATCAGTTTTGGTCAGCAAAATGCGGTCTGCGTAGCCTACCTGCGACTGGGCGATGGTGAACTGATCCATCTGCTGGTCGGCATGGACCGCATCCACCAGGGCGATCACGCCATCCAGCAGATAGCGCTCGCAAAGCACCTCGTGGGAGAAAAAGGTCTGGATGATCGGCCCCGGGTCGGCCATGCCGGTGCATTCAATCACCAGCCGGTCGAACTCGATTTCACCGCGGTCGCGGCTGTCGAGCAGATCGAGCAGGGCGTCTTCCAGTTCGTTGGAGCGCGTACAGCAGATGCAGCCGTTGGTCAGGGTTTTAATCTGCGTGGCGCGGTCGCCGATCAGCTGATCGTCAACGGCGACTTCGCCAAATTCATTTTCAATCACGGCGATTTTAAAGCCGTGCTGTTCGTTGAGAATATGGCGCAACAGGGTGGTTTTACCTGCGCCGAGAAAACCGGTGAGTAGGGTGACTGCAATCGGTGCCATTATTGCCTCCATTAACAGCAGCGGACGCCGCCTTTGCCGTCGCCGCCGTAGCGGGCCTGCTGGCGTTCGCGGAAGAATTCTTCATAAGTCATGTACGGCTGATCCGGATGGTTGGTTTGCATATGGGTGACGTAGTTGTCGTAATCCGGAATGCCAATCAGCATTTTCGCCGCCTGACCGAGATATTTTTTTGCCTGACCTAAGTTACCAAACATTGTAAGTTCCAGATAACGAATAAAGCCGGATGGCGGCTAGCGCCTTCTCCGGCCTACGTTGATGCGCTTTTTTGTAGGCCGGATAAGCGTAGCGCCATCCGGCATTGGGGTTAATGATGTGACGAGGTCTTCACGCCGCCTTCCGGTACCGGCACGTACGGGGTCTCTTTGTCGGTACGAACTTTATTGTTGCGGACAGTGAGCCAGGTTTTGATGCCGTAGAAGATGATGCTGTACACCACCACCAGGAACAGGATGCTCAGGCCGGCGTTGGTGTAGTTGTTGACCACGATATGGTTCATGTTGGCCACCTGCTGGGCGGTCAGCTCGCCGCCGGAAGCGATCTTCTCTTTATACTGCTGAGCCATAAAGAAGAAGCCTTCCATCTGCGGGTTGGTGCTGAACAGCTTCAGGCCCAGCGCCCAGGTGGTGCACAGTAGCAGCCACGCAGCCGGGATCACGGTGACCCAGATATATTTGGTGCGCTGCATTTTGACCAGCACCACGGTGCCAAGCACCAGCGCCACCGCGGCCAGCATCTGGTTAGAGATACCGAACAGCGGCCACAGGCTCTTCACGCCGCCCAGCGGGTCGACCACGCCCTGATACAGCAGGTAGCCCCACAGCCCGACGCAGCCGGCGGTACCGATAATCCCGGCGACCAGCGAGTCGGTTTTTTTCAGGAACGGCACGAAGTTACCCAGCAGATCCTGCAGCATAAAGCGGCCTGCGCGGGTCCCCGCATCCAGCGCGGTGAGGATAAACAGCGCTTCAAACAGGATACCGAAGTGGTACCAGAAGCCCATATCCGCCATCGGGATGATTTTGTGGAACACATGAGCGATACCCACGGCCAGCGTCGGCGCGCCGCCCGCGCGGTTCAGGACCGACGGTTCGCCGATATCTTTCGCCGTCTGCAGGATTTGCTCAGGTGAGATCACGAAGCCCCAGGAGCTGACGGTCGCTGCCGCGTGAGCGGTGACATCCCTCAGCTGGGCGGCAATCAGCGCCGCGTTTTCACCGCCCATTTCGTGCAGGTTCGGCATGGTGATGCCCAGACCCGCCGGCGGGGTGTTCATCGCGAAGTAGAGGCCCGGTTCGATAATCGATGCCGCTACCAGCGCCATCACCGCCACGAAGGACTCCATCAGCATTGCGCCGTAGCCGATAAAGCGGGCGTCGGTTTCGTTGGCCAGCAGCTTCGGCGTGGTGCCGGAGGCGATCAGGGCGTGGAAGCCGGAGACCGCGCCGCAGGCAATAGTGATAAACAGGAACGGGAACAGGGCGCCTTTCCACAGCGGACCGGTACCGTCAATGTACTGGGTCACCGCCGGCATTTTCAGGTCCGGGTTAAGGATCACGATACCCAGCGCCAGGCCAACGATGACGCCGATTTTCAGGAAGGTCGCCAGGTAGTCGCGCGGCGCCAGAATCAGCCATACCGGCAGCAGAGCCGAGATAAACGCGTAGCCAATCAGGGTAAAGGTGATGGTGGTGTCTTTAAAAGTCAGCGCCGGGCCCCAGTACGGGTCGTGGGCAATCACGCCGCCGAAGTAAATAGACGCCACCAGCAGGACGATACCGATGACCGATACTTCGCCTACGCGGCCCGGGCGCAGGAAGCGCATGTAGATCCCCATGAACAGGGCAATTGGCACCGTCGAGCAGACGGTGAAGACGCCCCACGGGCTTTCCGCCAGCGCTTTCACCACGATCAGCGCCAGCACCGCGAGGATGATGATCATTATCAGGAAGCAGCCGAACAGCGCGATGGAGCCCGGTACGGGACCCATCTCCTGTTTGATCATCTCGCCCAGCGAGGCGCCGTTACGCCGTGAGGAGATAAACAGCACCATAAAGTCCTGTACCGCGCCTGCCAGCACGACGCCCGCCAGCAGCCACAGGGTGCCCGGCAGGTAGCCCATCTGCGCGGCGAGCACCGGGCCCACCAGCGGACCGGCGCCGGCAATCGCGGCAAAGTGGTGGCCAAACAGCACGTAGCGGTTGGTCGGCACATAGTTCAGGCCATCGTTATTAATGACCGCTGGCGTGGAGCGCGTCGGGTCAAGCTTCATCACCTTCTGCGCGATATACAGGCTGTAATACCGGTAGGCGACGAGATACACGGAAACCGACGCCACCACGATCCACAGGGCACTGACGTGCTCACCGCGGCGCAGGGCGACGACTGAGAGGCAAAATGCCCCGATGATCCCGAGAATCACCCAGGGTATGTGCTTGAATAGTTTTTTGGTATCCATAGTAAAACCTGGCGTTAATGAGATGAATAATTGGCCGAAGCCGTCTGGTTTTAAGTAAGGGTTGATAGAGGTATTGATTAGCTAGGCTGTCTCCGATCTTGCCAGACCGGCGCGCGCGTAAAGATGAGTAAATGGGTGAGTGGTTATATAGGAGGTTAAGCGGTTACTGGAAGGGGTAAGCGGTTGGCTACGAAGTGAACAGGGCGGGATTATGTGATTGTGATCACAGGAGATTGTGGCCTGAGACGCTGTGGGTTAACGCTCCTCCCCAACCGGGGAGGAGCAGACAAGGCGATTACACTGCGACTTCCATTTCCATCATTACCGGGTGGAAGCGGCGCTTAAAGTAGATCAGCCCGTGGCCCTGCTGGCTCAGGGTTATATTCCTGATTTCTACCAGATAGACCAGGTGGGTGCCGATGGTTTGTACCTGGCTAATCTCCCCTTCGAGACTGGCCAGCGACCCCTTCAGCACCGGCTGCCCGAGCGCGCCCTGCTGCCAGCCGCTGAGGGCAAAACGCTCTTCCATCGTCACCCCGGTCATCCCGGCGAAATGACGGGCCATGATTTCCTGTTCATGGTTCAGCACGTTGATGCACAACTTGCCGTTGCCCTGAAACACCGGGTTCATCGCGCTGTTGGCGTTGATACACACCATCACCGAGGGCGGCGTATCCGTCACCGAGCACACCGCCGTGGCAGTAATCCCGCAGCGGCCGGCTTCGCCTGCGGTGGTGACCACGTTAACCGCCGCCGACAGGCTGGCCATGGCATCGCGAAAACGCAGGCGTTGTTCATCTAATTGCATTATGACCTCCCGCTGCGAATTACTTCAGCAGCTTATCCAACATGTTGATATCAGCGTTATTGTGCAGATGCGGCACCGTCCAGCCGTTCTGGTCGTACTCGGACAGGCAGCGGTCGACCATCGCCATCATCTTGTCCATATTGCCGGAGCTCTGCGCCTGGCGCAGACACTGCAGGCGAATCTCATCCTGGCTACCGGAGTAGTTGATTTCATACAGCTCGTGGCGGCCGCCGAATTCGCTGCCGATGGCGTCCCACATCAGTTTGAGGATCTTGATACGTTCAACGTGATCCATACCGTTGGAGCCGCGCACGTACTTCGCCAGATACTGGTCAATCTGCGGATTGTTCAGATCGCGGGCGCTGGACGGCAGATAAATCAGGCCGCTGGTGACGTTGCGCTCGATGATGTTCTTGATCTTGGCGTAGGCCATCGGGGCCATCACGCGATAGGTCTGCAGCGCGGCGTGATCCGGCAGCCATGCGCCGTTGACCCACGGCGTCGCTTCCGAGCACATGGAATCGCTCAGCGCCCAGAACATGTTGCGCCATGCCACCACTTCGCCGAGGTCGGCCTGCACGCCGCGGAACTCGAGGGTGCCGGTACATTCCAGCGAGCGCTTCAGCAGGGCGGTGATAAAGTCCAGTTTTACCGCCAGACGTACGCAGGCCTGCAGCGGGTACATGCGGGCGAACCCCCCTTCCATGGTCCAGCGGCGGCAGCGGTCGAAGTCGCGATAAATCAGCACGTTCTCCCATGGGATCAGCACCTTATCCATTACCAGAATCGCGTCGTTCTCGTCGAAACGGCTGGAGAGCGGATAGTCGTACGGGGAGCCGGTCGCGCCGGCGACCATCTCATAGGAGGCGCGGGAGATCAGCTTGACGCCTTCGGCGTCCATCGGCGCGACGAACATCAGCGCGAAGTCCGGGTTTTCGCCCATCACCTGCGCGGAGCCGAAGCCGATCATGTTGTAGTGGGTCAGCGCCGAGTTGGTGGCCACCACTTTCGCGCCGCTGACGATGATCCCGGCATCGGTCTCTTTTTCCAGCTTGATGTAGACGTCCTTCACTTCATCGGCCGGCTTGTGGCGGTCGATCGGCGGGTTGACGATCGCATGGTTAAAGTACAGGCCGGTTTCCTGAATGCGGGTGTACCAGTTGCGGGCGTTCTGCTCGAACTGGCCGTAAAACGCCGGGTTGGCGCCCAGCGCGCAGCCGAAGGCGGCTTTGTAGTCCGGGGTGCGGCCCATCCAGCCGTAGCTTAAGCGCGACCACTCGGCGATGGCGTCGCGCTGCTGGCGCAGATCGTCGGCGCTTTTCGCCACGCGGAAGAATTTATGGGTGTAGCCGCCGCTGCCGGTATCAGTGCCCCAGCACAGGGAATCCTGCATCTCCGGTTTGTGCAGCGCATCGTACAGTTGAGCGACGGAGGCCGCGGCGTTACGGAAGGCCGGGTGGGTAGTGACATCCTTCACGCGCTCGCCGTAGATATAAATTTCGCGGCCATCCTGCAGGCTTTTTAAATACTCTTCGCCAGTTAACGGGCGTTTCGCGTCGGCGCGGAAATCTTCAGGTTTCATAGGGGCCTCTTCAGTATTTATCGGAAAATGATGTTAAATATATGTTTTGTTTTTGTTGTTCAATTGAAGCGGTTATTGCGCTTGTCGTGAAGGGACGTTTGCGACAACGACGGGTACTTTTCAGGCGGGAGTGAATTTTGTGATCTCTGCAGCGTTTGCCGGCTGGCGCGGCGCTGAACCGACCTGTGGACCATCGCCCGGCAGGCGCAGCGCCAGCGGGGAATTACGATACCGGTACTTTTTGCGCCCGGTAGCTGCTGGGCGAGCAGCCGACCTGGCGGCTAAAAAAGCGCGCAAAATAAGCGGGGTCTTTAAACCCCAGCTGCCAGGCTATCTCATTGACGGCGCTATCGGAGAACAGCAGCAGGCGCTTCGCCTCGCGCAGCTGGCGGTCGAATATCAGCCGTTTGGGCGAACGGTTGGCAAAGCGGCGACAGATATCGGTCAGCCGCGATTCGGTCAGGTGCAGCTCCCTGGCGTAATCCGGTACCGTCCAGTGCTGATGGTAGTGGCTGTCGATCATCTGGTTAAAGCGCTGGAAAAGCTTCAGCTCGCCGCGCATGCCGCTGGCGGCGTGATCGTCGAGCTTTGCGTTACGCAATAGCAGGGTAAAGACCGCCTGCGCCAGCAGCGCCAGGGTGTGCTCGCGCCCCGGCAACTGGGCGGTGGATTCCCGGCGGATCAGCTGCCAGTAGTGGGCCAGCGCCGCCAGCTCATCGGGTTTATCCGCCAGCGACAGACAGATCCCCGGCAGGCCGAAGGTCTCCCGCGTGCCGGGATAGAGCACCTCCAGCAGCGGCCAGATGAGTTCTTCGTGCACCGTCAGTACATGGCCATCGCTATCGGACTCGGTAATAAAGGCGTGCGGCACCGAGGGCGGCGTTAACACAAACAATGGTGCCTGCACCGAATAGCGATGGTCATCAAGCTGCAGCTCAATCTGCCCGGTATCAAGATAGTGCATCTGGAAATAGCGGTCGTGGCGATGCGCCTGCATGTCGCGGCCAAAAAAGGCCGCCATGCGGGAAAACGACTGATAGTGCACCTCCTCGGTGCCCAGGCTCTCGTCGTAATCTTTATTGATATCGATATTGGCGATGGAATGCTGGCACATACCCGCTCCTTAGTGGCCTTTCTGCGCCGCTAAGCCCGGCGCGGGGGCGGCGTCCTCACGCTGGCTCATTGGAATGCGGGTGAGCACCAGCGCGCCGACAATCAGCAGCCCGGCGACAAACCACAGCCCGGAGCTAAAGCTGCCGGTGGTATCGCGCAAAATGCCGATCAACAGCGGGCTGACGGCAGAGCCGACGTTGCCGATGGCGTTGATCACCGCCAGCGCCACCGCGCGCGACTGCAGGCTGATCACCCGATCCGGGGTGGTCCAGAAAATGGCCATCGCGGTAAAGGATCCCACCGAAGCCATAATAATGCCGATCAGCTGGATCAGGCTGTGGTGAGTTGCCGAAGCCAGCAGCCAACCCGCCGCGGCGAACAGGTAGGGCAGGATGGTATGCATCTTGCGCTCTTTGCGCCGGTCGGAGCGGCGGCTCCACCAGATCATGCCGAAAATAGTGCAGAACTGCGGGATCGCCGCCAGCAGGCCAATCATGATGTTGCTACTGCCGGTGTTGAAGCTCTGCAGGATCTGCGGCGTCCAGATATTTATGGCGCTCAGGGTATTGGTCAGGCAGAAGTAGGCCAGGGTATACATCAGCACCGCTGGCGTCAGGACTTCGCGCAGCGTGGAACGCGGCGAAGCCGGAACGACCGCCGCATTTTCCCGTTCACGATCGATCATCGCCTTCAGCGCCTGTTTTTCTTCGCTATCGAGCCAGTTGGCTTTATCCGGCGTGTCGTTGAGGAAGAACCAGGTGACGACGCCGAGCACCACCGACGGCAGGCCTTCCAGCAGAAACAGCCACTGCCAGCCCTTCAGGTTCCACAGGCCGTCGAGCGCCAGAATATAGCCGGAAAGTATCGAGCCGAGCATCATGGTCACCGGCATGGCGATCATAAACAGGGCGTTGGCGCGGGCGCGATGGTAGGCCGGGAACCACCAGGTCAGATAGACGAGGATCCCTGGTAGGAAACCAGCCTCGGCGATGCCGACCAGCATGCGCAGGATGTACAGCGTATGCGGGCTGGTGGCGAACATGGTACAGGTCGAGGCGATCCCCCAGACCACCATGATCCCGGCGATCCAACGGCGCGCGCCAACTTTCGCCAGCATGATATTGCTGGGGATCCCGCACAGTACGTAGGTGACGTAGAACAGCGTCGCCGCCAGGCCGAACATGGTGGAGGTCAGACCGAGGTCTTTGCCCATCGTCAGGCCGGCGAAGCCGATATTAATGCGGTCCAAAAATGAGAAAACAAAGAGAACGAACAGGAAGGTGATCAGGCGGCGGAACAGCTTTTTGATCACCCGGTTTTCTACTTCAACGGCTTTATTATCATTGTGTTGCAGGGTAGAGGTAGTCATGTTGCGCTCCACATTATCCGTTCAATAGACGGATTTATTGTTATCGGTTGTGGTCGTTGCGGTGTGGGTAAACCGGGCCGCCAGCGCTTCTGCGCCGCGGGCCAGCAGGGTGGTATCGACGCCGACGGCGACGAACAGCGCGCCCAGTTCGAGATAGCGCTTCGCCAGCTGTTCATTGGCCATCAGGATCCCCGGCGCCTTGCCGGCCTGACGGATTTGCTGGATGGCATCTTCAATGGCGGCCTGTACTTCCGGGTGCTGCGGATTGCCGCCGTGACCCATATCGGCGCTGAGGTCCGCCGGGCCGATAAACACCCCGTCCACCCCGTCGACATCGAGGATCTGCGGCAGATTTTTCAGCGCTTCGCGGGTTTCAATCTGTACCAGGACGCACATCGCGTCGTTGGCCTGGTGAAGATAATCCGGCACCCGGTTCCAGCGCGAGGCGCGGGCCAGCGCGCTGCCGACGCCGCGAATGCCGGCGGGCGGGTAGCGGGTGGCTCTGACCGCCAGCCGCGCTTCATCGGCGTTCTGCACCATGGGCACCAGCAGGGTTTGCGCGCCGATATCCAGCAGCTGTTTGATCTGCACCGGGTCGTTCCACGACGGGCGGACCACCGGCTGGCTGGGGTAGGGGGCGATGGCCTGAAGCTGGGTCAGCACCGTTTGCACATTGTTAGGCGCGTGTTCGCCGTCGATCAGCAGCCAGTCGAAGCCGGCCCCGGCCAGCAGTTCTGCGCTGTAGCTACTGCACAGCCCCAGCCACAGGCCGATTTGCGGGCGCCCGGCCTTGAGCGCCGCTTTAAAAGCGTTGTTCATGTTGCTCTCCTCAGACAAAGCGGCAGCTGATGGCGCCCATGGTGCCGTAATCAACGTGGAAGGTATCGCCCTTGCGCGCCGGGACCGGACGGGTGAAGGAGCCGCCGAGGATGATTTGCCCGGCTTCGAGCTGGACATCGTACGGCGCCAGTTTGTTGGCCAGCCAGGCCACGCCGTTGGCCGGGTGATTGAGCACCCCCGCGGCGACGCCGGTCTCCTCAATCACGCCGTTGCGATACAGCAGGGCGGAGATCCAGCGCAGATCCAGCTCGTCGGGCTTGATCGGGCGGCCGCCGAGGATCACCCCGGCGTTGGCGGCGTTATCGGAAATGGTGTCGAACACTTTACGCGGGCGCTGGGTTTCCGGGTCGATGTTGTGGCAGCGGGCGTCAATCAGCTCCAGCGCCGGGATCACGTAGTCGGTGGCGTTGTAGACATCAAACAGGGTGCAGTTCGGGCCGCGCAGCGGTTTGGCCAGCACGAACGCCAGCTCGACTTCGATACGCGGAACGATAAAACGGTCGGTGGGGATATCGCTGCCGTCGTGGAAGAACATATCGTCAAGCAGCGCGCCGTAGTCCGGCTCGCTGATCTGCGAGCTGGCCTGCATGGCTTTCGAGGTCAGGCCGATCTTGTGGCCTTTGAGTACGCGGCCTTCGGCGATCTTCATCTCGACCCACTCGCGCTGTACGGCGTAGGCGTCCTCAATGGTGATCGACGGATAATCCAGCGAGATCGCGCGGATCTGTTCACGCTGTTTTTCGGCCTGATTCAGCCGCTGGGCAATCAGGGTTCGGGTCTGTTTATCGAGCATAGTGATTCCTGTGGCATTGTATTGCCGGATGGCGCTTCGCTTATCCGGCCTACAAATTCATGGCCGCTGTAGGCCCGGTAAGCGCAGCGCCACCGGGCAATTTGCACGTTATTTAAATAAGGCGTGCACGTTGTTCTGTTTGTAGTTCAGCGTCGGATCGAGCTCTTCCATGGCGAACGACAGCGCCAGGTAGCGGCTCTCCATCAGCGCCGCGAAGTGGGATTTGATCAGCGCGAACAGCATATCTCCCACGTCCTGACGGCTCTCCAGACTGCGCCCGGAGCCGATCTTCAGCGTCATATGGACAAAGGCGTAATCCTGCCTGCCGTCGGCCATCTGCCAGGTATCCAGCCAGTGGGCACGGCTGCGGATCCCGCCGATCGGAAAGATGCCGGTAGCGGCCAGCGCCTCGTTGACTTTGGCGAACAGACCAGGCAGATCGGCCTGCTCGCGGATGTTGTCGGTACATTCGGCGATAAAATGCGGCATGGGGCCTCCTTACGCCTGCGCCGGCAGCGGGAACACGGCGTTAACCTGGCCGGTGCCGGAGCTGGCGAACAGCTCGGTGATAAACTCCACTTTGCCGTCGTATTTATCCCAGCCCAGCAGGCCAAGCAGCATCACCGTGTCGTGCATATTGCCTTCGCCGTAGCAGTAGTCGGCGTACTCCGGCAGCATGGTGCAGAACTCTTTAAATTTGCCCTCGCGCCACAGCTTCACCACCCGCTCATCCATCTGATGATCGAACTCGCGGGTATAGCTGTTCATCCCCTCTTCGGCGCGCTGATCGTCGATAAAACGGTGCGACAGCGAGCCGCTGGCCAGCACCGCCACGGTGCCGTCATATTTCTCAATGGCTTTGAGGATCGCTTCGCCCAGCCTGCGGCTGTCGGCAAAGTCATGGACGGTACAGAACGCCGAGATAGAGACCACTTTGAAATGCTTATCGCTGTTCATGTAGCGCATCGGCACCAGGGTGCCGTACTCCAGCTTCAGGCTCGGAATATTGTGCGCTTTGGCGCGCACCCCGAGCTTCACCGCCTCGTCGGCGATGAGCTGACCCAGCTCCGGGTTGCCGTCATAGTCGTAGGTCATGTCGCGAATAAAGTGCGGCAGTTCGTTACTGGTGTAGACGCCCTGGAAATGGTCGGCGCAGTTGATGTGGTAGGCGCTGTTGACCAGCCAGTGGGTATCGAACACGATGATGGTATCGACGCCCATTTCCCGGCAGCGCTTGCCAATTTCTTTATGCCCGTCGATAGCGCCCTGGCGGCAGCCGTGGTTTTTCCCCGGCAGCTCAGACAGGTACATCGACGGCACGTGAGTGATTTTTGCTGCTAACGCTAACTTACCCATATCAGACTCCCCATTTCGGGATCGGATGGTCGCCCATCGAGATGCAGACGTTTTTCATTTCGGCGAACACTTCAAAGCTGTACTCGCCGCCTTCGCGGCCGGTGCCGGAGGCCTTCACGCCGCCGAACGGCTGACGCAGGTCGCGGACGTTCTGGGTGTTGACGAACACCATCCCGGCTTCAATACCGCGCGCCAGACGCAGCACTTTGCTGACGTCCTGGGTCCAGATATACGACGCCAGGCCGTATTCCACATCGTTCGCCAGGCGCAGCCCTTCCGCCTCGTCTTTGAACGGCAGCAGGCAGGCGACCGGGCCAAAAATCTCTTCCTGCGCGACGCGCATGCGGTTATCGACATCCGCCAGCACCGTCGGGCGCAGGAAATTGCCGGCTTTCAGATGCGCCGGCAGGTCGGACGGTTTATCCGCGCCGCCGGCCAGCAGGGTCGCCCCTTCTTCAATGCCGAGGCGGATATAGCCGGAGACTTTCTCCCAATGTTGCTGGCTAATCAGCGCGCCGACCTGGGTGTTCGGGTCGGTTGGATCGCCGACGCGCAGGCGGTTAGCGCGCTCGGCGAAGCGTTTAACGAACTCGGGGTAGATGCTCTGCTGAATGAAAATGCGCGAGCCGGCGGTGCAGCGTTCGCCGTTGATCGAGAAGATGGTGAACAGCGCGGCGTCGAGGGCGCGCTCAATATCGGCGTCTTCGAAAATCAGCACCGGCGATTTGCCGCCCAGCTCCATTGAGTACTTTTTCAGCCCGGCATTTTTCATGATGTTGCGCCCGGTGGCGGTACCGCCGGTAAACGATACCGCGCGCACGTCATGGTGGCGTACCAGCGCATCGCCCGCCGTCGCGCCGTAGCCCTGCACCACGTTCAGTACCCCCGCCGGAATACCCGCTTCCAGCGCCAGTTCGCCCAGACGGTCGGCGGTCAGCGGCGACAGCTCGGACATCTTCAGCACCGCGGTATTCCCCAAGGCCAGGCACGGCGCCACCTTCCAGGTGGCGGTCATAAACGGCACGTTCCACGGCGACACCAGCGCGCAGACGCCCACCGGCTGCACCAGGGTGTAGTTCAGCATCTTGTCGTCGACCGGATAGGTCTTACCGTTCATCTGCTGGCACACTTCGGCGAAAAACTCGAAATTGTGGGAGGCGCGCGGGATCAGCACGTTTTTGGTCTGGTGGATAGGCAGACCGGTATCGGCGGTTTCCATCGCCGCGATCTCCGGGATGTTCTGATCGATCAGATCCCCGAGGCGGCGCATCAGACGCGCGCGCTCTTTCATCGGCAGGTTAGCCCACTTTGGGAAGGCCTCTTTCGCCGCCGCTACCGCCTGATGGACTTCGGCTTCACCGCCGGCGGCGACTTCCGCCAGCACTTCGCTGGTGGCCGGGTTGGTGGTATGAAAATAGTCTGTGCCGGCAACGTTTTTACCGTTGATCCAATGGTTAATCTTTTTCATGACAGTGTCTCCTCATACGCTTGCTGGCTGATGATATGGTTGACCAGGCGGCCCACGCCCTCGACTTCAACGATCACCTCGTCGCCTGGCACCACGTCGGACAGCCCTTTCGGCGTGCCGGTGGCGATCATGTCGCCCGATTGCAGGGTCATAAATTCGCTTAAGTAAGCGATGAGAAACGGGATGCTGAAGATCAGATCGGCGGTGGTGCCCTGCTGGCGCAGCTCGCCGTTGACCCAGGTGCGCAGGGCCAGATTATGCGGATCCGGGATCGCCTCTTTGCCGACGATCCACGGGCCGATCGGCGTCAGGGTGTCGCGGCTTTTCACCCGCAGGTTTGGCCGGTAGTAGTTTTCCAGATAGTCGCGGATCGCGTAGTCGTTGCAGACGGTATAGCCGGCGACATAGTCCATGGCCTCGGCTTCGCTGACGCGGCGGGCGGTTTTACCGATCACCACCACCAGTTCAGCTTCGTAGTGCATGTATTCCACGTTATCCGGGCGTACCGACTGCTGCTGGTGGCCAGTAAAGGTGTTTGGCGCTTTGATAAATACCAGCGGCTCGGTTGGCGGCTTAAACGCCAGCTCGCTGGCGTGGTCGGCGTAGTTCAGCCCCAGCGCGAACAGCGTGCCGTCGGCGGGCGGCAGCCAGCGGAATTCACCTTCTTTCAATACCGTGCCATCGTCCAGGCGCACCTGGTCGCGTTCATCGACCACCGCATCGCGTACCTGTCCCTGCCATTCAATACGTGCCTGTTTCATGCCAGCTCTCCTTCTGCGACAACCGGGTTTTCCAGCGCCGGGAAGCCCTCGGCGAGAATGCGTACGCGATCGCCGGGACGCAGCGTAACGCGGGAGTGGGGCGTACCGATGAGGATCGCGTCGCCGGGATTGAGGGTGGCGAAATCGCTCAAGGCGCTCAGCAGCTGCGCGGCGTTACGCTGCAGATCGCCGGTATGCCAGCTATCCGCTTCGCGGCCGTTGATTTCGGTGATGATGGTCAGGTTATCGACGTTGCGCACCGGCGACAGCGCGCCGACGGGGCAGAAACCATCGCGGCACTTGGCCTTGATCGCCGGGCGATAAAAACTCTCTTCCGGCAGGCTGACGTCGTTCGCCAGCGCGTAGCCGGCGATATAGTTCGCCGCCTCTTCCGCCGCCACCTTGCGCGCGGTTTTGCCGACAATCAGCGCCACGGTGGCGCCGCTTTGCACGGTTTCGCCCTGCGGATAGGGGATCGCCTCGCCATCGCCAATCACGGTATTGCGCGGCTTGATAAACCAGACCGCGGTTTTCGGCGGCGTTTTGTAGGGGGGCTGTTGAAACGCCTCGCGCCAGGCGTCGAGCTGGCTGCGATGATTGAGCGCAACGGCGAAGATGGTACCTTTCATTCACCACTCCTCTGGGACTGATTTCGGTTCAAAGGGATTTCGTTAATATATTAATGATCATCTTTTATGCTTTGCGATGAGGTTTAGCAACTGGAAGTGAATGTTTTGTGATCGGATTAACACAATATTTACACTTCAATAACTTATTCGTTATTAATCAAATGGTTGAATATTTTTCTGGGAAAGGCTGGTACTTTTCAGGTGCAGAAACCGGTTGTACATGGCAGGATTAAAGCTAATTATTAAGTTATTAATAAGTTTTAGATGAGGCCGTTGAGGGGATACTATGCATGATTCATTAACCATTGCCTTGTTGCAGGCGCGTGAAGCGGCGATGGCCTACTTTCGACCGATCGTCAAACGACACAATCTCACCGAACAGCAGTGGCGGATCGTGCGTATCCTCGCCGAACGTCCGTCAATGGACTTTCACGATCTGGCTTTTCGCGCCTGTATTCTGCGCCCCAGTCTGACCGGGATTTTGACGCGCATGGAGCGGGATGGACTGGTGTTGCGGCTGAAGCCGGTTAACGATCAGCGCAAGCTGTACGTCTCGCTGACGCCTGCCGGAACCGCGCTGTACGAAAGCGCCCAGGCGGAGGTGGAAGAAACCTATCGCCTGCTGGAGGCTCAGTTCACTACGGAAAAGCTGCAGCAACTGACCTCGCTGCTGGAGGAGTTTATTGCGCTTGGCGTCCCTGCCGGGCGCGGTGATGAAGAAGAGTAGCGGTTACGGCTCGGCGCTCAGCCTGGCGAGGGCAATAAGCGTTTCCGCACGGGCGGGAGACAGCGGCTCTCTCGGCTGCGGCAGCGGCCAGCCATATAGCCAGCGGGCGCTGGCGGCGCAGGTGCGCCCCTGACAGGCGCCCATTCCGCAGCGCTGGGTAAGCTTGGCCTGTAGCCAGTCGTCGGCGGCTGCCACATCGCCGCAGCGCACATCTTCGCAACGGCACAGCAGGCTCTCCGGCGTCGCCGCGTTTTTCAACGACTCCGCCAGCCGGAAGGTGCGGTTGATGGCCGTGGCGAAGCGCTGCCAGCGGGCGCGACGGGCAAATAACGCCTGGGCCTGCTGGCTGGCCCCGGCGGCGGCATACCCGGCGATTTCGCCCTCCGCCAGCGCCAGCTCGCTCCCGCCGAAACCGGTGCACTCCCCGGCGGCGTAAATATCCGCGAGGCTGGTCTGCTGCCAGCGGTTAACCTGGATCGCCTCCTGCGCCGTGGCGCAACCGAACAGCAGCCCCGTCTCGATATTGGGCACCAGCCCGTAGCCGATAGCCAGCCGATCGCAGGCGACAGTCCGCTCGACGCCGCGCTGGCGCAGCGTCACGGCTTCCAGCCGCGTTGTACCGTGAGCGCGGATCGCCTGGGCGCCGCTAAGATAGCCTTTCGGGGCCAGCGTCGCTAACTGGCGCAGCTTCTGCGGCCAGCGCCACAGCCCGCTGGTGAAGCGCAGCAGCGCCGGGAGCGGTGCTTGCTCAACGATATTCGTTACCTGGCCTCCGGCCTTGTTCACCGTATCCGCCACCGCCAGCAGCAGCGGGCCACTGCCGGCAATCACTACTTTTTCGCCTTTCAGCGACAGGCCATGTTTGATCTGCGCCTGCAGGCCGCCCGCGCTGGTCACGCCGGGTAAGGTCCAGCCGGGAAAGGGCAGCGACAGCTCGCGCGCGCCGCAGCAGAGGATCAGTTTCTGCCAGTAAACCACGCCACCGCCGTCGGCGGTTTCAAACAGCACGCTGCGCGCGGAGGGGCGGGCAATCAGCCGCGCGCCGTTCACCACCCGGATGACGGCAGACGCGGCGATGGCGTCGCGGTAGCGCCGGGCCAGGGCGGGCAGCGTCGCCTGCGGGCCGGCGCGCCAGATTTGCCCTCCGGGGGCGGGGTTATCGTCGAGAATAATGACCTGTTTATCGCAGGCGGCGGCAGCGAGGGCTGCCGCCATGCCGGCGGGGCCGGCGCCGAGGATTAAAATGTCACAGCGCAGCGTGTACATAGCGGCTCCTTTCTATTTGCATGCCGGCCCGGCACAGGGTCTGGCAGGCCAGCACCCGCCGGCCGTCGACGGTGATCCGGCACTCCTGGCAGACCCCCATGCCGCAAAACGGCGCGCGGGGGTCGCCATTAACCGCTTGGCGGGTGGTGGGATCGCCGGTCAACGCCAGCGCTGCCGCCACGCTGATACCTTCCGGCACCGTCAGCGCTTCGCCATCGACAGTGATATTGAGCGTGCTATTCATGCGATCGCCTCCTGATGGTACAGACGGGCCGGGAGCCAGGCCTCAGGCGCCAGCGGGCAGCGTTCGCCGAGGATCTGCGCCGCCAGCAGCTCAGCCGTCGCCGGGGCGGTGGTGACCCCCAGTCCTTCATGGCCCAGCGCCAGCCATACACCGCGGCGCGTGGGGTGCGGGCCGATCAGCGGATTGCCATCCTGCGAGGCGGCGCGCAGGCCGCTCCAGCAGCGGATGATATTCAGCGTCGCCAGCGCCGGCACAAAATGGCGGGCGCGGTCGAGCATCTGCCCCAGCAAGGGGAGATCCAGCTGGCGCTCGCGATTATCGAACTGGCGCGAAGAGCCAATCAGCAGCTGGCCAGTGGGCCGCGGCTGCAGGTTAAACGCTACCGAGGTACCGCCGCCGTGGGCGCTGGCGCCGTAGCCCAGCTCAACCAGCTGGTGATGCACCCGCGGCCCGTAGCGATCGGTAATTGCCAGCTGACCCTTCCTGGGCCGCAGCCAGTTTTCCGCCAATAGCGTATTGGCCTCCAGGCCGCAGGCCACCACGATGGCCCGCGCCTGTAGCCGTTTGCCGCTGGCGAGCAGCACCTGCGGTTCGGTAATCGCCTGCGCGCTGTCGTGCAGGCAGGTGAGATGGTCTCCGGCATCGGCCATCAGCCAGCGGGCGACGTTTGGCGCGTAGACGATGCTGTCGCCGGGTACCCATAGCCCGCCGGCCAGCCCGCTGCGCAGCAGCGGCTCGCGCCCGGCGATCTGCTGTGGGGTCTGCAGTTCGCTGTGGATCTGATAGCCAGCCAGCCGCCGCTGTTTTTCACCCGCGACGGCCACCTCTTCTTCGCTTTCCGCCAGCCACAGCGTGCCGCAGCCGCGCCAGGCGCAAGTGGCGGGCATCCGCGGGGTGATGGCGCGCCAGCGCGCCAGCGACCACGCCGACAGCGCCAGTTCGGCGGGGTCGTCATCCATGCACACCAGATGGCCCATACCCGCCGCCGTGGCGCCGGGTTGACCGTCATCGATAATCGTCACTTTCTGCCCCCGCTTCGCCAGCTGCCACGCGCAGGCGGCGCCGATGATCCCGGCGCCGATCACGATGACATCGCACGGCTTCACGGCGCGATCCCCCAGCAGAAGGGATCGTCCGGGTTGAGGATCAACTGGTTATCGCCGCACACCCAGGCTTCGCCGCGGATCGTTGGAATGATGCCTGCGGCGGCGCGCTGGTAGCTGGCGGTAAACTGGCTGCCGATGATGCTGGCCTGGCGCCAGATCGCTCCCGGCTGGAGTTTGCCATCCTGCGCCAGGCAGGCCAGCTTGGCGCTGGTGCCGGTGCCGCACGGCGAACGATCCCAGGCCTTTCCTGGACAGAGTACGAAGCTACGGCTGTCGGCGGCATCGTCATCGGCGAACAGCTCGATATGGTCGATAACGCCGCCGTCGTCGCCGCGGATCCCCGCGGCCTCCAGCCCCTCGCGCACCGCCCAGGCGTAGTCGGTGAGCTGTGGAATGTGCGCCGGGGTAATGGCGAACGGGTGATCGTTAATCAGGAAAAACCAGTTGCCGCCCCAGGCAATATCGCCGATGACGGGACCCCGCGCGGTCTCCACGCGGACCTGCTTTTTCCAGCGGCGGGCCGGGACGTTTTGCACCGATACGCTGCCATCGTCGTGCAACGTGGCGCTTACGTCGCCGACCGGGGTTTCAATCAGATGAACGCCTGGCTGGATACGGCCAAGCCACGCCAGCGAGGCGATAAGCCCGATGGTGCCGTGGCCGCACATATTCAGAAAACCGGCGTTGTTGAAGAAAATGACGCCAGCGGTGGCCGCCGCCGAGACCGGTTTGCAAAGCAGCGCGCCGACCAGCACATCGCTGCCGCGCGGTTCGAGAATCACCGCCTGACGCCAGCGATCGAAGTCACGGGCGAAACGGTCGCGACGCTCCGCCATGCTGCCGCCGCCGAGGTCGGGGAAGCCGTCAACGATCAGGCGGGTGGGTTCGCCGCCGGTGTGTGAATCAATGGCTCTCAGCGTAATAGGGGGGCGTGGCGCGGTCATTCTGCTCTCCGGAAGTTAACAATATGTTTCATCATGCTGGCGCAACCCGTGACGGGCGGCTTGAACGCTTTCGGCAGAGATAATGACGAAATCGGCATAATAGCGCCGGGGGGATGTTCATTTGGTGCATAATTATTTCTTATTAATCATTCTGTTAATGGCGTGGTAAACCGAAAGTGGCGATTGCGCCAGTGGATAAACCAGGGGAAGGCGTAAAGCGGATCCAGGATCGCAAAACCGGCGGTTGCCGCTTGAGGTGTTAACAGGAAGTGAATAAATATCCTTCGGTCACTTACCATGAGGAAGCCCTATGATCGGTGTGTCTGAAGCGGCGCCGCCGCGCGCTGTTAATCAACCGGAGCTGGCGGTCGATGAGCTGAGCCAGATCTGCGAAGGGCTGGCGCGCCAGCGGCCGGAGAATATGGCGGCGCTGCTCAATGCCCTGGCGCTGATCGCCCCCCTGCTCAATGCCATCCCCAACGTGGTCTTTTTTATCAAAGACAGCGAAGCGCGTTATCTGCTGGCGAATCTGACGCTGGCCCGCCGCTGCGGTTTCAAAACCGTCTCCTCGCTGCTGGGGAAAACCTCCGCCGACGTCTTTCCTTCCGCGCTGGGTCAGGGTTACACCGAACAGGATCTTCGGGTATTGCGGGAGGGCGTGACCCTGCGCGACCAGCTGGAAATGCATCTCTACAATGGCCGGGAACGCGGCTGGTGCCTGACGCAGAAGCTGGCGCTGCGCGATGTCAGCGGACAGGTGATCGGCATGGCCGGGATCTCTCACGATCTGCAGGAGGCCCACGCCCGCCATCCGGCGTGGCAGCGGCTGGCGATCGTCGACGATCATATCCGCCGCCACTATTACCGGCCGATCGCCATGGAAGAGCTGACCGCCTTGAGCGGGATGTCGATTGCGCAGATCGAGCGCTACTGCAAACGGATCTTCCATCTCACGCCGCGGCAGATGATCCACAAAGTGCGTCTGGAAAAAGCCACCGAATTGCTGGCCGGCGACACGCCGATTACCGATATCGCCTTGCAGTGCGGCTATACCGATCACAGCGCCTTCAGCCGCCAGTTCAAAGCGATGACCGGCTCGACGCCGCGCGATTTTCGCCTGACGCTGCAGGGATAACGGCTGGCTCACACTTTTGTCGACTGTGCTAATTTCGTCATCGGATTAAGGGAAAACCGACAAGCCGCCGGTTCCGCGACGCGTCAATCTGTCAGTGAATATTCACCAATCATTCACCTCGACTTAACAAAATGACGACAAGGAACCGAGCATGAGCAATAAAGCGATTCACTGGAGCGGCGTATTCCCGGCGGTTAGCACGCAGTTTCGTAGCGATTACTCCCTCGATTTAGACGCCACCCACGCGGTGATGAAAAACCTAGTCAAAGATGGCGTTTCCGGGCTGGTGGTGTGCGGCAGCGTAGGGGAGAACACCTCCCTGAGCTCCGATGAAAAATTGCAGATTATCGAAGTGGCGAAGGATGCCGCCGGCGGCAAAATTCCGGTGATCGCCGGGGTGGCCGAGTTCACCACCGCCTTTGCCCAGAAGATGGCGAAAGAGGCGGAGCGCGTCGGCGTCGACGGGATCATGGTGATGCCGGCGCTGGTCTACTCCTCAAAACCGCATGAAACCGCCGCTCACTTCCGCAGCGTGGCCACCGCCACCGACCTGCCGATCATGGTCTACAACAACCCGCCGATTTACAAAAACGACGTGACGCCGGACATTCTCGCCACCCTGACCGATTGCGACAACATCGTCTGCTTTAAAGACTCCTCCGGCGATACCCGCCGCTTTATCGACCTGCGTAACACCGTTGGCGACCGCTTCGTGCTGTTTGCCGGGCTGGATGACGTGGTGGTGGAAAGCATCGCCGTCGGCGCGGAAGGGTGGATCTCCGGAATGTCCAACGCCTTCCCGCGCGAAGGGGAAACGTTATTCCGTCTCGCCCGCCAACAGCGTTACGAAGAAGCGATGGCGCTGTACCGCTGGTTCATGCCGCTGCTGCATCTCGATGCACGTCCGGATTTGGTGCAGTGCATCAAACTGTGCGAAGAGCTACTCGGACGCGGCAGCGCTGTGACCCGTCCGCCGCGTCTGGCGCTGGAAGGCGAAACGCGCCAGCAGGTGGTGGCGATCGTGGAACAGGCGCTGGCGACTCGTCCTGCCCTGCCGGACGTTGGCCTCTGAGCACAGGAGTCAGTATGAATGCATCTCAAACCACGGCGGGACGGCAGTTTATCGCCGGACGCCGCGTTGCCAGCGGCGAAGCGACGCTATTGAGCCTGCGGGCGGTGGATGGCGAGGCCACCGGCCATCGCTTTTATCCGGCTTCCCACGCGGAGGCCGCCCAGGCCGCGGAGGCGGCGCAGCAGGCGTTTGCCATTTATTCACAGACCGCGCCGCAGCAGCGGGCGCACTTTCTCTGCGCCATTGCCGATGAACTGGACGCGCTGGGGGAGGCGTTTTTTGCTATCGCCGAACAGGAGACCGCGCTGCCGCTGGCGCGGCTGCAGGGCGAGCGGGCGCGAACCAGCGGCCAGTTGCGGATGTTTGCTGGCGTGATCCTGCGCGGGGATACCTTCGCCGCCCGTATTGATACCGCCTTAGCCGACCGTCAGCCGCTGCCGCGCCCGGACCTGCGTCAATATCAGCAGGCGTTAGGGCCGGTGGCGGTGTTTGGCGCCAGCAACTTTCCGTTGGCCTTTTCCACCGCTGGCGGCGATACCGCCTCGGCGCTGGCGGCTGGCTGCCCGGTGGTGGTGAAGGCCCATGCGGGCCATATGGCCACCGCCGAGCTGACCGCTGACGCGATCGTCCGGGCGGTCGCGCGGTGTGGGTTACCCGGCGGCGTATTCAATATGATTTTCGGGACGGATATCGGCGCCGAATTAGTCCGCCATCCAGCGATTCAGGCCGTTGGCTTTACCGGCTCGCTGGCCGGCGGTAAGGCGCTATATCAGCTGGCGCAGCAGCGCCCACAGCCAATCCCGCTGTTTGCTGAAATGTCGGCGATTAACCCGCTGATTATTCTGCCGCAGGCGCTGCAGACGCGGGCCGAGGCGCTGGCGAACGAGCTGGTGGCGTCATTTACCCTCGGCGGCGGCCAGTTCTGTACCCGTCCGGGGCTGATTCTGGCGCTGCGCGGCGCCGGACTGGAACGCTTTAAGTCGGCGCTGTGCGCGGCGGTAGCGGGCTGCGCGCCGCAGGTGTTGCTCAATGCGCCGACCCTTCAGCACTACCGCCAGGGCGTGGCGGCGCTGGCGGCGCATCCGCGTATCGAGAGGCTGGCGAGCGGCCTCGCCGCCGGCGCCGGGGAGGCGCAAACCCAGCTGTGGCAGGCTCAGGTCGAGGATCTGCTGGCGCAGGATACGCTGCTGCAGACCGAAGTTTTCGGCCCGCTATCGTTGCTGGTGGAAGTGGACGACGCGGCCCAGCTGCAGGCGGTGGTGAAAGCGCTGCAAGGACAGCTCACCGCGACGCTGCACGCGGAGGCGGACGACGGCCCGCTGGCGGCGAGTCTGCTACCGCTGCTGTGTGAGAAGGCCGGACGGGTGCTGTTTAACGGTTATCCCACCGGCGTGGAAGTGTGCGATGCGATGGTCCACGGCGGCCCATGGCCGGCGACGACCGATGCGCGCGGGACGTCGGTCGGCAGTCGGGCGATTGAGCGTTTTCTGCGCCCGGTCTGCCTGCAGAATGCGCCGGCCGCCCTGTTACCGCCGGCGCTGCAGGATGCGAACCCTTTAAACCTGCTGCGCCTGGTCAACGGCCAGTGGACCCGGGAAGCGATTTCCTCCTCTCATTGACGCAAGGGCATCACCATGACCATTCACACTACGCATAACAGTCAAACCCGCGTTGCGGAGTCGGGTAAGTTTAAAAAACAGCTGACCCTGACCGACCTCACCTTTATCGGCCTGGGGGCGATCTTCGGCTCCGGATGGTTATTCGCCGCCAGCCATGTGGCATCCATTGCCGGTCCGGCCGGTATCGCGTCGTGGGTGATCGGCGGCTTTGCGGTGCTGCTGCTGGGGATTGTCTACTGCGAGCTGGGGGCGGCGCTGCCGCGCGCCGGCGGCATTATTCGTTACCCGGTCTTTTCCCACGGTGAGCTGATGGGTTATCTGCTGGGGTTCATCACCCTGATCGCCTTCTCCAGCCTGATCTCGATAGAAATTGTCGCCGCCCGGCAATATGCCGCGGCCTGGTTTCCGGCGCTGACCCAGCCGGGCTCCAGCTCGCCGACGCTGCTGGGGTGGGGGGTGCAGTTCCTGCTGCTCTGTTTCTTCTTCGCGCTGAACTACTACAGCGTCAAGACCTTCGCCCGCTCGAACAACTTCATCAGCGTGCTCAAGTTTCTGGTGCCGCTGCTGGTGGTGGTCACGCTGTTCGCCTTCTTTAAACCTGAGAACCTGCATGCTCAGGGCATTGCGCCGTTTGGTATGTCCGGGGTGGAAGCGGCGATCAGCGCCGGGGGAATTATCTTCGCCTATCTGGGACTGACGCCGATTATCTCGGTGGCCAGCGAAGTACAAAAGCCACAGCGGACTATCCCTATCGCGTTGATTTTATCAGTGGTGCTGTCGACGATTATCTACGTGCTGCTGCAGTTGGCGTTCCTTGGCAGTATTCCCACCGAGATGCTGAACGGCGGTTGGGCCGAAGTGAGCAAACAGTTCTCGCTGCCGTATCGCGATATCGCCATTACCCTCGGCATGGGCTGGCTGGCCTTTATGGTGATAAGCGATGCGATCATCTCCCCGAGCGGCACCGGCAATATCTATATGAACGCGACGCCGCGGGTGATCTACGGCTGGGCGAAGGCGGGTACTTTCTTTAAAGCCTTTACCCATATTGATAAAGCGTCCGGTATTCCGCGCCCGGCGCTGTGGCTGACCTTTGGGCTGTCGATTTTCTGGACGCTGCCGTTCCCCTCCTGGGAACAGCTGATAAGCGTGGTGTCGGCGGCCCTGGTGCTGAGCTACGCCATCGCCCCGGTGACCGCCGCCGGGCTGCGCCGCAACGCCCCGGATCTGCCGCGGCCGTTCCGCGTGCGCGCCTTCGGCATCATCGGCCCGGTGTCGTTTATGGTCTCGGCGCTGATCGTCTACTGGTCCGGCTGGAATACGCTCTCGTGGCTGCTGGGGCTGCAGATCGTGATGTTTGTGGCGTATGTGATGTGCAAAGGCAAGGTGCCGGAACATACCGTGAGCCTGGCGCAGCAGGTGAAGTCTTCGCTGTGGCTGATCGCTTTTTATGCGTTGATTATCCTCTTTTCCTGGCTGGGCAGTTTCGGCGGGCTTAATGTTATTGGTCACCCCTGGGATACGGTGCTGGTGGCGGCGATGTCGCTGGGGATTTATTACTGGGGCGCGCGCAGCTGTCTGCCGCAGGCTAATTTTAGCGGAGACGAAGAAGAGTAAAGGAGAACAGTATGGGGTCGGTAACTCTATCGTTACCAGAAGCTTATGACCTGGCGCTGGCGGTGCTCAGCGCCAATGGATTCAGCGCCGACCACGCGGCGGCCATCGCCCGTAACGTGGCTGCCGGGGAGCGCGACGGCTGCGCTTCCCACGGCCTGTGGCGGCTGTTGGGCATTGTCGATACCTTGCGTAAAGGTAAGGTTTCGCCTGATGCCGAGCCGCAGATCCACGACCAGGCGCCGGCGATTGTGCGGGCGGATGCCGGGGGCGCCTTTTCGCTGCTGGCCTACGAACGCGCGCTGCCGCTGCTGCTGGAGAAAGCGCGGCACAGCGGTATTGCGGCGCTGGCGATTAACCGTTGCGTCCATTTTTCCGCGCTGTTTGCCGATATTGAGCCGTTGACTGAGGCAGGGCTGGTGGGGCTGGCCTGTACGCCAAGCCATGCCTGGGTCGCCCCGGCGGGCGGCACCCGTCCGCTGTTCGGCACCAACCCTATCGCCTTTGGCTGGCCGCGGCGGGAGGAGCCGCCGTTTATTGTGGATATGGCGACCAGCGCCGCGGCGCGAGGCGAGATCCAGCTGCATCAGCGCGCCGGCAAAGCGCTACCGGAAGGGTGGGGAATCGACAGCCAGGGGCAGCCGACTACCGATGCCACAGAGGTACTGAACGGCGCGATGTTAACCTTCGGCGGCCATAAGGGCTCGGCGCTGGCGGCAATGGTTGAGCTGCTGGCCGGGCCGCTTATCGGCGATATGACCAGCGCCGAATCGCTGGCGTGGGATAACGGCGCGGGCGGTTTACCCTACGGCGGAGAACTGATTCTGGCGCTGGATCCGCAGCGCTTTCTCGGCGCGCAGGCACAGGAGCAGCTGGAGCGCGCCGAAACGCTGTTCAATGCGATGCAGGATCAGGGCGCGCGGCTGCCGGGCGAGCGGCGTTTCGCCTGCCGCCAGCAGAGTGAGCGGCAGGGGGTCGCCATCAGCCGTTCATTGCATGATGAGATTTGCGCCTTGCGCCAGGGCGGGTAAGGCACGAATCGCCGTCCCCCGGGACATCCCCCGGCTTGCGCTACGCTTAGCCGGGCTACCGAACGTCGCGGGTTGTGTAGCCCGGGCAAGGCGCGAAGCGCCGCCACCCGGGATGCCTGTCAAAACAGCGTCTCGAGCTCGTCCAGCACGTTGTAGTCGTCATCGACCAGCAGCAACGTCTTCCACTTATCAAAGGTCAGACACGGATGCGAGGTGCCGAACAGCAGAATATCGCCAACCTGGACATCGCTGCCCGGCGCCAGGCGCAGCATACAGTGCTGATCCATGATGTCGATGCTGACGATCGACTCAGCGCGCAGCGCTAACTCCCTGCCGTGACGATAATGGGCGATCGGCTGCGGCAGCCCGGCGTCGAAAGCGCAGTCGCGCTTGCCGAAATTCACCACCGCGCGATCTGCCTCCGGCACCGATTGCACCATTGCCATCAGCTCCAGCGCTGAAGTGAGATCGCCGGCGAGATCGCAGGCAATCGGATCGCGGGCGATCAGCGCTTGTTGGGCGAGATCGTAGATCCCGCGATCGTGGGTGATATAACAGCCAGGGCGAATGACGATACGGCAGCGGCGCGGTTTTGCCGCCGCCAGCCAGATGTTGCACACCACGTCATACCAGACGGTGCCCGCGCCGGTGAGAATAAATTCGCCGTCAACCAGCGGCTCCATGCGGCAGGCTAGCGCTGCAGCCTGTTGTAATAGCGCTTCCACCTGTGGTTGCGGATCGTCGCCGTGCAGGACCCCTTCATACAATTCCAGACCGCGTAGCCGTAGCCCCGGCAGGTCGCTGACCCGCTGCGCCAATGCCAGCGCGTCATCCACGCTACGACAGCCGCAGCGCCCGCCCGGCACGCCAAGTTCAATCAGCACATCCAGCGTTTGCCCCTGAGCGGCGAAGAACGCGGAGAGGGCGCACACGTTGGCCTCGCTATCGACACAGCAGATAAAATCCACTGCCCGGTAGTGGGCTTTTAGCTGCGCGACCACCTGCATATTGGCCTTACCGACCAGCTGATTGACCATCAGGACGCGCTGGATGCCGCTGGCCATCGCCGCGCTGGCCTGCCAGGCGCTGCCCACACCGATCCCCCACGCTCCCGCTCGCTGCTGCGCCTGAAATATCCATGGCGTCATTGTCGTTTTACCATGCGGCGCCAGCGATACGCCGCGGGCATCGGCGTAGCGCTGCATCCATGAAATATTATTTTCCAGCGCCGATTTTTTTAGCAGCGCGGCAGGCAGACAGCCCTCTTCCGCCAGCAGATTAGCCGGCGCGGACATGAGGGCGGATTTGTGCGGAATGAGCGGTGCTGAATGGTATTTCATAACACTATCCTTTCAGGGTTTATAATCGGTGAGTTGCTGGGTATCAGTTATAACTGTTTGATAATAATGATTTTAATTAATAATTATTGTTTCTTTTGAATAAAAGTATCACAAAATGATCTGGTTTTTGCGTAGTTTTCCACTGTTTTTTGCACTTGTAAATGGTTAACTTGTCGGTATGTCGAAAGGGAGTAATTGCTATGAAAGTTGACTGGCTTTTCAAAAACGTCACGGTGATCGACGGGAGCGGTGGGCCGCAATACCGTGCCGATGTGGCGGTGAAGGGCGACCGAATAATGGCTATCGCTCCGGCGCTTGACGTCGCGGCGGAGCAGGAGATAGATGGTCAAGGGCGGGTACTGGCGCCTGGCTTTATCGATGTTCACACCCATGACGATATCAACGTCATCCGCATGCCGGAGTACCTGCCTAAGCTCAGCCAGGGGGTGACAACCGTGATCGTCGGCAACTGTGGGATCAGCGCGGCAACCGCCACCATGCGCGGCGAGGTGCCGGACCCGATGAATCTTCTCGGCGAACGACAGCACTTTATCTATCCCACCGTCGAAGCCTATGCCCATGCGGTAGAGGCCGCGCGACCCTCGCTTAACGTCGGGACGCTGATTGGGCACACCGCGCTGCGTAATAACCATATGGATGACCTGTTCCGCCCGGCGAGCGAGACGGAAATCGCCGGCATGCGCATACAGTTGCGCGATGCGCTGCGGCAGGGCGCTTTAGGACTGAGCACGGGACTTGCCTACGCCAGCGCCTTCCAGTCGACCACCGAAGAAGTGATGGCGCTCGCTGAGGAGTTGACGGCAGAGGGGGGAATTTACACCACCCACCTGCGTTCGGAGTTCGAGCCGATTCTGGAGGCGCTCGACGAGGCGTTCCGCATTGGTCGCCACGGCAACGTGCCGGTGGTGGTCTCGCACCATAAGTGCGCCGGCGCGAAAAACTGGGGTCGCACGAAGGAGACGCTGGCTTTCTTCGATGAGATGCGCCAGCGCCAGGAGATCGCCTGCGACTGTTACCCCTATTCCGCCAGCTCGTCGACGCTGGATATGAAGCAGGTCACCGATGAGTTCGATATCGTCATCACCTGGTCGGAAGCACAGCCCGAGCAGGCCGGAAAAACGCTGCAGCAGATCGCCGATGAATGGCAGGTGAGCCTGCACGACGCCGCGGCGCGGCTGATGCCGGCAGGCGCTATTTATTACAACATGGACGAGCAGGACGTACGGCGGGTGCTGGGTTATCCGGTGACCATGATTGGCTCCGACGGGCTGCCGAACGACCCGATGCCGCATCCGCGGCTGTGGGGGGCGTTTCCGCGGGTCCTGGGCCACTACTGCCGCGATGAACGCCTGTTTCCGCTGACTACCGCGATCCACAAAATGACCGGGCTGTCGTCGGCGCGCTTCCAGCTGGCGGATCGTGGGCTGGTAAAAGTGGGCTACTACGCCGACCTGGTGCTGTTTGACCCGCTGACGGTGCGCGATGTCGCCAGTTTCTCCGACCCGAAACGTCCGGCGGACGGTATTGAGGCGGTGATGGTTAACGGCGTGATGAGCTACGGCAGCGACAAAAAGATTATCGGGCGCGCGGGGCGTTTCCTGCGCCGCCGAATGAACTGAGGAGTGAAAAATGAGTATTAAACGTTATGGCGTAGAGGGCGGTACCGGTACCGGCGGGCAGCACCTGCCGTTCGCGCGGGCGGTGGAAGCGGGAGGCTGGCTGTACGTCTCCGGCCAGACGCCGATGAAGGACGGGGAAGTGGTGGAAGGCGGGATTGTCGACCAGTCGCGTCTGGCGATTCAGAACTGCGTAGATATCATGACCGAAGCGGGCTACACCCTGGCCGACGTGGTGCATGTTAAAGTGATCCTCACCGATGCGCGCTATTTTCAGTCTTTCAATAAAGTCTTCCGCGAGTTCTTTGGCGACAACCCGCCTGCCCGCATCTGCTGCGTAGCGGACCTGGTGGTGGATTGTAAAGTCGAAGTGGATGTGACCTGTTATAACGCTTCTCGCGCATAAAAAGTTAGTAACCAGAAATATAAACAGTCATTTTGAGCGCTGAAATAATTCAGCGCTTCGTAGCCTTTTACCTTTACAAAATTAACTGGCAGGATGTGAATTATGAATAGTCATGTCTTTTTAGTCGGCTTTATTATTTACGCGTTGGCCATGATTTGGCTTGGCTGGTACGTGTCCCGTCATCAAAAAAGCGGTGAGGATTTTTTACTCGGCGGCCGTTCTTTGCCGCTGTTCCTGACGCTGGGGTCTACCGTGGCGACCATGGTGGGAACCGGTTCAAGCATGGGCGCTGTCGGCTTCGGCTACAGCAATGGATGGGCCGGGATGCTCTACGGCGTGGGCGGCGCCATCGGTATTTTACTGGTGGCCTGGCTGTTTGCGCCGGTGCGCAAGCTGCGCTTTATGACCATGAGCGAAGAGCTTTCTTATTACACTGGTGGCAGCCATTTAATTAAAAACCTCGTCGGGATAATGATATTTATTGCCTCAATTGGCTGGCTGGGGGCGCATATTCTTGGCGGGAGTATGTATTTAGCCTGGGCGACAGGAATTAATCTGACGGTGGCAAAAATTATTATTGCCATGGCGTTTGCGATTTACGTCATTATCGGCGGTTATTCTGCTGTGGTGTGGACAGACACCATTCAGGCATTAATTCTGTTTTTCGGTTTTATCCTGATGGCGATTCTGGCGGTGGTTCACGTCGGGGGATGGGATGCCATCGTTCAGGCAATGGATCCCAAGGCGATGAGCCTGTTTGCGGTCGATAAGTTGGGGACCATTCCGGCGCTATCGCTGGCGATGGTCATCGGCGTCGGCGTGCTGGCGACCCCTTCCTATCGCCAGCGTATTTACTCGGGAAAAGACGTCTCTTCGGTGCGGCGCTCGTTTGTCTATACCGGCGTGCTGTATCTGTTTTTCTCGGTGCTGCCGGCGATCATCGGCATGGCGGCCTGGACGATGAACCCCAATCTTGAGAACAGTAACTACGCCTTCCTGTTCGCCACCAGCTTCTTACCGGCGATCCTCGGGCTGGTGGTCCTGATTGCCGGACTTTCCGCCACCATGTCTTCGGCCAGCTCCGATGCGATAGCCGCCGTGGCCATCATGATGCGGGATGTCTATACCCTCGTGACCGGAAAAATGCCGCCGGCGCATAAGGCGATAACGCTCTCTCGCTGGATGCTGGCGTTCGTCATCGGCCTGGCGATGATCTTCGCCCTGACCTCGAACGATATCATCAGCTATATCACCAAAATGATCTCCATGCTGATGTCCGGGCTCTTCGTCTGTTCGATTCTCGGCCGCTTCTGGCTGCGCTTTAACTGGCAGGGGGCGCTCACCGCGCTGCTGAGCGGCATGCTGGTGTCTATTGTGGTTCTGGTTAAGGCCGACTGGCTGGCTTACTGGGGCAATCCGTGCATTCCGTCGGTCGTTGGCAGCTTTGTTTCCGCTATTTTTGTCACCGTCATGACGCCAGCCAGCAAAATCAGCCGTCAGCAGGCGCTGGAAATGATTACACAGGAGCGGGAAGGGGAGGCGATCCCGGCGAAGACGGCGATGCAGGTCTCAGGAGAAGCACAATGAAGGATTATATTGCCGTCGACTGGGGCTCTACCCAGCTGCGCGGCTGGCTGATTCGCAACGGCCAGTGCGTCGAAACGAAGCAGCTGCCGCTGGGTATTACCCGCCTGAACGGACGATCGCCTGCCGATGTATTCGCGGAGCATTTGGCCCCCTGGCGCGGCGCACAGGCGCTGCCGGTGCTGATGGCCGGGATGATCGGCAGCGACGCGGGCTGGCAGGCGGTGCCGTATCTGGACTGTCCGGCGGCGATCGACGCGCCCGGGCGGCAGCTATGCGCCGTTGCTGAAGGCGTGTGGATTATTCCCGGCCTCAAGATTGAACAGGATGGGGATTTCAACGTGATGCGCGGCGAAGAGACGCAGCTGCTGGGGGCCTGCCAGCTGGCGCCGGCGGAGTGTTACGTGCTGCCGGGCACCCACTGCAAATGGGTCCAGGTGGCGGGCGGCGCGGTGCGTCATTTTGCCACGGCGATGACCGGCGAACTGCATCATCTGCTGATGACGCAATCGCTGATCGGCAAAGGGCTGCCTGCCCAGCAGCCGGACGAGGCGGCGTTTGAACGGGGGCTGGAAAAAGGGCTGGCGCAGCCGTCGCTGATTAGCGAACTGTTTGTCGCCAGGGCCGCCCGGGTGCTGGGCGGTCTGGCGGCGAGCTCGGTCAGCGATTACCTCTCCGGGCTGCTGATTGGCGCGGAGGTGGCGACCCTGGGGCAGCGTTTCCGTGCTTCTGCCGTCACGCTGGTTGGCGACCCGGCGCTGAATGCCCGCTACGGTCGGGCGATGAAGGCGCGCGGAATGACGGTTAACAGCTGCAGTGGCGATGAGGCATTGCTGGCTGGCATGGCGAGGATAATGCATGAACAAGATTAAGCTGGTGGCGATTTTACGCGGTATTCAACCCGCTGAGGCGGCAGATCATATTGAGACGCTAATCAATGCAGGCTTTCGCTATATCGAAATCCCGCTCAATTCGCCAGACTGGCAGCAGAGTATTCCGCAGATGGTTGCGCGGTTTGGCGAGCAGGCGATGATAGGCGCGGGAACGGTACTGCGCGTGGAACAGGTCGATTTTCTCGCTGAGGCCGGGGCGAAGCTTATCGTGACGCCGAATACCCAGCCTGCGGTGATCCGTCAGGCAGTGGCGCACGGAATGCAGGTTTGTGCCGGATGCGCCACCGCGACTGAGGCGTTTAACGCGCTGGATGCCGGGGCGCAGTGGCTGAAGATATTTCCGTCTTCTGCTTTCGGTCCGGACTACATTCGGGCGCTGAAAGCGGTGCTGCCGTCGGAGGTGCCGGTGCTGGCGGTGGGCGGCGTGACGCCGGAAAATCTGGCAACCTGGATGCGGGCTGGGTGCGCCGGAGCCGGCCTGGGCAGCGATCTTTATCGCGCCGGACAGGCCGTGGAACGTACCCGCCTGCAGGCGGAGAGGTTTATCGCCGCTGCCGGTGGCTAGTCGCCAAGAGGCTGGCGATCGACACCGCCGCGGTGGCTGTCGAGGGCCAGCTTAATACGACGTAATTTGCCTTTTGCCTGAGTTTTGTTGGCCATCGCCAGTTCGGTGGCCAGCACATCGACCATCGCCAGCATCGCATAACGCGAAGTGCTGGGCTTGAAGATATAGTCGTTTTCCCGCACCAGCAGCGGCAGCACCAGATCCGCCTGCTCAGCCAGCGGCGTCCCGGCGGGGGTAATCGCAATGACCTTCGCGCCGTACTGGCTGGCAATCGCCGCGCTCTCGATGATCTCCGGGGTATAGCCGCCCAGAGACAGCACAATCACCACATCCTGCGGCGTCACCGCCGAGCTCATCATGCGTACCAGCAGACCGTCGCTCTGACTGACGACCGGAAGTCCAAGACGAAACAGGCGATATTGAATCTCCTGAGCGCAGATGGTTGACCCGCCGCCCATTCCAAGGGCGAGGATCTGCCGCGCTGCACTCAACCAGCTCACCGCACGCTTCAACGCCTCGATATCCAGCGCCCGGCGATTGGTCTCCAGCACGCTGATGATTGACTCATAGATCCCCTGTACGCCTTCGAGGTCCGGAACATCGAGGATAAACCGCTGGCCGACCGCAAGGGATTGCGCAAGCTTCATCTTCAGCTCACGGACGTCTTTACAGCCGAGCGCCCGGGCAAAACGGGTGACCGACGCCTGGCTGGTCTGAGTCAGACGCGCTATCTCGGCGATGGGTAGCTCCGCCGCCGCCGCGACATCATCGAGAATAAACTGCGCGATGCGCTTTTCGGTCGCCGTGAGTTCCACAAAGCGATCGGTAATGCAGGAAATGATATCGATTGACCAGGACATACGGGTATCAACGGGTAAGTTGTGAATGGTACTTTGTACCATATTCCGCCGCTGAAATCAGCGCCGGAGGCTACAGCGCTAAGCGCATGGCGCAGCGCGTTTCCGGCGGCAGGCCATGTTCCGTTTCCAGCTCCCTTTTCGCCGCCAGCCCGGCGGGCAGGGTCAGCTCATCGAGTATGGCGAATCCCAGGCGGGTATAAAACGGCGCATTCCACGGCACTTCGCGGAAGGTGGTGAGGGTCACCGCCGGGTAAGCCATTTGCCGGGCGCGCTCGATAACCTGCTCCAGCAGCATCCGCCCGATGCCCTGATGCTGCCAGGCCTGGTGGACGGCGATTTCGGCGATAAATAAGGCATCGTCGAGCGGTTCGGTAAGAATAAAACCAACCGGCTGCCCGGCGGCCACCGCCAGCAGACTATGTTCCGTTTCCAGATAATCATGATGGCGCGCAACGCTAATCACCTCGCTGTCCGCCAGCCAGGCGAGAGCGGGGATCTGACGAAATGCCTGAGCGGCGGAACGTTCAATGGCCGGCAGAAGGGCGATATCACTCTCCTCGGTCAGGCGTAATCCGGCGCCGGCAGTTATAGTGTTAGTTTTCATCACCTGAGCATAGCAGCCTTCGGGAGAAAAATATGGAGCTGACCGCCGTTCCCGCCACGCAGTTCAGCAGCGTGCAGTTAACGGATATTCTTAACGCCTGTTTTGAAGCCTATCTGGTACCGGTGACCCAGTCGGTGGAGGGATTTGTTCAGCGCTTTAGCGCCGAGGGGATGAGCCTGATCGATTCCCGCGTCTGGCTGGCCGGAGATGAACCGGCGGCGATCGCGATCGTCGCGCGTCGGGGGAATATGGCTCGCCTGGCGGCCTTTGCCCTGCGCCCGGCCTGGCGCGGCAAAGGTCTTGGGCGGAAATTGATGCAGGAGCTGCTGACGTTTCTGCAGCAGCAGGAGATCGAGACGGTTTCCCTGGAGGTGATCCGCGATAACCACGCGGCCGTCGCGCTGTATCAGTCGTTAGGCTTTACGCGGCGATATGGTCTCTGCGGCTACCTGAGCGCAGAGCCTCTGGCTGCGACGCCTGGCGTGTTACAGCCTTATCCGATCCTGGCACTGCTTCGACGCGCCGTTGAGGAGAGTAACAGTCAGCTCCCCTGGCTGATGGATCCGCTTACCTTCACCACCCTGCCATGCCGCGTCGTGACCCTGGAACAGCGCGCCTTCGCGGTACTGAGCACCTCGGGCTCACGGCCTGTACTGCAGTTTTTATGGGTTGAACCCGCCGCCCGTCGCCAGGGGCTGGCGCAAGCGCTGCTGATGGCGCTGGCGCAGCAGTTCCCGGGGATCGGCACGTCGGTGACGGTCCCGGAAACCTTTACGCCGCTGTTTGCCGCGGCGGGGTATGCGCCGCTATCGCTGCAGCAGTATGAAATGACGATGGAGTGTGCGGCAGCGAAGTCCGCTTAGGCGGGAGTGTGCGCTGGGCCGCAAAAAACAGCACGGGGCGTCGATAAGCCTCTCTTTTGCCGCATCATATCTCTTCGTAATGGCGACGAGGGGGATGTAATGCGTAAAACGGAACTGTTGGCTTTTTTGCAAAATCAGACCGATTTTTTCGATCCGGATAACCTGAGCGACGTTTTTACCGCCAGCTGGCTGGCTCAGCGTTTCGCGATGCAAAGAAATACCGCCAGCCACTATCTCAATCAGCTGGTCGCCCAGGACGTGCTGGTGAAGATCAACACCCGGCCGGTCTATTTTCTGCATAAAAAAGCCTTCTGCCAGCAGTTCTTCCCCCTTTCCCGCAGCGAGTACGCCAGCATGGTGGAGCTGCTCGCGGAGAGTGACCGCCAGCCGGAACAGGCGGACCATTTTTCGTTGCTGACCGGGCATGACGGCAGCCTGCGTAAACCGATCGAGCAGATGAAAACCGCGCTGTTTTATCCCAACGGCGGCCTGCCGCTACTGATCGTCGGCGACAGCGGAACCGGCAAAAGCTATATGGCGGAGCTGATGCACGAGTTCGCGATCGCCCAGGGCCTGCTGGCGCCCGATGCGCCCTTTGTCAGCTTCAACTGCGCGCAATATGCCAGTAACCCGGAGCTGCTGGCCGCCAACCTGTTTGGCTATGTCAAAGGCGCGTTTACCGGCGCGCAGAGCGATAAAGCCGGGGCGTTCGAGGCGGCAAACGGCGGGATGCTGTTTCTTGACGAGGTCCATCGGCTGGATGCTCAGGGGCAGGAGAAGCTCTTCACCTGGCTGGACCGCAAAGAGATCTACCGGGTGGGAGAGACCGCCCATGGCCTGCCGATATCCCTGCGGCTGGTGTTTGCCACCACCGAAGATATTCACAGCACGTTTCTGACCACCTTTCTTCGTCGTATTCCGATCCTGGTCAGCTTGCCCGATCTTCAACACCGCAGCCGCGAGGAGAAGGAGGCGCTAACGCTGCAGTTTTTCTGGCAGGAGGCGCGGACGCTTGCCGCCAGGCTGCAGCTCACGCCGCGGCTTTTGCAGGTTCTGACGCAGTACGTTTATCGAGGCAACGTCGGCGAGCTGAAGAATGTGGTGAAGTACGCCGTTGCATCGGCCTGGGCCAGGTCTCCGGGCAGCGAGATGCTGACCGTGACGCTGCACGATCTGCCGGAAAATATCATGGCGGCGACGCCGGCGCTCAGTGAAGCCATGGGCCAGAAGGAGCCGCTGCTTATCGAGCCGCAGACCAGCCTGGTCTGGCTGCTGCGGGCGCGCGATCCGGTTCAGGGGCTGATCCATGACGTTCAGTGTCGGATTCTGGCGCTGTATGAAGCAGTGCTAAATAAAAAAACGGTCTGGGAAGAGGCGCAAAGAAGCATGGGGGAGGAGATTGAAACCCTCTTCGATCGGCTGATCTTTGATAACCAGGATGCCAGTAGCTCGCAGATGTTGCTGCTGATCGCCCATCAGGTGCGGGAGGAGTATTATCGCCTGGAAAAACGCTTCAATATCCAGTTTAACGGCAACTGTCTCTACGCCCTGAGCCACTACCTGATCCATCGCTCCCGTCAGGCGCAGTCGACGATGAGCAATGAGAAAATCCGTCTGCTGGCGGATTTTCTGGCAAACAAATTCCCGCTGCTGTATCGCTTTTGCGAAGCGATCCTCGACGCGCTGGCGCTGAAGCTGGATATTGAGCCCCGGCGTATTGACCTGCTGTTGCTGGTGCTATGGTTCCAGAAAAACGGCGCAATCAGCCAGCAGCAGGTGACCCGCGCGATTATTCTTGCTCACGGTTACGCCACCGCCAGCAGCATCGCCAGCGTGGCGAACCGCTTGCTGAAAAGCCCGCTGTTTGAGTCATTCGACATGCCGCTCGACGTGACGCCGGAGGCTATCGCTAATCAGGTGATGGCGTATATTGAGCGCCACGCGCTGGCGTCAGGGCTGATCATTCTGGTCGATATGGGATCGCTGAACGCTATTCACAGCCATTTTAATCGTCGCCTGAATACGCCGGTGGCGATTATTAACAATGTCTCCACCGGCATGGCGATGTACGTCGGGGAGCGGATTTTACACGGCGATATGCTGGAAGATATCGTCCGCGAGATCGGCGACGATCTGGCGGTTGAGCACCAGCTCTATTACCCGCAGACCGATAAACCGCGGGCGATTTTGACCACCTGCGCCACCGGTCTGGGCGCTGCGGCGAACCTGTCGGCGCTGTTAAAAGCCAGCATCCCTGAAGCGCTCGGCGTTGATATTGTGGCCTGCGATGTGGAGACCCTGGCCGACCCCGCGCGGCGGGAGCCGATGCTCAGCCGCTACGACGTGCTGGCGATCGTCGGCACCCTCGATCCGCATCTTGCCGATCTCCCGTGGATCTCGCTGGATTCGCTGATCTCGGGGGAGGGAAGTCGCCCGCTAATGCGTATCTTCGGCGAACTGGCGACAGCGGAGCAGGTCAGCGAGATCAACAACCTGATCCTGAAAAACTTCTCGCTGCGGCGGGTGATCGAGTCGGTGACGATCCTCGATACCGCGAAGGTGATCAACCAGGTTGAGCAGTTTTTGCTGCGCTATGAGCATTTGGCCGGGTACGAGGTGCCCAACGAACGTAAGGTGGCGCTGTATGTGCATATCAGCTGTCTGATAGAGCGGTTAATTCGCCACGCTTCCCCAACCCATTATGCGGGAAGGCAGTGTCCGGAGCGCGAGCTGGCGACGCTGCGCGAGGCCTTTAGTGTCATAGAGAGCGGATATAGTGTCAAAATCCCCGCCGTAGAACTGTACTACATTCACGATATTCTGACGCGCGAAACGGAATTTATTCAGGAAGATCAAGAGTTTTAACGCTTCTCTCCCTTTTGTCCTTACGTTAGCCGACGCGCCACTGTTTCTGGCACGTCGGTTGCAATTAAGAAAGCAGTGGAATGCGCTTTCGAGGTAAGGATGAAACGACACTATATTTTTGCCAGCCACGGCACCTTTGCTAACGGTTTGTTGAACTCTGTGGAGCTGATCCTCGGTAAACAGCCGGATATTCATACTCTGTGCGCCTATGTAGAAGAGGAGGTCGATCTGACGCAGCAGGTGGAGGCGCTGCTGGCGCGTTTCCCGGCGCAGGATGAGCTGATAGTGATTACGGATATTTTCGCCGGTAGCGTAAATAATGAGTTTGTGCGTTTTTTATCACGCCCGCACTTCCATTTATTGTCCGGGTTAAATCTACCATTAATTATTGATCTGCTTATTTCTGCAGCGGAAGAGAATACCGAAAAATTAATTTCTGAAGCATTAATCAACGCCAAAGAGAGCATTCAGTACTGCAATCAGACTATTGCCGGGGCGATGACTATGGATAAAGACTTCTGAAATGAGGATGCATGATGATTACGTTATTAAGGGTTGACCATCGATTACTTCACGGCCAGGTAGCCTTTTCCTGGACCCAATATGTCGGCGCCGATTGTATTTTAATCGCCAACGACAGTGTCCCTGAGGATGAACTGCGGAAAACCACCATTAAGCTTGCTAAACCACCCTCGGTGAAGCTGGTGATTAAAAATATAAATGATTCTATTGAGGCGATAAAAAGCGGGGTTACCGATAAATATAATTTATTTATTGTTGTGGAATCGGTCAATGACGCCTGGCGTATTGCCAGCGCCGTTGAGGACATAAAAAGTATTAATCTCGGCGGGATTAAGGCCAAAGAGGGCAGTAAAAATATCTCTAAGGCGATTAATTTATTGCCGGAGGAAATAGAGCAGTTGCAACAACTGGTGGGCAAAGGCGTCGAGGTGGAGATTCGCCAGGTCCCGAACGATCGCAAACAGCTTTTTACGGAATGCGTGTGATTCCGGAGGACAGATTATGGTAGAGGCTCTCTTACTGGGTCTGGTGGCGTTTATCGCGCAATCGGAATATGCCTTAGGAACGTCGCTGATTTCCCGGCCTATCGTCACCGGGCTACTGACCGGTCTGGTGCTGGGGGATGTGCAGACCGGCGTCATTATGGGCGCGACGCTGGAGCTGGCGTTTATCGGTTCGTTCTCCGTTGGCGCCTCGATCCCGCCCGACGTGGTGACCGGCGGTATTCTCGGCGTGGCGTTCGCCATCACCTCCGGCGCGGGCACGGAAACGGCGCTGTTGCTCGGCCTGCCTATCGCCACCCTGACCCTGATCCTGAAAAACGTTTATCTGGGGATGTTTATTCCGCTGCTCAGCCAGAAAGCGGACGGCTATGCGGAACGGGCGGATACGCGCGGCATTGAGCGGATGCATCTGATTGCCGGATTCGGCCTGTCGCTGATGCTTGCCACGGTGGTGACCGTCTCATTCCTGGTGGGCAGCAACGCGGTGAAATCCCTGCTCGATACGATCCCGGAATTTATTAAACACGGACTCAGCGTGGCCACCGGGATCATTCCGGCTCTCGGCTTCGCGATGCTCGCCAGGTTGCTGATTAACAAGAAGGTGGCGCCGTACTTTTTCCTCGGCTTTGTACTGATGGCCTATTTGAAAATCCCGGTAACCGGTATCGCCATTCTCGGCGCCATCGTGGCGGTGGTGATGGTAAACGTCACCGCATTGAGCGCACCTCGTACCACGACAGAACAAGGAGTCAGCGATGACGACGAAGATGATTTCTGAAGAGACCCTGCAGCCGCAGGAGCAGGAAGAAGCGCGAATTACGCCGCGTGATTTACGCCGGGTGTTCTGGCGCTCCTTCCAGATGGAGTTCTCGTGGAACTATGAGCGACAGATGAATCTCGCCTTTGTTTACGCGCTGATCCCGGTGCTGAAGAAGCTCTATCCGCGCAAAGAGGAGCTGGCCGGGGCGCTGAAACGCCATCTGGTGTTCTTCAATACCACGCCGCATATCGTCACCCTGCTGCTGGGGATCACGACGGCGATGGAGGAGAAAAACAGCCAGCAGAAAAATATGGATGCCAACGCGATTGATAACGTCAAAGCCTCGCTGATGGGCCCGCTGGCCGGGCTGGGAGACTCCTTCTTCTGGGGAACGCTGCGCCTGATCGCCACCGGCATCGGCACCAGCCTGGCGCTAAAGGGCAATATTCTCGGGCCGATCCTGTTTCTGCTGGTGTTTAACGTGCCGCACATTCTGGTGCGCTGGTGCTTTACCCGCTGGGGCTACGTGCTGGGCACCGGGGTGCTGCAGCGGATCCAGAAGAGCGGAATGATGGAGAGCCTGACCTACGGGGCGTCGATTATCGGCCTGATGGTGGTCGGGGCGATGACCGCCTCAATGATCGATATCACCATCCCTGTCTCCTTCGGGGCCGGGGAGGCCAAAACTCAGGTGCAGGACATCATCAACGACATTCTGCCCTGCATGCTGCCGCTGGTGAGTTTCGGTATCGTCTACTGGCTGCTGGGGCGGAAGGTTAAACCGCTCTCTATTATCGGCGGAATGGCGCTGGTGGGCATTCTGGGTTCGTGGATCGGATTGTTTTAACGGGAGTGAGCTATGCGACCAACAATGATGACCTATATCAGCGAAGAGCCGGCCTGTCTGGCGCAGATCCTGCGCGACTACCGGCGCAAGCTGGCGGCGATTGAGACCTTCGCCCGCCAGCAGCCGGTGCGGCGTATTTTGCTACTGGCGACCGGATCGTCGCTGAATGCCGCGCTTTGCGCGCGCTATTTCTTTGAACAACGCTTTGACGTGCTGGTGGACATTAAAGAGCCGTACAACTTTACCCATTACGAAACTATCGACCCGCATACCGATCTGGTGGTGGCGATTTCACAGAGCGGAAAAAGCGCGTCGACGCTGGAGGCGATGCGTAAGGTACAGGCCTCAGGACTGCCGGTATTTGCTCTGACCTCCGACCCGCAAAGCCCGACCGGGCGGGCCTGCGATGGCGTTCTGGATATCAATACCGGGATCGAGAGCGTAGGGTTTGTCACCCGCGGCTTTAGCGCGACAGTGCTCAATCTGCTGCTGATAGCGCTGATGATTGCTCGCAGCCAGGGGAAGGCCAGTGAAGCCGAGGAGCAGCACTATCTTGCCGAATTCCAGCGACTGGCGGCGGCGATCCCGGAGGTCATCGCCCGCACTTCGCGCTTTATCGACCGGCATAGCGAAACGCTGCGGCGCGGCGAGCGCTTTGTCGCCACCGGCTATGGCGCGCTGGTTGGCGTGGCGAAAGAGTTCGAAACCAAATTTACCGAGACGGTGCGGGTACCTTCCAGCGGCTTTGAGCTGGAAGCCTATATGCACGGCCCCTATCTGGAAGCCAATGCCCGCCATGTGATGCTGTTTATGGAGGACTCGCCGGACGCGCGAACCCGGGCGCTGCGCGACTATATGGCGCCGTCGATTGCCCGCGCCTTTACGCTGACGCTGGGGGACGAAGAGGATGAACAAACGCTGGCGCTTAACTGCCCGTGCGAGCATCACCTGGCGCCGCTGCTGCTGATTGTCCCCGTGCAGATGCTCGCCTGGCATACCGCCGGGCTAAAAGGCATCGATCTGGCGATACGTATTTTCGACGATTTTGACCGCGTATTAAAAAGTAAAATCTGATTATTCAGGAGAAAACTATGTTGGGTTTTAATCAGGACGAGTACCTGACCAGTGCTCGCGAGATCATCGCTGCGCGTAAACAGGCGGAAACCGTGGCCGACGCTATTTATGACAGCGGCTGCAGCGCGTTATTTTTCGCCTCGGTAGGCGGTTCTTTAGCTCCGATGATGGCAATTAATGAGTTTGCCAAAGAATTAACCAGCGTGCCGGTTTATCTTGAGCAGGCGGCGGAATTAATTCATCGCGGGCATAAAAAATTAAATAAAGAGGCGGTGGTGGTGACGTTATCCAAATCCGGCGATACCAAAGAGTCGGTGGCCATTGCCGAATGGTGCAAGGCGCAGGGGATACGCGTGGTAGCCATTACCCGTCATGCCGATTCGCCATTGGCTGCCGCCGCCAGCTGGCATATTCCGATGTGCCACAAAAATGGCGTGGAATATGAATATATGCTGCTGTACTGGTTATTCTTCCGTGTCATTTATCGTCACGGCGAGTTTGCGGATTATGCGCGTTTTGCCAGCCAGCTCGAGTTGCTGCCGGAAAATCTTCTGCAGGCCAAACGCCAGTTCGATCCCCAGGCGGACAGCATTGCCGCGCAGTACCATGACAGCGACTATATGATGTGGATTGGCGGCGCGGAAATGTGGGGTGAGGTCTACCTGTTCTCGATGTGTATTCTCGAAGAGATGCAGTGGAAGCGGACCAAGTCGGTAAGCTCGGCTGAATTTTTCCACGGCACTCTGGAGCTGCTGGAAAAAGAGGTCCCGCTGTTTCTGGTGAAGGGCGAGGGGAAATGCCGGGCGCTGGACGAGCGCGTCGAACGCTTTGCCGAAAAGATAACTGACCATCTGGTGGTGATCGACCCGCGCGACTATCCGCTGAACGGCATTGATGATGCGTTCCGCTGGATTATGGCGCCGTGCGTGGTGTCCACTCTGCTGGTGGACCGGCTGGCGGCCCACTTTGAGCACCATACCGGCCACGACCTGAATATCCGCCGTTATTATCGGCAGTTTGATTACTAAATCTTGCCTATGGCGGCCAGTCAGACTGGCCGCTCCGCTATTCTCCGAGGCGCTTCCCAGAAAATCATCGTCAAAACCAACCGGTTAAAAACCGGTGGTAGAGTCCGGCTTTCCTTCTCTTTCAGGCAAGCGGATGGCCATGAAAAAACGAATAACCGCCACGCCGCATGATGCGGTGTTTAAACGATTTCTTCGCCACCCGGAGACGGCGAATGATTTTCTCATGCTCTATCTTCCCGAAGCGATCCGCCAGCGGTGCGATTTCGCTACTCTGAGGCTGCAATCGGCGAGCTTTATCGATGAGGATCTACGCGCCTGGTATTCGGACGTGCTGTGGTCGGTGCAAACCACCTGCGGGGAGGGATATATTTACGTGGTGATAGAGCATCAGAGCTCGCCGGATAATCATATGGCTTTTCGTCTAATGCGCTATGCGATTGCCGCGATGCAGCGACACCTCGACGCCGGGCACAAAACGCTGCCGCTGGTGGTGCCGATGCTTTTTTATCATGGCGCAACCAGTCCGTATCCTTTTTCCCTCAACTGGCTGGATGAATTTGCCGACCCGCAGCTGGCGAAGAGGCTGTACGGCAGTCAGTTTCCATTGATCGACGTCACGGTCATGCCGGACGATGAAATCGTGCAGCATCGGCGGGTCGCCCTGCTGGAGCTGATGCAAAAGCATATTCGCCAGCGCGATCTCAGCGGCATAACGGAGTCGTTGGCGGCCGTGGTGATGCTGGGATACACTAACCCCCGGCAGTTGAGAATGCTGTTTCACTATATGCTGCAGTACGGTAACACGGCCGAGCCGGGCGTGTTTCTCCGCCGGCTGGCCCGCCGTCTGCCACAGTATGAGGAGACATTGATGTCTATCGCGCAAAAGCTTAAGCAGGAAGGTCGACAGGAAGGTCGGCATGAGGGCCGACAGGAGGGGCGCCTGGAAGGGCGCCTTGAGGGCTTACAGGAAGGGAGCCGGCGTGAGGCGCTGCGCATTGCCGGCAGCATGTTACAGAATGGCCTCGACAAAGAGACGGTACAGAAAATTACCGGACTGTCGGCTGACGACCTCAAGCCGCTGTATTGTTAACATCCTGCCAAGGAAACCGTTGCCCGGCGCCAAAAACCGCCGGGCAAGGTGGCTTTAACCTTCGCTTTTCACCACTTTGATCTCCACCATACCGATCCCCAGCTGACGCGGGGAGTGGCCGAGGATATTGCCCTCGTTGGTGGACTGCGGGTCCGGCGGAGTGATGGTCAGCGTATTGCTGCGCGTTGGGTTGTCGAAATGCAGCGTCGTGGTGGTCACATCATTGACCAGTGTAAGTACTTGCTCACTTTGACCAACCCGCACCGGGATCGGCTTATTGGCATTGGGACCGTAGGCTTTGGCGGTGATCACCAGATCAAATTTCTCCGGCAGCGGCTCTTTATATTCAATCTTCACGTCGCTGCCCAGCTGGGCATTGGACCACCGACCCCAGGACTCGGGGCGCGAAATGCCGCTAAACTGTTTCACCTCTTCCGGCGCGCCGGCAACGTTAAACACGAAGCTGTCGGCCTTATAGCGAATATCGTTGTCGACAACTTTCAGCGTATCGACGTTGCCCTTATAGCGCTCCATATCGATAAGAGTGTCCCTGAAGGCGGTCTTACCTTGCCACTGTGGCTTATCAACGTGCTGGACCTTCTGCTCACCCCCCAGCTGTCCCTGCGAGACGCACCAGTCGGTGGAGAGCGCCAGCTCAGGAGACCACAGCTGGCCCATTTTATAGCAGCGATCGACCCACACGAAATTATCCCGCGGCGCGAAATCGGCCAGCTGGAAGCGCAGCGGCGCCGAGTATTCGCTCTCCGGCAGCGGTTCAACGCGCTGGTTCGACACCCGGAGCAGCAGCGGCAGACGGAAATGGCTGCCGGAGAAGGCGATCATGTTCTTCTGCGAGTCGATGGTGAAGTTTTTCATCTCTTTCGGGAAGTTCCACAGGCGGATCACGTCGGGTTTCCAGGCCAGGACCTTCTCTTTCATATTCATGAAAATACCGGAGAGCGACTGGCCAGAGAGACTGCTGCGCCCGAGGCCGATATAGTTATCGCCACCGAGAATATCCAGCACCGTCGCGCCGTTATCCATGGTGTTGCGTTTCACCGCCAGGGTCTCCTGCTGCGGCCGATCGCCGCGCAGGACAAAGAACAAATTGCTGCGATCGTGCTTGTTGAGGTAATCCCAGGCGCTGTTCTTCATGGCCAGGTGATCGGAAGAGACCACGATGACCGTGTTTTTGAAATAGGGAGAGGCTTTGATCTTCTCGATCAGCGCGGCGATATGTTCCTGGCTGCAGCTAACGGCGCTGAAGGAGAGGTTTTTCTTGCCGTCCACGTCATAACGTTTACGCTCGCAGGTACGCGAGATAAAACCGTCGGGATGGTGAGTGTCCACCGTCAGGGCGAACAGTGAAAAGCGTTTTCCGGACTGCGACAGTTCTTCGAATTTTTTCCACGTCTCGTCGAGTACCGTGTCGTCATAGAAGCCCCAGTCGTTGCGGTAGGTTGGATCGGCTACCGTGGTTTTGAGCTCTTCCGCCCCGAACAGGTGATCGAAGCCGTGGGATTTGAGAAACACGTCTTTGCCGGCAAAGCGCAGGTTAGCTCCCTGCACAAAATAGTTTTCGTAACCGGAGTTTTTCAGGATATCGCCAAGGCAGATATTCTGCGGAAAGAAGCTGGAGACCGAGGCCGAAGCGTTGCCTTCAAACGGGGCAAACAGCGGAATGCCGCACTGTGATGCGACCATGCCGGCGATGGTGTAATCGGTCCCCGGCAGCTGCATAGTATTGCTGAAATCAATGCCCTCATCTTTTATTCTGCCAAGCTCAGGGGTGAGGTTGGGGAAAGCATCGTTATCAAAATAGGTGCGCTCAAGGCTTTCGCCATAGATATAGACCAGATTCAGCTGCGGATTGTCGATACGCTTCGACGGTTCTTTGTAGTACGCGGCAAAGTCCGGGTCTCCTTCCCGCGACTGCGATTTCACCAGCTCGCTGATTTGATGGAAGGCCGGGCTGGCGTCGACCGAAGCCAGCGCCAGCAGCAGCGCCGCCAGGCTGTAGCCGACGTGATGAGGATGATGTCGACGGCGGCGCAGCACCCATCCCAGGGCGCCAAAGACGGCAACCAGCGCGACGGCCACGCCGACGCCCGGCAGAATGTATTTACCGATCCCGGCGCCGGTCAGGCTGTTGGTCAGAGTGTAGAGTACCGCGTCGTTGATGCCGTCGCCGGTAAAGTAGTCGCTGGCGTAGAGGGTGATATTCAGCACCACGAACAGACCTAACACCGTGAGCGTGGCGGCAAACCACCAGGTGTTACGACCCGCTTTCCAGGCATAAAGCACCACCGAAGCTAAAAATAAGGCGATGGATAACAACTCTGACACAGCTCATCCTCATTAACGCCAGTTATCGGCTGGCAGAACAGATTACTTTTCAAGCCACACTGTAATTGCAGCGCCATCTTGCTGCAATTCTAGCGTCATGAAAGTGTGCAGTTATTCAGAATTGGTTTAGAAGTTGCCTTTTTTGATCGGCGTCGCAACGGGCGGGGCGGGGAAGCGCAAGGAGAAAAAGGCGAAAAAAGCCGTTTCAGGCCGCGCTGCCGTCGCGAAGGCGACAAACGCGGCATTGGCCCTCTGCGTCAGGAGAGAAAGTTAACGCCCTGTTTTAAGACCAGATCGCAGGCTTTGGTTTTCACCTGTTTCGCCAGCGAACTGTTGCCGAGGGTATTCAGGTCAAGCTGCTGGCCATTATTGCTGTTGAGCAGCCCCTGCAGGCCATCAAGATAGCTGGTGTCCTGTTTTTGTTTTTCCGGCGTGCTAAGCCCCAGCTTATCCAGCACCTGGTTTTTGACGTTATCAGCGCTGGTCGCCGAGGCGAGCTTCTGTTTGGCGCAATATGACATGATCCCGGCGGCGTTATTCATGCTGCTGGCGGTCAGCGACTGGCTGCTGCCGTTGAGCAGGCTGGTCAGAGAGGAGATGGACATTCCGCCGCCGCTGGCCTGGGTGCTGCTGCCGCTGAGCTGGCTGGCGGCGCTGTTGAGAGAATCCTGCCAGGAGGCGGCGTGGGCGCCGGAGAGGGTAAATGCGCTGAGGGTAAGCGCGGCAAGTAAGCCATTTTTTAACGATTTCATAGACGGACTCATAAGCGTGACTGAAGAATCGCTTTAGTATAACGCCGTCGTCGTCCGGAAATCTCTTAATACTCCTTGCCGGTGACGCGGTGCCGGTAACTTTCCCAGTTGAAGATAACCCACAGGCTGTTGCCCAGGCGCATACGGTCCATCACCCGTTCGCCGAGCAGCTTATTCATCTCTTCCATATTACTGTTGGTCAGCATACCGGTGGGCCGTTTGGATGAAGATCGGCGGTCAACGATCTGATTGATAATGACCTTTTCATAGCGAGACTCTGTCTGCATACCAATTTCATCAATGACCAGAAGATCGACCTTGCTGAGGTCGCTCAGTAACTGCTCTTCGCTCGTCTCCCGGTTGCCGAAAGTATCTTTCATCGCCGACATAATATCGGCCACGGTGATGATTAAGACCGACTTCCCGCGCAGCAGCAGTTCGTTGCAGATAGCCGCCGCGAGGTGGTTTTTGCCGGTGCCCGGTTTGCCGGAGAAGATAAAGCTGGCGATATTGCCATCGAACTCCTCCACGTACTGACGCGCGCGGGCGAGGGCGTTCATCTGCCCCTCGCACTCGACGCGATAGTTATCAAAGGAGCAGTTCTGATGAAGGGGGCGGATCCCCGAGCGGTTAAAGGTGCGCTGCATTTTCATCGCGCGGTTCTCCCGCTCCAGCGCTTCGGAACGCAGCTTGCCTTGCTCTTTTTGCCAGGCCAGCAGCTCTTCGCCGGTTTTAAACGCCGGTTCGATATGAGCCGGCATCATTTTCTGCAGGCGCTTCATCAGATCGCCAACGTTTTTCATGCTCATCCTCGGAAACCTCGCGGAATATGACTGTCGGGTTCGCTAACGCTGTTCACATCGCGCTTCGGCTGCCCGCCGTTGCTGGCGCGGCTGATTTGCACGCTGCGAGCCAGTTTCTGCTGCCACTGCACGTGGTGAAACACTTTACCTTCCGCCTGCCAGTAAGCGACGAAAGCGGCCAGCTCTTCCGGGGTGACCGGCTGGCTCAGCGCGATGCCCCACAGCGCGGCCAGACGCTGAAAGTCGGCGTCCGGCTGCCAGGCCGCATACATGGCAAATTTGCCCATCGGCACCGCAACCGGCGCCGCGGCGGGCTCGTCGAAAAACTGCGGGTCAAGCGCGATGTCGCTGCCGGGGCGCGCCAGCCTGGCTTCCAGCTCCAGCAGCTGCGCCAGCCGGGCTGGGGTCAGCGCATAGAACGCCGGGGCGTTGTTGGCAAAAACGGCGACGGTGCCGTCAGTCGATTTCGCCAGCAGCGCCGCGTGCTGCTGGAGGAACTCTTCCAGGCCGCTAAAATGGGAGGTTAAAATTCGCGAAGACATAACTCTATCTCAACTCTGAACTGCAAAGAGTGGGGTGATCTGCACATAGTAGCACAGAGCCCGTCGCGGAAGGAGCGTGGCGCGCTCTGCCGCGACGCCGGGGTTAGACGCGAGGGCGCTTACGATACAGCCACAGACCGGGTATCGACAGGCCAATGGAGAGGGCGCCCACGATCGAAGAGGCCTTTAAAAAATTGCTCAGCAGCAAAATCATCATCTCTTCAGAATAGCCAAAATGGCTGATTTTTACCGCGGAGATCATCGCGGTGTAAGCGGAAATACCGGGAAACATCGGGATCACGGCGGCGACGGTAAAAATCTTCGGATGCGCCAGATACCAGCGCGACCACTGGATGCCGATGCAGCCCACCAGCAGGGCGGCGAGAAACGTGGCCCATTCAATGTTAAAACCAGCGCTCATCATGACCATGCGCGAACCATGGCCGATGGCTCCCAGCAGCGCGCACCAGCGCAGGGCGCGCTGCGGGACATTAAAGACCATCGCAAACCCGACGGCAGGGATCGCCGCCAGCAGCATGTCTTCCGCCAGTGCGAAAATAAACGAAATTATGCCCATCCCCGCAGCCCCCATACGGTCATTGCCATCACTACGCCAATGCAGGTGGCAAGGGTTAACAGGCTGGCGATCGCCCAGCGGGCGAGGCCAGTATTTATATGCCCTTTAAACATATCGGCGACGGCATTGATCAGCGGAAAGCCCGGGACCAGCAGCAGGACGCTGGCGGCCATGGCAATGGTCGGGGTGCTGGCAAAGGTCGGGAGGCGCAGCAGTAGCCCGGAGATCGTGGTGGCCACAAAGGCGGTGATGCAGAAGTTGATCTGCGGATGCATAGAACGGTGGGTCAGCACCTGGCGAATGTACATGGCCACCGTGCTGGCGCAGAAGCTGACCAGCGCTCCATCCCAGCCGCCGTTATTCAGTTTACAGAAACAAGCGCAGGAGAGGCCCACCATGATCACCAGCAACCAGCGGGGATAGCGCAGGGGCCTAATCTGCGCGAAGCGCTTCTCGACGTCGCGATAGTCCAGCAGCTTATGCTCGGCGAGGATCACGATATGCTGCACTTCCGTCACCACATGCATATTAATGCCGCGGTCGACATTCTTACGCGTTGAGGTAAGACATTCGCCATCCTTAATGGTGGTCAGGACGATAGCGTTGGAGGAGATGGCGCTTTCGACGCTGTCCATCCCCAGCGCCAGCCCGAGACGTGTTGAAAGCTCTTCCACCAGCGCGCTTTCGGCGCCGTGCTGTAACAAAAAAAGACCACACTGGATGCATAATCGTGTGATTGCCCGCTGCTGTGCCCGATCAACCTGCATATTTCCTCTGCTGTCCGCGACGCCTGGTATCTGCCGATACTTTAACCTGAAGCGCCGGGGCGGCTGAGGGGGGTGGGATCAAATAATGTGCAAAAATCTCCCGTCCGCTGGGGTGGCGGAATTTGAAGCGTCCCACACTTTTGCCAGTTTGGTGAAAAGTGCAATTTTTGTCGCCATTCATCCCTTCTTTTTCCCGTCTGACTTATCAAAAATGCAGGAAAGCACTTTTATTAAACAAAAATTATACAAATAATTAACCCTACAAAAGTGAGACAATCCTATGAAAACACAGGTCGCGATTATTGGCGCTGGCCCTTCCGGGCTGCTGCTGGGGCAGCTACTGCACAACGCCGGGATCCACACGGTCATTCTTGAGCGTCAAACGCCGCAGTATGTGCTGGGGCGCATCCGTGCGGGAATTCTGGAAAGCGGTACCGTCGATCTGCTCCGTGAAGCGGGCGTGGCGCAGCGGATGGATGTCGAAGGCCTGGTGCATCATGGGGTGGAGTTTCTCTTTGACGGCCAGCGGGTGCCCGTCTCACTGAGCGAGCTGACCGACGGCAAGAGCGTGATGGTTTACGGCCAGACTGAAGTGACCCGCGATCTGATGGCTGCCCGGGCCGCCAGCGACGCGCCGATCGTGTACGGCGTCAGCGAAGTGACTATCCATGACGCAAAAAGCGACCGGCCGACGATCACCTATCTTAGCGAAGGTGAATTCTGCCGCCTGGAGTGTGACTTTATCGCCGGTTGCGACGGGTTCCATGGCGTGTCGCGGCAAAGTATTCCCGCTGACATCCTCAAGACTTACGAGAGCATCTGGCCGTTCGGCTGGTTAGGCTTGCTGGCGGATACGCCGCCGGTCAATCCGGAGCTTATCTATGCGCATCATCAGCGGGGATTCGTTTTATGTAGTCAGCGCTCACTTACTCGCAGCCGCTACTATCTGCAGGTTCCGCTGAGCGATAAGGTGGAGGACTGGTCGGATGAACGCTTCTGGCAGGAGTTGAAATGCCGATTGCCGGAGGATCTGTCATCAAAGTTAGTGACTGGTCACTCACTTGAGAAAAGCATCGCTCCCTTGCGCAGCTTCGTCGTCGAGCCAATGCAATATGGGCGATTGTTCCTGGTGGGGGATGCCGCGCATATCGTACCGCCGACCGGCGCTAAAGGGTTGAACCTGGCGGCATCGGACGTGAACTATCTGTGGCGGATCCTGCGTGAATACTACCATCACGGCCGGAGCGATCTGCTGGCGACCTATTCGCGACTGGCGCTGGATCGGGTCTGGAAAGGGGAACGCTTTAGCTGGTTCATGACCCGCCTGCTGCACGATTTTCCGCAGCAGAGCGAGTTCGACGCCAAAATGCAGGCGGCCGATCGCCGCTACTATCTGGGCTCGCGCGCCGGGCTGACCACTATCGCGGAAAACTACGTGGGCCTGCCCATGGAGCGTGTCGTCTGACTGAACAGGAGTCACTATGCCCCCCGTCCAAACTGTTCCGGTATTTAAGCTGTATGGCGAGGAGCGCGGCTGGCCGACGCCGGACCTGCTGCACTGCGAGTCGATTTTGCAGCGCAGCAGCCTGTATCAGTGGCATATTCGCGTCCACCAGCACGCCGAAATGGTCCAGCTCCTCTATCTGCACAAAGGTCGGGCGGAGATCGAAATTGAAGGCACCACCTCGGTGATGACGGAGTCCTGCATCCAGGTGGTGCCCGCCCTCTGCATTCATGGCTTTCATTTCTCACCCGGAACGCACGGATTTGTGCTCTCCCTGGCGCTGCCGCTGCTGAGCCGTTTTGAAAATCAGTTCGGCCGACCGCTGGATGTGCTTAGCGTTGCGCAGTGTCTGCCGGTGGGGCGTTCCCGGGGGCGTATGCATACGCTGTTTTCAGCGCTTCGCGAGGAGTACAGTGCCGATCATGATGCCCGGGAAATGATGCTTTATTCGCTGCTGGGGACGCTGCTGGCCTGGCTGAACCGGCAGTGCCGCCCCGCACCGCCCGCGGAAGATAAAGCGGAGCGAAAGCGCAGTATGATGCGTCATTTTTCCCGGCTTATTGAGAGCCACTACCGGCAGCACCTCCCGCTGGCGGAGTATGCGAAGTTGATTGGGCTGTCGGTCACGCATTTAAACTATTTATGTCGCGAGTTCTATGGCTGTAGCGCCCTTGGGGTATTGCATCAGCGACTGATGCTTGAGGCGCGGCGTAATCTGCAATACACCCGCATGACGATAACGCAACTCTCTGATTATTTGGGCTTTAGCGACGCCGCCTATTTTTCTCGCTTTTTCCGCCGCTATAGCGGTATGTCGCCTAAAGCATTTAGAGAAGCAATTAAAGAGAATGCTTCATAATGTTCATGCCTGAAATTATTTTTGCTAAATAATGGTTTTATCTTTTCTAATTTATTAGCGCAGGGCGTCTGTGCTAATATTCATCGCAAGTATACACAGGAATAATATTTACTTGATATGACCACGGTTCGGTCATGCAGTATATCGTGTACGCGGGCCATGAATATGCTTTTAATATTCATCCAGTAAATGGTATGGCGATCGAGTCACTCGCCGATCGTTTGCGGGCAAGCGAAGAAACTTCGACAGGAAGCGGAGGTGTTATGTTACCAGGACAAGGTAAGTTTGGCGTCGTTATTAGTAAAATCCCCGTCATGCAGTCAGGGTTAAAGGTGATCTTCAATGAGAACCTCCCGGATTACGAACTCAGTTTTTGTCGCACTCATGATGAGCTCACCCTTTTACAACTGCGGCGAGCGGTGCTGGTCGTTGCGGATATCTCCGGCGAGATTGCGCAGCCCCGGGCCGTCTGCGAGCGTTATTACTCCCTCATGACCCAGTATCGAGATATTCACTGGGTTTTTATGGTCGGCGACAGCCTCTATCCATTAGCCGTTGAGCTTTTAATTCGTCCCGAAAGCTCGCTGATCTCAGAGAACGAGCCGGTTGACCGGCTGATTGAGGTGATTTGCGCCGGTAGCCGTGCGGCTGAGCAGATTAGCCGTACGTTGTTTACCGGGGATGTGGACAGCGATTTCGCTAGCTACCACTCAGCGGCGATGCTGACCCTGTCAGAGCGGAAAGTTCTGCGCCTTCTGGCGAAGGGATGGGGAATTAACCAGATCGCCGCGCTGTTGAAAAAGAGTAATAAGACGATTAGCGCGCAGAAAAATAGCGCAATGCGTCGTTTATCGCTACGCAGCAACGCTGAAATGTATGCCTGGATCAACAGTGCGCAGGGAATGCAAGAGCTGAATATCAATTCAGCTTACGGGGAACAAATGGAATGGAAAAAAATAGCACAACCCGTCATGTCGCCATCGTAGAAAAATGTGTGATGACGGAAATGGCCTGGCGCTATACCTTTAGCCGTGAAGAGAGCAGCCAATACCGCATTCATTTTTTTAAAAATATCAATTTGCTCAGGGCGGTGGAAACGTCGTTCCCATGGTCAGCAATCATCTTTTCACTTTCGGGGAGTCGTTCGTCCAGAGCCGAGAGCCTGCTTTTTCTTCACGAAATGGCGAGGATCCGACCGGAAGTTCAAACGATTATTCTGGCTAATAATGAAAGCGAAATGCGTCTGATCGGCCATTTAATGCCGGCCTGCCTGCAGGGTATATTAAATAAATCCGCGCCGCGACGCGGATTGCAGGAGCATTTGTTACAGCTGCTGGATAATCATTCCCTCGCCGGCAAAGAGCACTTTTGCGGCAGAGAGGCATGCAACGATCCGCTAAGCCCAACGGAGCACGCCATTCTTCGGTATATGTCGTGGGGATATTCGCTTGCGGAAATTGCGGTGCAGCTGAACCGGAACATTAAAACCATCCGCGCGCATAAATTCAACGCCATGACCAAGCTCGGGGTTCGCTCTGACATTGGTTTATTAAACGCGGCGGATATCTTGCTGCATTTACCGATAAGCGGCCCGACCAGCGCCGTTAAACAGGTGGCATAACGCGGCTATATGCATACGTCTACCCATGTTGCATCGGTGAGCTGCGCCATTCGTTCTGGTTCAATGCGAACGGCGCTGTGAATAGCTCCCGCTGCGGGTAGCACCTCCTGATAGTGCCTGAGCGAGACGTCACAGAAGACGGCCAGCGGATTTTCCAGACCAAACGGGCACACGCCGCCAACCGGATGGCCGGTCCAGGTTACCACCTCGTCGCTGCTCAACATACGCGCTTTAGCGCCAAAGGTCTCTTTCAGCTTTTTATTATCCAGCCGCGCATCGCCCCTGGCGACGATCAGTACAATCTTATCTTTGATCTTGAGCGACAGCGTTTTGGCTATTTGTCCCGGCTCAACGTTGTGCGCGGCAGCGGCAAGCGCCACAGTGGCGGTACTCTGGTTTAACTCAATAATTTCGATATCGGGGGCGTGTTCGGCAAAAAACTGCCGTACAGACTGCAGACTCATTGGATTCTCCTGATTTAAGGCTGGTTAAATCTGTCACAAGCCTGGCGGAGTGTAAATATCAGCGCGGACAATCCAGATTCTTTCTATTTTGTCGATCTCCTTCACATTCACCGTAACCGGTTACAGTAACCGGTTGCGGTTATCTGCATTGAGATGAATACTGGAACAGTCACTTCTCCTTTTATTTATAACAAAAGAGCCGTGTATGAATCGTTGTGTTATGGGCAGTATAGCCGGTAATCCACCCGCGGCCTGCTGCATCAATAAGCGGTCATCGTAACGGCAGGGTAATCGTTGTTGGGCCAGTATCAATAGCCTGTCAGGAGGGCTACTATGTCTGCTAACCATGCTGCGTTTAATTTGATATTTCGCTTTGTAGAAAATTACATAAGCCCCATAGCAGGGCGGATCTCATCGCAGCGTCACGTCATGGCTATCCGTGACGGTTTTATCTCCGCGATGCCGTTTATGATCGTCGGATCGTTCCTGCTGGTGTTTGCTTATCCTCCTTTCTCCCCGGATACCACCTGGGGTTTTGCCCGCGCCTGGCTGGATCTGGCAAAAGAGTTTGAGGGGCGCATTCTGACCCCCTTTGATATGACGATGGGGATCATGTCGATCTACATCTGCGCGGCAATCTCTTACAACCTCGGTAAGCACTACGAGAAATCCAATCAGCTCGATCCCTTTATGTGCGCGATGCTGTCGATCATGGCCTTTTTACTGATTGCCGCGCCGAAGACGAATGGCACGCTGCCGGTGGATAGCCTCGGCGGAACAGGGATCTTTACCGCCATTCTGGTGGCGATCTACTGTGTGGAGATGATGCGTTTTCTCAAGGCGCATAATATCGGTATCCGTCTACCGGATCAGGTCCCACCGATGATCAAAAATTCCTTTGATCTGTTGATCCCGGTGCTTGTGGTTGTGCTGACGCTCTATCCGCTGAGCCTGTTTATTCAGCACCATTTTGACATGCTGATCCCGCAGGCCATTATGGCAATTTTCAAACCGCTGGTTTCGGCAGCCGATTCCCTGCCGGCGATCCTGCTGGCGGTCCTCATCGGCCACCTGCTGTGGTTTGCCGGGATCCACGGTGCGGCGATCGTTTCCGGGATGCTGCAGATGTTCTGGCTGACCAACCTTGGTATGAACCAGCAGGCGCTGGCCCAGGGCGCGCCTCTGCCGCATATTTTTATGGAGGCGTTCTGGACCTTCTTTATCGTGGTCGGAGGTTCCGGTGCCACCATGGGGCTGGTGTTCTGCTATCTGCGCAGCCGCTCAGCGCATTTGCGCTCCATTGGGCGTTTAAGCGTGGTGCCAAGCCTGTTTAACATTAACGAGCCGGTCATCTTTGGGACGCCTATCGTCATGAACCCGGTGTTCTTTATTCCGTTCCTGCTGGCGCCGATGGTGAATGCGGTGTTGGCCTGGGCGGCAATGAAGCTGGATCTGATTGGCCGCGTCATCTCCGTGGTACCGTGGACGGCGCCGGCGCCGATTGGCGGTGCCTGGGCGCTGGGCTGGGATTTCCGGGCGGCGATTCTGGTCATCGTTCTGGCCTGCGTGTCGGCGATTATCTACTTCCCGTTCTTTAAGGTGTATGAGAAGCAGCTGCTTGCTCAGGAAGCGGAAGAGGCTGAACGGGCGGAGCAGGAGAGTCAGCAGACCGCATAATAAATAGTGACCGGGCGGCCACAGACCGCCCGTTGCTTATTGTAGACAGGGCGTTATTTTAACGTGCAGTCGCCGCACTGTTGGACGTCCGGCAGGCGATAGCGCTGGCAGCAGGTGCGTCGGACTAACTGTCCTTCACGCAGCACAACCGTTCGCCATAGTGGGTTATCCTGACCATCGGCGAGTTGTTTTTCGAAGAAACAGTGCTGGCGCAGGGCGGCAAGCTGCTCATCCCCCAACAGCGCGCGCATTTCCCCAAGATACCAGTTAATCAGATAGCCAGTATTGCTCCAGATAAGTTTGCCATTGATCTCGCCCGTGGCTTCCAGCGCCTCAATAACCGGCTGCAGGGTGCGCGTCACCAGGGCATCCATTCGCGACAGCGGTGACAGTCTCTCAATACCGGCATCGCTATGGACATCAATCCAGAAACAGGCCGCCCTGCCGCTTTCGTGAAATTCGACGTGGAAATGTTCCGGCGCCAGGCTGAGACCCTGTGGTTCATTGAGCAACGCCAGCATCAGCGGCGGCACCAGCAGACCGATATACCATTGCGCCCAGAGCGAGAGCAGAGGTTTTGCTTCCCGTGTCAGCGTTGGCTGATGACGATAGATATGATCGGAATAAGTGGCCAGCAGAGAGCGTAAGGCGGTGGGTTGCGACCACTCGGCAAGCGTCAAAGCGTGCCCTGGAGCGGATTCATCCAGGCGCAGGAAATCGAGCAGATGGGTGCGAAGGGTGGCGATTTTTTCCCGAATACTCTCCGCCAGGGCGCGCTCAGCCGTCGGCAAAGGGGCCCGCCAGATAAGTTCATCGCTGAGAGGAAGGGAACGCCAGGCCATTCGATTTCCAGATACAAATCTAAATGATAATGATTCCTGATATTAGTTGTTTGCAGGCGGCATGGCAAGAATTTTGTCGGCGCCACGATGCCGCGGCGCGCGCAGGTTAACTGGCCAGAATAATGTTGCGGCCTTTATTCTTAGCGTCATAGAGTGCGCCGTCGGCGCGCGCCAGCGCTTGCTCAATATTGTCATCAATGAGCGGCGTCAGGCCAATACTGATGGTCACGTTGGTGGCGACGCTCTCATTAAACATATGCGGGATTTTCAGGTCATAGACCCGCTGCCGAATACGTTCGGCAGCCTGCCAGGCCGTTTCTTCGCTGCTGTTGGTCAGCAGCACCATAAACTCCTCTCCGCCAAAGCGGGCGACAATATCGCGCGAGCGTACGGCGTTGCGAATGGCAGCAGAGACGCGAATGAGCGCCTGGTCGCCCATCATATGACCATAGTGATCGTTATAGGCTTTGAAATGATCGATATCGAGGAGCAGCACGAAGTGGTTGTCGCCGTCCAGCGCCAGCAGGGTATCGAGGCGATTCTGCAGTCCGCGGCGGTTATACAAACCGGTCAGAGGATCCAGCATACTGAGATCGTTGAGGGTGTTGCGTTCCTGCATGAGTTTATCCATTAATCCTTGTGTGAAGGCATCGCTGCGCTTCTGGATAATATTTTGCAGGGTAATACCGGCAATAGGCAGCATAAAACAGTAAGTCATGCGCAACCATTGTTCCCCCTCCGCCATTATCAGGCAGGCAAGGAAAGTCGGTAAAGAGTGGAGGGTAAAGGCAGTGATATTATTGGAAAAAGCGATGGTGCCGATAAACAGAATGCTTAATAGGGCGATCACCAGAAAGTTAAAATGCGGCGGTGTCAATAGCATCGCCTTTGTCACTACGTGCCATGCCCATAGCATGCCAAATAACAACGAGATAGCGGGAATATTTATTTTCGATTGCGGCCATTTCCAGTGCCAGAGCAACAGCAACCCGCTGCAGGCCACGATGAGGGCGCAAGGCAGCGTAAAACGAACTACCGTAAATAGGGGGGTGACCAGCGACAGAGAGGATGAAATGAAATTAAGCAGTAAAAAAAGCCGTAAGGAATATTGATATTTTTGTGCGTAGTGTGCTCGCCAGGTTTGTGCAGTCATATCGGAAGAATCATTATTAGTCGTTAAATTTCAAAATGATGAAAGCCAAAAATGAAGAGTCTGATAACAATGTGCAAAAAAAGGTTATTTGCAAAATAAGAAAAATATTTAATATATATCGATAATCCGCTTAATTTATCACCTTCATGAATGTATGTCATTACCGCGAACGTAAAGAATAAGGCGCAGAGCACATCGCAAATGACAAATGATAAAAATTATCATATGATATTGGTTATCATTATCGTTGTGAGAGGTGAAACCATGCTGCAGCGAGCATTAGGAAGCGGTTGGGGAGTCATCGTTCCCGGCGCGCTGATTGTCGCTCTCGGGTATGCCGGGGTGTCGGCTGACGTATGGCGGACGCTGGTCGCGGTGGGCATGCTGATGTCCGCGGCGATGATATGGCATCGTCAACTGCGCCATTTTATTCTGCTGCCATCGTGCGTTGCACTGATTGGTGGAATAATGCTGATGATTGTGGATATCAAACTGAGGGGATAACGCCGGGAGAGGGAAGAATATTGGTGCGAGGGGGGGGACTTGAACCCCCACGTCCGTAAGGACACTAACACCTGAAGCTAGCGCGTCTACCAATTCCGCCACCTTCGCATACCATCGACACTATGAAAGTATCGTTACCACGGAGGCGCATTCTAGTGGTTTTCGGCGACACGTCAATAGTTAATTATGCAGGTTGTATCGATTGCTGCAAAAATGGGCGGATTTGCCCGCAGGAAGCGCCAGCGGTACCAGAAACGGGCCGCCGGCGTGAGAAGGCGACTATTTTTTCGCCTGACGGGTCATGATGGTGCGATAGACCTTAAAACGTCCGGTCTGGGCGATCACCTCATGGAAGCCGAACGTCTCATCCAGCACCTGCGGATACGGCAGGAAGGCGTTGGCGACAATGCGCAGCTCGCCGCCGCTGTTCAGATGGCGAACCGCGCCGCGGATCAGCGCCTGGGCGGCTTCGAGGCTGGTCTGCAGCCCGTCATGGAATGGCGGGTTGGAGATGATCATGTCGAAGCGACCATTGACCTCGGAGAAGACGTTGCTGGCAAACACATCGCCAGCCAGGCCGTTGGCGGCAAGCGTCGCGCGGCTGGCTTCGACCGCAGGGGCGCTGACGTCGCACAGGGTCAGGCGCACTTTCGGCGAATGGCTGGCCAGCGCGGCGGCCAGCACGCCTGCGCCGCAGCCGACGTCCAGCACTTTCCCTTTGGTATGCGGCTCGAGGGTGGAGAGCAGCAGCTGGCTGCCGACGTCCAGCCCGTCGCGGCTAAAGACGCCAGGCAGGGTTTTAATCGTCAGATTATCCAGTGTGTATTCGCCCCAGAAGGCATCGGCGTCGAAGGCGGGCTGCTTTTCCAGTCGGCCATGATAGAGGCCACAGCGGCGGGCGCTATCCACTTTGTTTAATGGCGCGTATTCAGCCAGCATCTGCTCCGCGCTGCGGACGCCGCTGCGGTTTTCACCGACGACGAAAATGTCGCTTCCCACCGGCAGCAGAGAGAGCAGGTTCATCAGCTGGAACTGTGCCTCTGGTTTATTTTTTGGCCAGTAGTAGATCAGGGTGTCGCATTCGGCGACGTCAGCGGCCTCAGCCACTAAGCTAAAACGGACGTTGTCACCCATCTGGCGGTTGAGGACCTGCCAGTGGTGGAACTGTTGGGTGTGGGCGCGGCTGGCCGCGGTATCCAGACGCGCAGGCAGGTCATCCTGCAAGTCACCGGCAAACAGAACGCGGGCGGACTCGAAATCATCACTGTGGCGCAGCAAGACTTCACTTGCCGGGGTAAAAGCGGACATGAAACACTCCTTCATTAAGACTGGCGCCGATTATAGTAGTTTGTTGGCGCAGATACGACGGATTTGCTATATTGCGCGCTTGTTTAACAGGAGTGTTTCGCTATGACATCCCGACGAGACTGGCAACTACAGCAGCTGGGCATTACCCAGTGGTCGCTGCGCCGACCGGGGGCGTTGCAGGGCGAAATCGCTATCTCGCTTCCTGAACATATTCGTCTGGTGATGGTGGCGGAAACCCCGCCGTCGCTGACAGAGCCGCTGATTGGCGACGTATTGCGCGCGCTGGCCGTGACGCCAGATCAGGTCCTGCAGCTGACCCCGGAGCGGGTGGCGATGCTGCCGCAGGACAGCCGCTGCAACAGCTGGCGGTTGGGCACAGAGGCGTCGCTGCCGCTGGCGGGCGCCCAGGTGTCCACCCCCGCTTTTGATGAACTCCAGACCAGCGCGCCGGCTCGCAGGGCGCTCTGGCAACAAATCTGCGCACATGAACACGATTTCTATCCTCAGCACGGCTGATTTAACCCGAGCCTGGCAAATCGAAACCCGCGCCCACGCTTTCCCGTGGAGCGAACAGACCCTGGCCAGTAACCAGGGGGAACGCTATCGCAACTATCAGCTGTCGGTGGATGGCGAAATGGCGGCGTTCGCCATTACGCAAGTGGTGCTGGATGAGGCGACGTTGTTCAATATCGCGGTCGATCCCGCTTACCAGCGCCGTGGCCTGGGGCGAGCGCTGCTGGAACACGTCATTGACGAAGTCGAAAGGCTCGGCGTCGTCACGCTATGGCTGGAGGTGCGCGCCTCCAACGTTGCCGCTATCGCGCTGTATGAAAGCTTAGGCTTCAATGAGGCGACGATTCGCCGCAACTACTACCCGACGGCCGACGGGCGCGAAGACGCCATTATTATGGCTCTGCCAATCAGTATGTAAGACAAGGTGATACGATGAAATGGGACTGGATTTTCTTTGATGCCGATGAAACGCTGTTTACGTTTGATTCTTTCAGTGGCTTGCAGCGGATGTTTCTCGACTACAGCGTGACCTTTACCGCCGAAGATTTTCAGGACTATCAGGCCGTGAATAAGCCGCTATGGGTGGATTACCAGAACGGCGCCATCACCTCGCTGCAGCTGCAGCACCAGCGCTTTGACAGCTGGGCGGAACGTTTGAATGTGCCGCCGGGGGAACTCAACGACGCGTTTATGAATGCGATGGCGGAAATCTGTGCGCCGCTGCCGGGCGCGGTCTCTCTGCTCAACGCGCTGCAGGGCAAGGTCAAGATGGGCATCATCACCAACGGCTTTACCTCGCTGCAGCAGACTCGTCTGGAGCGGACCGGTTTACGCGATCACTTTGATTTGCTGATTATTTCTGAAGAAGTGGGCGTCGCCAAACCGGACGCGCGCATTTTCGATTACGCGCTGGCGCAGGCGGGTAACCCACCGCGCTCGCGGGTGCTGATGGTCGGCGATACCGCCGAGTCGGATATTCGCGGCGGCGTGAATGCCGGACTGGCGACCTGCTGGCTCAATGCGCATCAGCGCGAGCTGCCGGCGGACCTCGAGCCGGACTGGACGGTGACCTCGTTAAGCGAACTGGAGCAGCTCCTGTGTAAACACTGATTGCCTCCCCCCCGTTGATGGGTAAAATAGCCGCAATTTTTCGTATTCCACATGCGTGGCTCATGGCCGCGTTTACTTAGAAGATTAATTATGACGTTGTCTCCTTATCTGCAAGAGGTGGCCAAACGCCGCACTTTTGCCATTATTTCTCACCCGGATGCCGGTAAGACCACCATCACCGAAAAGGTGCTGCTGTTCGGACAGGCGATTCAGACCGCCGGTACCGTAAAAGGTCGTGGCTCCAGCCAGCACGCGAAATCCGACTGGATGGAAATGGAAAAGCAGCGTGGTATCTCGATCACCACCTCGGTGATGCAGTTCCCCTATCATAACTGTCTGGTGAACCTGCTGGATACCCCGGGGCACGAAGACTTCTCGGAAGATACCTACCGTACCCTGACGGCGGTGGACTGCTGCCTGATGGTGATTGACGCGGCAAAAGGCGTCGAAGATCGGACCCGTAAGCTGATGGAAGTCACCCGTCTGCGCGATACGCCGATCCTCACCTTTATGAACAAACTCGACCGTGATATCCGCGATCCGATGGAGCTGCTGGATGAAGTGGAGAACGAGCTGAAAATCGGCTGCGCGCCGATTACCTGGCCTATCGGCTGCGGTAAGCTGTTCAAGGGCGTCTATCATCTCTACAAAGATGAAACCTACCTGTATCAGACCGGTAAAGGCCATACCATCCAGGAAGTGCGCATCGTGAAGGGGCTCAACAACCCGGATCTCGACGCGGCGGTGGGGGAAGATCTGGCGCAGCAGCTGCGCGACGAGCTGGAGCTGGTGCAGGGCGCGTCGAACGAGTTCGATAAAGATCTGTTCCTGGCCGGGGAAATCACCCCGGTGTTCTTCGGAACCGCGTTAGGTAACTTCGGCGTTGACCATATGCTGGATGGCCTGGTGGAGTGGGCGCCGGCCCCGATGCCGCGTAACACCGACACCCGTGAAGTCACCGCGACGGAAGAGAAGTTCACCGGCTTCGTGTTTAAAATTCAGGCCAATATGGACCCGAAACACCGCGACCGCGTGGCTTTCATGCGCGTGGTGTCAGGTAAATATGAGAAAGGCATGAAGCTGCGTCAGGTGCGCATCGGTAAAGACGTGGTGATCTCCGACGCGCTGACCTTTATGGCCGGCGACCGTTCGCACGTTGAAGAAGCCTATCCTGGGGATATCATCGGCCTGCATAACCACGGCACCATTCAGATTGGCGATACCTTCACCCAGGGCGAGATGATGAAGTTCACCGGTATTCCGAACTTCGCACCGGAACTGTTCCGTCGTATTCGCCTGAAGGATCCGCTGAAGCAGAAACAGCTGCTGAAAGGGCTGGTTCAGCTCTCTGAAGAGGGCGCGGTGCAGGTCTTCCGTCCGATCGCCAATAACGATCTGATCGTCGGCGCCGTGGGTGTGCTGCAGTTTGACGTCGTCGTGGCGCGCCTGAAAAGCGAATACAACGTGGAAGCGATTTACGAATCGGTCAACGTGGCCACCGCGCGCTGGGTTGAATCCACTGACGTGAAGAAATTCGAAGAGTTCAAACGTAAAAACGAAGTTCAGCTGGCGCTGGATGGCGGCGATAACCTGACCTACATCGCCCCGACGATGGTCAACCTGAACCTGACGCAGGAGCGTTATCCTGACGTGGTGTTCCGCAAAACGCGCGAGCACTAATCCCTGACGAAGCGCGGCGCAGGCCGCGCTTTTTTCTTCTTCCGCCCGCGCTTCCCTCCTTCTGGAAAGTTCTTAAAACGCCGCTAATTCGTCTGTTTTTTATCCATATCCTCCGCAACCCCTTCGCCTGTCTACTATATTTAATTCGTGTTTTTAAAAATGCTGGCGTAATTCACTGCGATAAGACGCCAGCGCTGGTGAAAAAACGAGGACATCACGATGACCAGACTAAAGAATGCCAATATGTTGCTGGCGCTCTTCTTAGGCTTAGCCGCGTTGAACGCCTCGGCAGAGACGGAAAAAACAACGGTAGACAGTGCGAAGTCAGCTGCCAGCAATGCGGGAGAGGCGGTAGACAATTCGATTAATAAAGTCGGCGATTTTATGGACGACAGCACTATTACCGCACGGGTAAAGGCGGCGCTGATCGACCATAAAGATATTAACTCCGGCGATATTTCGGTGAAAACGGAAAACAAAGTGGTCACCCTCAGCGGCGACGTCACCAGTGCTGAACAGAAAAGTCAGGCGCTGAGCGTGGCAAAAGCGGTCGAAGGCGTCTCTCAGGTCAACGACAAGCTGACGGTGCAGCACAAATCGTCGAGTGAGACGGCGACGCTGAAAGGCTATGCCGGGGACACCGCTATTACCAGCGAAGTGAAGGCTAAGCTGCTGGCGGATGACATTGTCCCTTCGCGCAATGTGAAAGTCGAAACTAACGCCGGCGCAGTGCATCTGACCGGTACGGTGGCTTCCGCGGCGCAGGCTGAGCGCGCCGCAGAGATTGCGAAAGCGGTTTCCGGTGTGAAAAGCGTCCGCAACGATCTTAGCGTGAAGTAAATCGAGTTATTAACAAAAGTGTTGTCTGGCCAAGGTTGCCGAACGAATAGCAGCACCCACTGAGCGATGAGCTTTCCAGAAAGGGTGCGCAAACCGCTGTTCACCGTCCATTATGGTAAGGAGAAAAGTATGTTTCGATGGGGAATTATTTTTCTGGTCATTGCATTAATTGCTGCGGCCCTGGGCTTTGGTGGTCTGGCGGGTACTGCCGCTGGCGCCGCGAAAATCGTCTTTGTCGTCGGGATTATCCTGTTCCTGGTGAGCCTGTTTACAGGACGCAGACGTCCGTAGAGGGACAACAATCCGGGCGATGCTGAAGCCTGAGCGTTTTTACTGACACGTCGTCTTACACAAAGCCAGTCCTGCGGACTGGCTTTCGCGGTTTAAGCGATGGGCAAATTGCGTTACCTTGTCAGGAGAAGACTAATCGAACAGGAAAGCAGGGTGGGGCAACGCATTCCCGTTACGCTGGGCAATATCGCCCCGCTGGCGGTTAAACCCTTCCGACCAGGCAAGCTGGCGCTGGTGTGTGAAGGCGGGGGACAGCGAGGGATTTTCACCGCCGGGGTTCTGGACGAATTCATGCGCGCCGGATTTAACCCCTTTGACCTGATGCTGGGGACCTCAGCGGGGGCGCAAAACCTCTCCGCTTACATGTGTAATCAGCAAGGCTATGCCCGCAAAGTCATCACACGCTACACCACCTCACGCCAGTTTTTCGATCCGATGCGCTTTGTGCGCGGCGGCAACCTTATCGATCTCGACTGGCTGGTGGAGGCCACCTCGCAGCAGATGCCGCTGGCCATGAACTATGCCGAAACGCAATTCGCGCTGGGCAAAGAGCTGTGGATGTGCGCCTGTCGCGGCGACGATTACTCCGCCAGCTATTTTTCACCGACGCCGCAAACCTGGCTGGATCTGATCCGCGCCTCCAGCGCCATCCCCGGATTTTACCGCAGCGGCGTGCTGCTTGACGGCGTTAGCTACCTTGACGGCGGCGTCAGCGATGCGATACCGGTACAGGAGGCGGCCCGCCGCGGCGCTCAGACCATCGTGGTGATCCGCACTGTCCCTTCGCAGATGTTTTACACCCCGGAGTGGTTTAAGCGGATGGAGCGCTGGCTGGGGGAGAGCAGCCTGCAGCCGCTGGTCAATCTGGTGCATCATCACGAAACCACCTATCGCGCCATCCAGCAGTTCATCGAAAAACCGCCCGGCAAACTGCGGATCTTCGAAATCTATCCCCAGCGGCCGCTGCGCAGCATGGCGCTTGGCAGCCGACTGCCGGCGCTGCTGGAGGACTACAAAACCGGACGCCAGTGCGGCCGTTATTTCCTGGCCACCGTGGGTAAACTGCTGGCCGACCGGCCGCCGCTGTTGCGCCACGCGCCGCGTATCGCCCGGCCTGCGCCGGTGGTGGTGCCGCCGGTGCCGGTGGCCAATGAAGCGCCGCAGGCGACCATCATCGCTGCGCCGCAGGCCAATGACGCAAGCTTTAATCATGAGGATCTGGCGTGACGCACCGTTTTATCGATACCCACTGCCACTTCGATTTTCCCCCCTTCGCGGAAGATGAGGTCGCCAGCCTGGCGCGTGCGGCGCAGGCCGGCGTCGGGCGAATTATCGTTCCGGCCATCTCCGCTGAGCGTTTTAGCCGCGTGCTGGCGCTGGCGGCGCAGCACGAGGCGCTGTATGCCGCGCTGGGCCTGCATCCGATTGTCATCGAGCAGCACACCGATGAGGGGCTGGCGCAACTGGAGGCGTCGCTGGCGCAGCGCCCGCCAAAACTGGTGGCGGTGGGGGAGATTGGTCTCGATCTCTATCGCGACGAGCCGCAGTTCGATCGTCAGCAGGCGCTGCTGGAAGCGCAGCTGCGTCTGGCGAAGCGTTACGATCTGCCGGTGATCCTCCACTCCCGACGCACCCACGATAAGCTGGCGATGCTGCTGAAAAAACATGCCCTACCGCGTACCGGGGTGGTACATGGCTTCGCCGGCAGCCTGCAGCAGGCCGAGCGTTTCGTGCAGCTTGGCTATAAGATCGGCGTTGGCGGCACCATTACCTATCCCCGCGCCAGCAAAACCCGCGAGGTGATGGCGCGTCTGCCGCTTTCAGCCCTGCTGCTGGAGACCGATGCCCCGGATATGCCGCTCAATGGCTTCCAGGGACAGCCCAATCGCCCGGAGCAAGCTGCGCGGGTATTTGACGCCCTGTGCGAACTGCGGTCGGAGCCGCCGGCAGCCATAGCCGAAGGGATAATGCGCAACACGCTCGCCTTGTTTTCCCTGCCCTCCGGCACTGTATGGTGATCGAATTCTCATAATTGTTCATCCATATCATTGATTTGCGTAAAATGTGTGAAGCCTGGCAGGCAGGATAGTTTCATGCCGATATAATCACGCCGTTAGTGCTGGACTATCAAAACACAGGGAATCTGTATGCAAATCCTCATGGGACTTATCGGCATGGTGGCGCTGTTGGCCATTGCTGTGCTGCTCTCCAATAATCGAAAAGCCATTAACCTGCGTACTGTGCTCGGCGCCTGGATAATCCAGGTGGGTATCGGCGCGTTGATATTGTATGTACCGGCCGGGCGCTCGGCGCTGTTAGCGATGTCGAACGGCGTCGCCCGCGTAATTGCCTATGGCAATGAAGGGATCGGTTTCATCTTCGGCGGGCTGGTCTCCGATAAAATGTTCGAGGTGTTTGGCGGCGGCGGCTTTGTCTTTGCCCTGCGCGTGCTGCCGGTGATCGTCTTCTTCTCGTCGCTGATTGCCGTGCTTTATTACCTGGGCATTATGCAGCTGGTCATTCGCATTCTCGGCGGCGCGCTGCGGGCGGTACTGAAGACCTCGCGTACCGAATCGCTGTCGGCCACGGCGAACATCTTCGTTGGTCAGACCGAAGCGCCGCTGGTGGTGCGTCCTTATATCGCCACTATGACCCGCTCGGAGCTGTTTGCGGTCATGTGCGGCGGCCTGGCCTCGGTGGCAGGTTCCGTGCTGGCGGGCTATGCGCAGATGGGCGTTCCGCTGGAGTACCTGATTGCCGCGTCGTTTATGGCGGCGCCGGGTGGATTGCTGTTTGCCAAAATTATCGTACCGGAAACGGAAACGCCGGACGATAACCCGGCTCATGACCGCCAGAGCGCTGACGCGGATAAACCGGCCAACCTGCTGGACGCCGCCGCCTCCGGCGCCGCGTCTGGTATGCAGCTGGCGCTCAATGTCGGCGCGATGCTGCTGGCGTTTATCGCGCTGATCGCCCTGCTGAACGGCATTCTGTCCGGCGTCGGCGGCTGGTTTAACCATCCGGAGCTGTCGCTGCAGATGATCCTCGGCTGGGTCTTCTCACCGCTGGCATGGGTGATCGGCGTGCCGTGGCACGAAGCGACGGTCGCGGGGTCGTTTATCGGCCAGAAGCTGATCATTAACGAGTTCGTGGCCTATATGAACTTTGGCGAGTATCTGAAGGCGGACGCCGAGGTGGCGGCGGCCGGGCTGCAGGTTATTTCAGATCACACTAAAGCCATTATCTCTTTCGCGCTGTGCGGATTCGCTAACCTGTCATCGATCGCCATCCTGATTGGCGGCCTCGGGGGGATGGCGCCCAACCGGCGTCAGGATATCGCCCAGCTTGGGCTGCGTGCGGTGGCGGCGGGGACGCTATCTAACCTGATGAGCGCCACCATCGCCGGGGTTTTCCTCGCCCTCTAAGCCAGTTCCCTCAACCAGCGGCCGCCGCGTCGCTGGTTTTATTGAATTTGTGAAAATCCCATCATTTCTGGCTTTTGGAAAAATAGCATATATTTCAAAACATAATAATTTCATCACCGGCTGGGTGGGCAAAATGTGCGCCACGGTGTCGAGAGTCTCTGTCATTGTGTGTTAGAATTATCACATCCTCATTGGGTGCGGAGTTTCGATTATGCTTAAGAGGGGCGTGAGGATAATTGCCGCGGTATGCGCTGATATTTTGTGATTAAAGTCACATTACAGTAATGCAAATTAGTAAGTAGTTTTCATTAACTGTGATGAATGTCGAAGTGTAGCGGCGAGTGAATGTTACAATAGTAACAGACTCGCAAGGTGAACAAACTATTGAACCGGCACTGCGCCGGCGGAGTATGAAATGACTGATTTAAAAGCAAGCAGCCTGCGCGCGTTAAAACTGATGGACCTGACCACCCTGAACGACGACGACACCAATGAGAAGGTGATTGCCCTGTGTCATCAGGCGAAAACCCCGGTGGGTAACACCGCGGCGGTCTGCATCTATCCGCGCTTCATCCCGATTGCCCGTAAAACGCTGAACGAGCAGGGAACGCCGGAGATCCGCATCGCTACGGTCACCAACTTCCCGCACGGTAATGACGATATCGACATTGCGCTGGCGGAAACCCGCGCGGCGATCGCTTACGGCGCCGATGAAGTGGACGTGGTGTTCCCGTACCGCGCGCTGATTGCCGGTAACGAGCAGGTCGGCTTCGAGCTGGTGAAAGCCTGTAAAGAGGCCTGCGCGGCTGCCAACGTGCTGCTGAAAGTGATCATCGAAACCGGTGAGCTGAAAGAAGAAGCGCTGATCCGTAAAGCGTCTGAAATCTCTATCAAAGCCGGGGCCGATTTCATCAAAACCTCGACCGGTAAAGTGCCGGTGAATGCTACGCCGGAAAGCGCGCGCATCATGATGGAAGTCATCCGCGATATGGGCGTTGAGAAAACCGTTGGTTTCAAACCGGCGGGCGGCGTGCGCAGCGCGGAAGATGCGCAGCAGTTCCTGGCGATCGCCGATGAGCTGTTTGGCGCCGACTGGGCCGATGCCCGTCACTACCGCTTTGGTGCCTCCAGCCTGCTGGCCAGCCTGTTGAAAGCCCTGGGTCACGGCGACGGCAAGAGCGCCAGCAGCTACTGATTGTCAGACATTGCCGGATGACGCTTCGCTTATCCGGCCTACAGGATCGTAGGGCGGGTAAGCGTAGCGCCACCCGCCACCATTCACCCGATTCCTCATGGGGGTTACCGTGTTTCTCGCACAAGAAATTATTCGTAAAAAACGTGATGGTCAGGCATTAAGCGATGAAGAGATCCGCTTTTTCATCAACGGCATCCGCGACAATACTATCTCAGAAGGGCAGATCGCCGCGCTGGCGATGACCATCTTCTTCCACGATATGTCTATGCCGGAGCGCGTTTCGCTGACCATGGCGATGCGGGATTCCGGTACCGTTCTGGACTGGAAAAGCCTCAACCTTAACGGCCCGATCGTCGATAAACACTCCACCGGCGGCGTCGGGGATGTCACTTCGCTGATGCTGGGGCCGATGGTGGCCGCCTGCGGCGGTTATGTGCCGATGATTTCCGGCCGCGGACTCGGCCATACCGGCGGTACCCTGGATAAACTGGAAGCGATCCCGGGCTTCGATATCTTCCCGGACGACAACCGCTTCCGCGAGATTATTAAAGATGTCGGCGTGGCGATTATCGGGCAGACCAGCTCCCTCGCTCCGGCGGACAAACGTTTCTATGCCACCCGCGATATTACCGCGACGGTGGACTCCATCCCGCTGATCACCGCCTCGATCCTTGCCAAGAAGCTGGCGGAAGGGCTGGATGCGCTGGTGATGGACGTCAAAGTCGGCAGCGGCGCGTTTATGCCGACTTATGAACTTTCCGCCGCGCTGGCGGAAGCGATCGTCGGGGTCGCCAACGGCGCCGGCGTGCGCACCACCGCGCTGCTGACCGATATGAACCAGGTGCTGGCTTCCAGCGCCGGGAACGCCGTTGAAGTTCGCGAAGCGGTCCAGTTCCTGACCGGCGAATACCGCAATCCGCGTCTGTTCGACGTGACGATGGCGCTGTGTGTGGAGATGCTGATTTCCGGCAAGCTGGCGGCGGACGATGCCGACGCGCGCGCGAAGCTGCAGGCGGTACTGGATAATGGTAAAGCGGCGGAAGTTTTTGGCCGTATGGTCGCGGCGCAGAAAGGACCGAGCGACTTTGTCGAGAATTATGATCATTATCTGCCGACGGCGATGCTGAGCAAAGCAGTCTATGCTGATACCGAAGGTTTTGTCAGCGCGATGGATACTCGCGCGCTGGGTATGGCAGTGGTTTCTATGGGCGGCGGCCGCCGTCAGGCATCAGACACCATTGACTATAGCGTTGGCTTTACCGAGATGGCGCGTCTGGGTGACCGCGTGGACGGACAGCGTCCGCTGGCGGTGATCCATGCCAAAGACGAGAACAGCTGGCAGGAGGCCGCGAAAGCGGTCAAAGCGGCCATTAAACTGGACGATAAAGCTCCAGAAATTACACCGACAGTCTATCGCCGTATCACCGAATAGCGATATACTGATCTGATCGCTTTTTTGCAGCGCAAGATGTATGGAGAACAAGATGAAACGTGCATTTATCATGGTGCTGGACTCCTTTGGGATTGGCGCAACGGAAGACGCAGACCGCTTTGGCGACGTCGGCGCCGATACCCTGGGACACATTGCGGAAGCCTGCGCCAAAGGCGAGGCTGACCACGGCCGCAAAGGCCCGCTGAATTTACCGAACCTGACCCGTCTGGGGCTGGTGAAAGCGCATGAAGGCTCTACCGGTAAAATTGCCGCCGGAATGGATGGCAATGCCGAAGTGATTGGCGCCTGGGCCTGGGCGCATGAACTCTCTTCTGGTAAAGATACGCCGTCCGGCCACTGGGAAATCGCCGGCGTGCCGGTGCTGTTTGACTGGGGCTACTTCAGCGATCATGAAAACAGCTTCCCGCAGGAGCTGCTGGATAAGCTGGTGAAACGCGCCAACCTGCCGGGCTACCTCGGCAACTGCCACTCTTCCGGGACGGTGATCCTCGATCAGCTCGGCGAAGAGCATATGAAAACCGGGAAACCGATTTTCTATACCTCCGCTGACTCCGTGTTCCAGATCGCCTGTCACGAAGAGACCTTTGGCCTCGACAAGCTGTATGAGCTGTGCGAAATCGCCCGTGAAGAGCTGACCGAAGGCGGCTACAACATTGGCCGCGTCATCGCTCGTCCGTTTATCGGCGATAAAGCCGGTAACTTCCAGCGTACCGGCAACCGTCACGATCTGGCGGTCGAACCGCCGGCGCCGACCGTGCTGCAGAAGCTGGTTGACGAGAAGAACGGCCACGTGGTGTCTGTCGGTAAGATAGCGGACATCTACGCAAACTGCGGCATCACCAAAAAAGTGAAAGCCACCGGGCTGGACGCGCTGTTCGACGCGACCATCAAAGAGATGAAGGAAGCCGGCGACGAGACTATCGTCTTCACCAACTTCGTCGACTTTGACTCCTCCTGGGGCCACCGTCGCGATGTCGCCGGCTACGCGGCGGGTCTGGAACTGTTTGACCGCCGTCTGCCGGAGCTGATGGAGCTGGTAGGGGAAGACGACATCCTGATCCTCACCGCCGACCACGGCTGCGACCCGACCTGGACCGGTACCGACCACACCCGCGAGCATATTCCGGTGCTGGTGTACGGCCCGAAAGTGAAACCAGGATCGTTAGGCCACCGCGAAACTTTCGCGGACATCGGCCAGACGCTGGCGACATACTTTGGTACCTCGCCAATGGCCTACGGTAAAAACATGCTGTGATGCAATTGCCCGGTGGCGCTCAGCGATCCGGGCCTACGGTTTTGTCGGCCGGGTCAGGCGTAGCCGCCCGGCAAAAACAACAATGTAAAAGGAACTGAAGATGGCAACTCCTCACATTAACGCAGAAATGGGCGATTTCGCTGACGTAGTCTTGATGCCGGGCGACCCGCTGCGCGCCAAGCACATTGCAGAAACCTTTCTCGAAGACGTGCGTGAAGTGAACAACGTGCGCGGCATGCTGGGCTTCACTGGCACCTATAAAGGCCGCAAAATCTCCGTCATGGGCCACGGGATGGGTATTCCGTCCTGCTCTATCTACACCAAAGAGCTGATCACCGATTTCGGCGTCAAGAAAATCATCCGCGTCGGCTCCTGCGGCGCGGTGCGCGAAGACGTCAAACTGCGCGACGTGGTGATCGGTATGGGCGCCTGCACCGACTCCAAAGTGAACCGTCTGCGTTTTAAAGACCACGACTTCGCGGCGATTGCCGATTTCGGCATGGTGCGTAACGCGGTAGACGCGGCGAAAGCGCTGGGCGTTGACGCGCGCGTCGGCAACATCTTCTCTGCAGACCTGTTCTATACCCCGGACCCGTCCATGTTCGACGTGATGGAAAAATACGGCATCCTGGGCGTGGAAATGGAAGCGGCGGGTATCTACGGCGTGGCGGCGGAATTCGGGGCGAAAGCGCTGACCATCTGCACCGTGTCTGACCATATTCGTACCCACGAGCAGACCACTGCCGCGGAGCGTCAGACCACGTTCAACGACATGATTAAAATCGCGCTGGAATCCGTGCTGCTGGGCGATAAAGAGTAAAAGCTGTTGTGCCGGGCGGCGGCTTCGCCTGACCCGGCCTGCGGTTTTCCAGGCCCGCTAAGCGCTACGCCAGCGGGCTTTTTTTTTAGCGTACCGCGCCGGCAATCCACACCGACAGCGCTTTGAGTTCCGCTTCCTGCTCCGGGAAGTCCTCCATCAGCGCCTCACACTGCTGTTGCAAAACCTCAGCCCGATACTGACAGCCGATTAAGCGTTCCGCCAGCGCCTCCAGCGGCGCCGGATTCAGGCTATCGGTAAAGGCCTGCGCGCGGGTGATATGGCCCTTCTCAACGTCAAAATGCAGCTCGACGCCGCCCCAGGGGAAGCGCTCGTCCAGCAGGTGGGAAAAGGCGGGCGCCTGGCCGAAGTTCCACTCCCAGCTGCTCTGGCGAGCGAAAGTGTCGGCAAAGTTCGGCAGGTCCGGCGTGTTGTCCGGGGAGATCACCTCGGCGTCTACCCGTTCGGCGTAATGGCTGAAGAACGCCTCCTGGATCGCCTCGCAAACTTGCTGATGGGTAATGCCCGGCAGCAGCTCAACCAGGTTCGCCACCCGCCCGCGCACCGAGGTAATGCCTTTAGCCTGCAGCTTTTTCTGGTCCGGGTTGAGGTAGTTGGCGAGACGGCTTAAATCGGCGTTGAGCAGCAGGGTGCCGTGGTGAAAACCGCGGTCCATGGTTTCACGATAGGCTGAGCCGGAGACTTTGCGGTCGCCGCTGTCGGTTTTGACCACCAGATCGTTGCGCCCGGAGGCGTCGGCGGTTACGCCAAGTGAATTGAGCGCCGCCAGCACAATAGCGGTGGAGACGGTTTTGTCGTACTCCGGTTTGCCTGCCATAAAGGTAAAGCAGGTATTGCCGAGGTCGTGGAACACCGCGCCGCCGCCGCTGCTGCGACGGGCCAGCCGCACATGATCTTCCTCCATGCGGCGGGTATTACACTCCTTCCACGGGTTCTGCGCGCGGCCGATGACCACGGTATCGGCATTGCGCCACAGGAACAGCACCCGCTGGGTGGCGGGCATCTGGCGGAAAATGCACTCCTCGACCGCCAGGTTGAACCACGGGTCGTAAGAGTCAGAAAGCAGGAGGCGCAGTGTGGACATTATAGATTTCCTTTCTTTTCATCGTCTTCATCCTCAACCGGCTTGTTGGCGGTGAGCAGGAAGGGCGATTGCTGCCAGCGGGTGCGTTTGCCCTGCAGCAGCGTGCGGGTCAGTACCACGCCGATGGCCAGGGACAGCAACAGCATCAGGCGTAAAATATTGGTGGTATTATCCACCTGCTTCGCCTCGGTCGCCAGCGTATGGGTATCGAGGGTCAGACGCAGGTAGCCCAGCGGGCCGTTTTTTCCCGGCACCGGCTCGACAATCTGCTGGTTGAAGTAGCCACCGGCTTTCTTACCATCCAGCGCCAGCCGGTCGCGAACCTCGACGCTTTCGCCAGAGCGCGCCACCAGGTCGCCCTGGTCGTCATATACCCCGGCGTCCAGTACGCGGCTGTTGTGGGTGAGCTGCGTCAACAGCTGATTGATGCGCTTTTCGTCCGGCGTTTCGCTGCGCATCAGCGGCGTGAGATTCAGCACCACCTGCTGCGCCAGCGTGCGGGCCAGCTCTTCCAGCTGCGGATTGCGTTGTTTCTGACTGTTCTGACTGAACCACGAGGCGCCCTGCATCAGCGCGACGAGCAGGGCGAGACAGATAAGGACAATGACCGCACGATGCAGCCGGAATTTCAGTTTTGCGCGAACCATATTCCACCTTTGAAAATTTGCAGCTTAATGTTGCCAGAAGCGCTGGTTACAAGGTAGCCTCATGCGTTATTTTCCTCGCCTGAATGAAGAGATGTGGAGCCGTAATGCCTAACAGTTTGACCTGGTGCGACCTGCCTGAAGACGTTTCCCTGTGGCCTGGGTTGCCGCTTTCCCTGAGCGGTGACGAGGTCATGCCGCTGGATTATCACGCCGGGCGCAGCGGCTGGCTGCTGTACGGGCGTGGGCTGGATAAACGCCGTCTGACGGACTGGCAGCGTGAGCTGGGCGCCGCGTTAGTGATCGTCGCCTCCTGGGTGGTCGAAGATTACCAGGTGATCCGCCTGGCCGGTTCGCTGACCCCCCGTGCGACGCGGCTGGCGCATGAGGCGGGGCTGGACGTCGCGCCATTGGGTAAAATCCCTCATCTGCGCACCCCGGGACTGCTGGTGATGGATATGGACTCCACGGCGATCCAGATCGAATGCATCGATGAGATCGCGAAACTGGCCGGCACCGGCGAGCTGGTATCGGAAGTGACCGAGCGGGCGATGCGCGGGGAGCTGGACTTCACCGCCAGCCTGCGCCAGCGCGTGGCGACGCTGAAAGACGCTGATGCCAGCATTCTGCTGCAGGTTCGCGACGCGCTGCCGCTGATGCCGGGCCTGGCGCAGCTGGTGCTCAAGCTGGAAACGCTGGGCTGGAAGGTGGCGATCGCCTCCGGCGGCTTCACCTTCTTCGCCGAGTATCTGCGCGATAAGCTGCATCTCGACGCGGTGTTCGCCAACGAACTGGAGATCCGCGACGGCAAGCTCACCGGCAACGTGCTCGGCGATATCGTCGATGCCAAATACAAAGCCAATACGCTGCGCAAGCTGGCGGAAAAGTATGCGATCCCAACGGCGCAGACCGTGGCCATCGGCGATGGCGCCAACGACCTGCCGATGATTAAGGCTGCCGGGCTTGGCATCGCGTATCATGCGAAGCCTAAAGTGAATGAACAGGCGGAAGTGACTATCCGCCACGCTGACCTGATGGGGGTATTCTGTATTCTCTCGGGCAGCATGAACCAAAAGTAAGAGGTAAACGTGGCGAAAGCTCCAAAACGCGCATTTGTCTGTAATGAATGTGGTGCGGATTACCCGCGCTGGCAGGGGCAGTGCAGCGCCTGCCATGCCTGGAATACCATCACCGAGATGCGCATCGCCGCGTCGCCGCAGGTGGCGAGAAACGAGCGTTTGTCAGGCTACGCCGGTCACGCCGGCGTCTCGAAGGTGCAGAAGCTGTCAGACATCAGCCTGGAGGCGCTGCCGCGTTTTTCCACCGGTTTTAAAGAGTTTGACCGCGTACTCGGCGGCGGCGTGGTGCCGGGCAGCGCGATCCTGATTGGCGGTAACCCCGGCGCGGGGAAATCGACGCTGCTGCTGCAGACGTTGTGCAAGCTGGCGGAAGGGATGAAAACCCTGTACGTCACCGGCGAGGAGTCCCTTCAGCAGGTGGCGATGCGCGCCCATCGCCTTGGGCTGCCGACGGCGAACCTGAACATGCTGTCGGAAACCAGCATTGAGCAGATCTGTCAGATTGCCGAGGAAGAAAAACCGCAGCTGATGGTGATCGACTCTATCCAGGTGATGCATATGGCCGACGTTCAGTCGTCGCCGGGCAGCGTCGCCCAGGTACGTGAAACGGCGGCCTACCTGACGCGCTTTGCCAAAACACGCGGCGTGGCGATCGTCATGGTCGGCCACGTCACCAAAGACGGTTCGCTGGCCGGCCCGAAGGTGCTGGAGCACTGTATTGACTGCTCGGTGCTGCTGGACGGCGATGCCGACTCCCGCTTCCGCACTCTGCGCAGCCACAAAAACCGCTTTGGCGCGGTGAACGAGCTGGGCGTCTTCGCCATGACCGAGCAGGGGCTGCGCGAAGTGAGCAACCCATCCGCTATCTTCCTCAGCCGGGGAGATGAAATCACCTCCGGCAGCTCGGTGATGGTGGTCTGGGAAGGGACCCGCCCGCTGCTGGTGGAGATCCAGGCGCTGGTGGATCACTCGATGATGTCCAACCCGCGCCGCGTGGCGGTGGGGCTGGAACAGAACCGTCTGGCGATCCTGCTGGCGGTGCTGCATCGCCACGGCGGCCTGCAGATGGCCGATCAGGACGTTTTCGTCAACGTGGTCGGTGGGGTGAAGGTCACGGAAACCAGCGCCGATCTGGCGCTGCTGCTGGCGATGGTCTCCAGCTTGCGCGATCGCCCGCTGCCGCAGGACCTGGTGGTCTTTGGCGAAGTGGGGTTGGCTGGCGAAATTCGCCCGGTGCCGAGCGGACAGGAGCGTATCTCCGAAGCGGCGAAGCATGGCTTCCGCCGCGCCATCGTCCCGGCGGCCAATGTGCCGAAAAAAGTGCCGGAAGGCATGCAAATCTTTGGTGTGAAAAAGCTTTCAGACGCGCTAAGCGTTTTTGACGACTTATAATAAGTTAAAAGGAGATTAGCGATGTCGTCATTTGACTATTTAAAAAGCGCCATAAAGCAGAAAGGCTGTACCCTGCAGCAGGTGGCGGAAGCCAGCGGGATGACCAAAGGGTATCTCAGCCAACTGTTGAATGCCAAAATCAAAAGCCCGAGCGCGCAGAAGCTAGAAGCGCTGCATCGTTTCCTCGGGCTGGAGTTTCCCCGCCGACAGAAAAGCGTCGGCGTGGTGTTTGGTAAATTTTACCCGCTGCATACCGGGCACATCTATTTGATTCAACGCGCCTGTAGCCAGGTCGATGAGCTGCATATCATCATGGGCTATGACGACACTCGCGACCGCGAGCTGTTTGAAGAGAGCGCCATGTCGCAGCAGCCGACGGTGCCTGACCGCCTGCGCTGGCTGCTGCAAACCTTTAAATATCAGAAGAATATTCGCATCCACGCCTTCAATGAAGAAGGAATGGAGCCCTATCCGCACGGCTGGGACGTCTGGAGCCATGGGATCCGCGCTTTTATGAGCGAAAAAGGGATCGAACCGAACCGGATCTATACCTCGGAAGAGGCCGATGCGCCGCAGTACCTTGAGCATCTGGGAATCGAGACGGTGCTTATCGATCCTAAGCGGACCTTTATGAATATTAGCGGCGGCCAGATCCGCGAGAACCCGTTCCGTTACTGGGAATATATTCCGACGGAAGTGAAACCGTTCTTTGTGCGGACGGTGGCGATCCTCGGCGGCGAGTCGAGCGGGAAATCAACGCTGGTCAATAAGCTCGCCAATATCTTCAATACCACCAGCGCCTGGGAATATGGCCGGGATTATGTCTTTTCGCATCTCGGCGGCGATGAGATGGCGCTCCAGTATTCGGATTACGATAAAATAGCCCTCGGGCATGCCCAGTATATTGATTTCGCAGTGAAATATGCCAACAAGGTGGCGTTTATCGATACCGACTTCGTCAGCACTCAGGCGTTCTGCCTGAAGTACGAGGGGCGAGAGCACCCGTTCGTGCAGGCGCTGATTGATGAATACCGCTTCGATCTGGTGATCCTGCTGGAGAACAATACCCCGTGGGTGGCCGATGGGTTACGCAGCCTTGGGAGTTCGGTGGATCGTAAAGAGTTTCAGTCGCTGCTGGTGTCGCTGCTGAAAGAGAATGAGATCGAGTTCGTCCATGTTAAGGAGTCGGACTACGATACGCGCTTCCTGCGCTGCGTCGAGCTGGTGAAGCAGCTGATGGGGGAGCAGGGGTAGATCCTCTGCGGGCTGATGCCCTCACCCCGGCCCTCTCCCGGTGGGAGAGGGAGCAAACATTAAAAAAGACAACTTGCGTTGCCTTTTTGCATTTTATTTTGAGATCCGTTTGTACTTGATTCGCTTCGGCTCCAGCGCGTCGGCGCCGAGGGTGCGTTTCTTGTACTCTTCGTACTCGGTAAAGTTACCTTCAAAGAACTCCACCTTACCTTCATCCTGGTAATCCAGAATGTGGGTGGCGATACGGTCAAGGAACCAACGGTCGTGCGAGATAACCATCGCGCAGCCCGGGAACTCCAGCAGGGCGTTTTCCAGCGCGCGCAGGGTTTCGATATCCAGGTCGTTGGTCGGTTCATCGAGCAGCAGTACGTTACCGCCAACCTGCAGCAGCTTCGCCAGGTGCAGACGACCGCGTTCACCGCCGGACAACTCGCCAACGCGTTTGCCCTGGTCTACGCCTTTGAAGTTAAAGCGGCCCACGTAGGCGCGGCTCGGCATCTCGGTGTTACCGATCTTCATGATATCCAGGCCGCCGGAGACCTCTTCCCACACGGTCTTGCTGTTGTCCATCGCGTCGCGGAACTGATCGACGGAGGCCAGCTTAACGGTTTCGCCCAGGGTGATGGTGCCGGAATCTGGCTGTTCCTGGCCGGACATCATGCGGAACAGCGTTGATTTACCCGCGCCGTTAGGGCCGATGATGCCGACGATAGCGCCCTTCGGTACCGAGAAGCTCAGATCGTCGATCAGCACGCGGTCGCCGTAGGATTTACGCAAGTTGCTGACTTCCAGAACTTTATCGCCCAGACGCGCGCCTGGCGGAATGAACAGTTCGTTGGTCTCGTTACGTTTTTGGTATTCAACGTTGTTGAGCTCTTCAAAGCGCGCCAGACGGGCTTTGCCCTTGGACTGACGGCCTTTCGCGCCCTGGCGAACCCACTCGAGCTCTTTCTCGATGGATTTGCGACGCGCGGCTTCCTGAGAGGCTTCCTGCGCCAGACGCTGATCTTTCTGCTCCAGCCAGGAGGAGTAGTTGCCTTCCCACGGAATACCTTCGCCGCGGTCAAGTTCGAGGATCCAACCGGCGACGTTATCGAGGAAGTAACGGTCGTGGGTAATTGCCACCACGGTGCCTTCGAAGTCGTGCAGGAAGCGTTCCAGCCAGGCGACGGACTCGGCGTCCAGGTGGTTGGTCGGTTCGTCGAGCAGCAGCATGTCTGGTTTTTCCAGCAGCAGGCGGCACAGCGCGACGCGGCGGCGTTCACCACCGGAAAGATTGGCGATTTTCGCATCCCAGTCCGGCAGGCGCAGGGCGTCGGCCGCGCGCTCCAGCTGCACGTTCAGATTGTGGCCGTCGTGCGCCTGGATAATCTCTTCGAACTTGCCTTGCTGTGCGGCAAGCTTATCGAAGTCTGCATCCGGCTCGGCGTACTTGGCATAGACTTCGTCCAGACCCTTCAGCGCGTTAACCACTTCGGCGACCGCTTCTTCAACGGACTCGCGCACGGTGTGCTCCGGGTTGAGCTGCGGCTCCTGCGGCAGGTAGCCGATTTTAATGCCAGGCTGCGGACGCGCTTCACCTTCGATCTCGGTGTCGATACCGGCCATGATGCGCAGCAGGGTAGATTTACCGGCGCCGTTCAGACCGAGCACACCGATTTTTGCGCCAGGGAAAAAGCTGAGGGAGATATTTTTCAAAATATGACGTTTCGGCGGAACCACTTTGCCGACACGATGCATGGTATAAACGAATTGAGCCACGTTGGACTTCGCCTCTTTCTATTTTGATAGATAGTTCAAAGCCGAAGTGTAGCCTTTTTCGCGCGCTAATCCCAGCGAGGCGACAGGATTCACAGAAGCGTAAAAAAATGTTCAGGACATGGCGCGTTTAGCGTTGTCTGATTAGCATAAGTAAAGCCGCCTGCCGAACCGGCAGGGGCTTTTAAGCGGCACGATGCTGCGAAAATGCACCTGAAAGAGGAAGAGCTTGTGGAAAAAGCCAAAAAAATGGCGTGGCATCTTTTGGCTGCCAGCGTTGGTCTGTTGGCGTTGAGTCAGCTGGCGCATGCGGATTCACTGGATGAACAGCGCAGCCGCTACGCACAAATTAAGCAGGCGTGGGATAACCGGCAGATGGATGTGGTTGACCAGCTGATGCCCACGTTAAGCACCTATCCCCTGTATCCCTATTTGCAGTACCGGCAGATTACCGACGATCTGATGAACCAGCCGGCGCTGGTGGTGAAAAACTTTATTGACGCCAACCCGACGCTGCCCCCCGCGCGTTCATTACGTTCGCGCTTCGTGAATGAACTGGCCCGGCGCAGCGACTGGCGCGGCTTGCTGGCGTTTAGTCCCGATAAGCCGACCAGCACCGAGGCGCAGTGCAACTACTACTACGCCAAACTGAGCGTGGGGCAGTCGCAGGAGGCCTGGAGCGGAGCGAAAGACCTCTGGCTGACGGGCAAGAACCAGCCCGGCGCCTGTGAACCGCTGTTCAGCGCCTGGCGCGACTCCGGCCAGCAGGATCCGCTGGCTTATCTCGAACGGATCCGCCTGGCGATGAAGGCCGGCAATATCGGGCTGGTGAAATCGCTGGCCCAGCAGATGCCCGCCAACTACCAGAGCATCGCCAGCGCCGTGGTCGCTCTGGCTAACGATCCTAACAGCGTCCTGACCTTTGCCCGCACCACCGGGGCGACGGACTTTACCCGCCAGATGGCCGCCGTCGCCTTCGCCAGCGTCGCCCGTCAGGATGTGGAAAATGCCCGTTTGATGATCCCTTCGCTGGTGCAGGCCCAGCAGCTCAATGAGGATCAGACCCAGGAGCTACGCGATATTGTCGCCTGGCGCCTGATGGGGAACGATGTGACCGAAGAGCAGGCCATCTGGCGCGACGATGCGATTATGCGATCGCAGTCCACGCCTCTGGTGGAGCGGCGGGTGCGGATGGCGCTGGGGACGGGCGATCGCCATGGCCTGAATACCTGGCTGGCGCGCCTGCCGATGGAGGCGAAAGAGAAAGACGAATGGCGCTACTGGCAGGCGGATCTGTTGCTGGAGCGCGGCAGGGACGAGGAGGCGCAGGCGATCCTCCGGTCGTTGATGCAGCAGCGCGGTTTCTACCCGATGGTCGCCGCGCAGCGTCTCGGCGAGGAGTATACCTTCCGCATCGATAAAGCGACTGGCACGCTCGATCCGGCGCTGGCCTCCGGTCCGGAGATGGCCCGGGTACGCGAGCTGATGTACTGGAATATGGATAACACCGCGCGCACCGAATGGGCGAATCTGGTCACCAGCCGCACGAAATCTCAGCAGGCGCAGCTGGCGCGCTATGCCTTCGATCAACACTGGTGGGATCTGAGCGTGCAGGCGACGATCGCCGGCAAGCTGTGGGATCAGCTGGAGGAGCGCTTCCCGCTGGCCTATAACGATCTGTTTGCCCGCTATATCAGCGGTAAAGATATTCCGCAGAGCTACGCGATGGCCATTGCCCGCCAGGAGAGCGCCTGGAACCCGAAAGTGCGTTCGCCGGTCGGCGCCAGCGGGCTGATGCAGATTATGCCGGGCACCGCGACGCATACCGTCAGCATGTTCCGCATTCCCGGCTACAGCGGCCCGTCGCAGCTATTGGATCCGGAAACCAACATCAACATCGGCACCAGCTATCTGCAGTACGTTTACCAGCAGTTCGGCAATAACCGCATCTACGCCTCGGCGGCCTATAACGCCGGGCCGGGTCGGGTACGCACCTGGCAGGGGAACAGCGCCGGACGGATCGACGCCGTGGCGTTTGTCGAGAGTATTCCGTTCTCGGAAACCCGCGGCTACGTGAAGAATGTCCTCTCCTATGACGCCTACTACCGCTACTTTATGGGACAGCAGGATAAGCTCTTCAGCGATGCGGAGTGGCGGCAGCGTTACTGATCGCCGGGAAGTATGTTATGCTTTGTACTCGTTGAAGAGTACATTCGACGGGCAGCGTAAGCTGCCCGTCTCAATATGGTGGCGCGATATGACCCAACAATCTCCCTATTCCGCGGCCGTTGCCGAACAACGTCATCAGGAGTGGCTGCGCTTTGTGGCGCTGCTACAGCAGGCCTATGCGCAGGATCTGCATCTGCCGCTGCTGCAGCTAATGCTAACCCCTGATGAGCGCGAAGCGCTGGGAACCCGGGTGCGCATTATCGAAGAGCTGCTGCGCGGCGAGATGAGCCAGCGCGAGCTGAAAAATGAGCTCGGCGCCGGTATTGCGACCATTACCCGCGGGTCGAACAGCCTGAAGTCGGCGCCGGTTGAGCTGCGCCAGTGGCTGGAGCAGACGCTGCTGGCTAGCGATAAATAGCGTTGTGGAACGGGCTTAACGCCAGCACGACCGCCTGATGGTAAACGCTGCTGCGGGTTAATTTGCCGCCGGTGAAAACCCCAATCGCCCCCTCTTTACGACCGATCTGATCGATGCCGGTATACTGCGACATGACCGGCCCGAGGGCTTCGCCAGCGCGAACCTGCTCAAGAATAACGTCAGGCAACGGCAGCGTGGCTGAGCGCGCTTCTCCGCGCTGGCTGGCGCTTTCGATGACCACCCAGCTAAAGGTACTGCCATCGTCAATTCCGGCTTCGATGGCGACCCAGAAATCGGCATGGGGCTGGGCGAGGCGCGCATTAGCGACGCGATTTCGTGCGCCAGCGCGCGTTTCCTCGCTGCCGAAGGGCTGTTCCGGCACGCCGCTCTCGACGGATACGGACTCAATGTGGCAGGATCCTTCGCCGAAAATCTCGTCAAAAGCCTGCAGAATTGCCTGAATTTTGGCGGGATTAGTGGTCGCTGAGACAACATGGTGCATAATCAAAACAACTCAGAATAAACTAACGTCATCGCAGTATACTCTAAATCACCCCCAGGGCAGGCGGTAATGCCCGAAAGCGGTCGATAACGAGTTCAGAACGGAAAAAAAGCATGTTACAGGTATACCTTGTTCGCCACGGTGAAACGCAGTGGAACGCCGAGCGACGTATTCAGGGTCAGTCCGACAGCCCGCTGACCGCACACGGTGAGCGCCAGGCCTGGCAGGTTGGCGAGCGCGCCAGAACGCTGGGGATCACCCATATCATTACCAGCGATCTGGGACGAACCCGCCGCACAGCAGAGATTATCGCCGAAGCCTGCGGCTGCAGCGTGATCGCCGATGCGCGCCTGCGCGAGCTGGATATGGGGGTGCTGGAGAAGCGCCATATCGACTCGCTCAGCGAAGAAGAAGAGGGCTGGCGCCGCCAGCTGGTCAACGGCACGCCGGATGGTCGTATTCCTCAGGGCGAATCGATGCAGGAGCTTAGCGAACGCATGCATGCGGCGCTGGCAGCCTGTCTGGAATTACCGGCCGGTAGTCGACCACTGCTGGTGAGTCATGGTATCGCGCTGGGCTGCCTGGTGAGCACGATTTTAGGGCTGCCGGCGTACGCAGAGCGTCGTCTGCGCCTGCGCAACTGCTCTATCTCGCGCGTCGATTATCAGCAGAGCCCGTGGCTGGCTTCCGGCTGGGTGGTGGAAACGGCGGGCGACGTCTCGCATCTTGACGCCCCCGCGATGGACGAGCTGCAGCGTTAACGGCGGATCGGGATCAGATATTCGCAGCGCAACTGAATCGGCGTGGCCTGATCCCGGCTTTCATCTTCAGGATAGAAGCGTTCAATATCCAGCCCCTTGCGACGCGTCAGGTTCAGCATCGGCATGCAGGTGCCGTAGACCGTCAGGATGAATTCCTGCAGGCCGGTACCCAGCCCTTCATACGTAAACATGACATACTCGCCGCCCTCCAGCGTCACCGGATGGGCGTTCTGCAGGTGGCCGTTAGCCATCTCCGGCGTCAGCGCGGTGGTATAGAACACTTCCTGTTCATCGTCTTTCTCCAGGCTCGGACGCGGTTCATGCAGCCCATAGAGCACCGGGGGGATCGACGGCGAGTTGCCGAGGAAATCGCGCCAGAACTGGACCCGCATCTGGTTGCGGAAGTCGGAGATTTCCTCCAGCTTACAGGTATAGCTCTGGGTTACCCCCAGCAGTTGAGTCGTGGGCAGGGCGACAAATTCATGTTTCGGCAGGGTAAACTCGCCAAGACGCAGCGGCGGACGCATACCGAACGAGCTCCAGTCCGGCGAGCGGCGGTAGAGCGCCGGCGTCAGCGAGAACTGCTTCTTAAACGCCCGGGTGAAGGTCTGCTGGGAGTCGAAACGGTACTGCAGCGCAATATCAAGGATTGGACGGGCGGTAAGGCGTAATGCGACAGCTGATTTCGACAACCGGCGCGCGCGAATATAGGCACCGATGGCATGGCCGGTGACATCCTTAAACATTCGCTGCAAATGCCACTTGGAATAACCCGCCTTCGCCGCCACATTGTCCAGAGAAAGCGGCTGATCCAGGTGACCTTCCAGCCAGCTAAGGAGATCGCGAATAATCCCTGCTTGATCCATAAAATGTCCCCATCCTTAAACACAGGTGCCTGATATTAAAGTAGCGGATAATAGCATTTTTTGATGTTTTAGCATTCAGTGTTTTTTTTGCTTTTAAATGCGGTAGGTCCGTGGATCTGAACGAGAATTTTGTAAAGCTGTGATCTATAAACCTTTTCCGCAAAGTGCGTGATAATCACTCAGCTATATTTTTTAAGAATGGTAACAATATGAAATACAAGAAGTTTGCGATGGGCCTGCTGCTGCTGGCCGGCTGCCAGGTCGCTCAGGCGGAGCAGATTGGTTCCGTGGATACGGTCTTCAAATGGTTAGGGCCGGATCACAAAATTGTCGTCGAAGCCTTTGACGATCCGGATGTGCAGAACGTGACCTGCTATATCAGCCGGGCGAAGACCGGCGGGATCAAAGGCGGGCTGGGTCTGGCGGAAGATACCTCCGACGCGGCCATCTCCTGCCAGCAGGTCGGGCCGATTGAGCTGACGGACAAAATCAAAAATGGCAAAAGCCAGGGCGACGTGGTGTTCCAGAAGCGCACCTCGCTGGTGTTTAAAAAGCTACAGGTCGTTCGCTTCTATGATGCGAAACGCAATGCGCTGGTCTACCTGACCTATTCGGATAAAGTGGTTGATGGTTCGCCGAAGAACGCCATCAGCGCCGTGCCGATTATGCCCTGGAATAAATAAACGGGAGCGCGCATGCAGCAGCCACGGATTTGGTTAGTTGAGGATGAACAGAGTATCGCCGATACCCTGGTTTATATGCTCCAGCAGGAGGGCTTCCAGGTCACCGTCTTTGACCGCGGGTTGCCCGCGCTGGAGGCGGCGGCGCATCAGGCGCCCGATGTGGCCATCCTCGACGTCGGCTTGCCGGATATCAGCGGCTTCGAGCTCTGTCGGCGCCTGCTGACGCGCTTTCCGGCGCTGCCGGTGCTGTTTCTGACGGCGCGGAGCGACGAGGTCGATAAGCTGCTGGGGCTGGAAATCGGCGCTGACGATTACATCGCCAAGCCGTTTTCGCCGCGCGAAGTCTGCGCGCGGGTGCGCAGCGTGCTGCGGCGGCTGCAAAAATTCGCCGCGCCTTCGTCGGTAGTTCGCGTCGGCGAGTTTGTGCTTGACGAGCAGGCGGCGTCGATAAGCTGGTTCGGCCAGCCGCTGAACCTGACGCGCTATGAATTTCTGCTGTTGAAAACGCTGCTTCACGCGCCCGGTCGCGTCTTCTCCCGCCAGCAGCTGATGGAGCTGGTGTGGAGCGATGCCTGGGAAAGCCTCGACCGCACCGTCGACACCCACATCAAAACCCTGCGCGCTAAACTGCGGGTCGTTAATCCTGAGGTGGCGCCAATCAATACCCATCGCGGGATGGGCTACAGCCTGGGGCGCGGCTGATGCGCATCGGCATGCGCCTGCTGCTGGGCTATTTTCTTATCGTCGCGATCGCCGCGTGGTTTGTACTGTCGATCTTTGTCCAGGAAGTCAAGCCGGGCGTGCGCCGGGCCACGGAGGGAACCCTCAACGATACCGCCACCCTGCTGGCGGCGCTGGCGCGTGAGGACCTGCTGGCGGCAAACCCGCAGCAGGGCAGGCTGGCGCAGGCCTTTCACCAGCTCAACCAGCAGCGGCTCAACGCCAATATTGGCGGAATTAAAAAGGTGCGGAATGAGTACCGCGTCTATCTGACCGATGCCCGGGGCAAGGTGGTGTTTGACTCGAGCGGAGAGGCGACAGGGCAGGACTATTCACGCTGGAACGACGTCTGGCTCACCCTGCGCGGCCAGTACGGCGCGCGCAGTACGCGCAGCGATCCGCATGATGAAGCCAGCTCGGTGATGTATATCGCCGCGCCGGTGATGGATAAGGGGCGGATTATCGGCGTGCTGAGCGTCGGTAAACCCAACCTGGCGATGACGCCGGTCATTCAGCGCAGCGAGCGGCGGATCCTCTGGGCCGGCGGCGCTCTGCTGGGCATTGCCCTGTTGATTGGCTGCGGCGTCGTCTGGTGGATCAATTTCTCTATCGGCAAGCTGGTGCGCTATGCGGACTCGGTGACCGCTGACCGCCCGCTGCCGCTGCCGGAGGTCGGCAGCAGCGAACTACGTAAGCTGGCCCAGGCGCTGGAGAGCATGCGGGTGAAGCTCGAAGGCAAAAACGCCATCGAAAACTATGTCTATGACCTGACTCACGAGCTGAAAAGTCCGCTGGCGGCCATCCGCGGTGCGGCGGAGATCCTGCGCGAAGAGCCGCCGCCTGCGGTGGCGGCGCGGTTTACTGAGAATATCCTCGCGCAAAATACTCGCATGCAGCTGTTGGTGGAGCGGTTGCTCCAGCAGGCGCGACTGGAAAGCCGGCTGGAGATAAAGCCGCAGCCGGTGTCGATAGATGCGCTATACCAACGGCTGGCGGAAGAGCGCGACATCGCCCTGGCGGCGAAAGCCATCACCCTGCGCTGGCAGGAGAGTGGGATGCTGGTCAATGGCGATGGCGAACTGCTGTCCCAGGCGCTGGGCAATCTGCTCGACAACGCGATTGATTTTACCCCCCAGGGGGGCGAGATCGCCCTGGCAGTAGAGAAACGAAATGCAGAGGTGCGACTGAGCGTAACGGATAACGGATGCGGTATTCCGGAGTATGCCCTGACGCGGATCTTTGAGCGGTTCTACTCGCTGCCGCGTGAAGACGGCCACAAGAGCAGCGGCCTTGGGCTGGCCTTCGTTCGTGAAGTCGCGCGCCTGCATCACGGCGATATCCGTCTACACAATCGGCCCGAAGGCGGCGTGGTCGCCACGCTGAGACTTCACCGTCCCTTCACATAGCTTCAAATTCCCCCCACACAACCGCCCTATTGTGAGGCCATTACGATAGGGAGAAAGCTATGTTGAAATCACCGTTATTCTGGAAAATTACCACGTTAATAGGCTGTATTGTGCTGTTATCTCTGCCTTTGATGATAGTCAGGGAGCTCATCAATGAGCGGGCTGATTATCGCAGCGAGGTTGTGGATGCCATTGAACAGAGCACCAGCGGCTCGCAAAAACTCGCCGGGCCGCTGATCGCTATTCCGGTAACCGAGACGCTGACCCGCAGGGAGAACCAAAAAGAGGTCGAATATCAGCGGAGCTGGGAGTACTACTGGCTGCCGGAGTCTCTGGCGGTCACCGGCAAACAGACCGTGGAGTCGAGAAGGGTGGGCATCTACAGCGGACAGGTCTGGCATAACGCCCTGCAGATCAAGGCCTCCTTCGATCCGCTGCGTCTGGCGTCATTGCGAAAAACGAATATCTCCCTGGGCCAGCCGCGGCTGGTGGTGAGCGTCGGCGATGCCCGCGGCATTGGCGCCATTCATGCCCCGGAGGTTAACGGCAGCCTATTAAGCGTGGAGCCTGGGCTGGGGATCAGCGGCGATGGGGCGGGCATCCATATGCCGATGCCTGCGCTGGCGGAGGACAACAAGCCGCTTGAGATCGCTTTTTCGCTCGATCTGAACGGGACGGGCGCATTTTCACTGGCGCCGCTCGGGCGCAACAGCGAGCTGCAGCTGACCAGTAACTGGCCGCATCCCGGCTTTCTCGGCAGCTTCCTGCCAACGAAACGCGAAGTGAATACTGCCGGCTATCGCGCCCACTGGCAAAGCAGCTGGTTCGCCAACGATATGGGCAGCTATTTCAAGGATGATATGGAGATCCCGTGGTCGCGCCTGCCGGCGTTCAGTGCCGATGTCATGTCGCTTGCCGACCAGTACCAGCTAACCGACCGGGCGACAAAATATGCCATCCTGTTAATCGGGCTGACGTTTATGGCCTTTTTCGCTTTCGAAAGCCTGACCCATCGCTCCCTGCATCCGATGCAATATTTGCTGGTGGGCTTATCGCTGGTGCTGTTTTACCTGGTGCTGCTGGCGCTTTCGGAGCACATTGGCTTTACCGCCGCCTGGCTGGCCGCCAGCCTGTCCGGCGCGGTGATGAACGGGATCTACCTCCAGGCGGTGCTCAGGGGATGGCGTAACAGCTTGCTGTTTGTCGCGGCGCTGCTGCTGCTGGACGGGGTGATGTGGTTTCTGCTGCATTCCGAGGACAGTGCGCTGCTCTTGGGTACCGGGGTGCTGGTGCTGGCGCTAAGCACTCTGATGTTTTTGACCCGGCGAGTGGACTGGTATGCGTTATCGTTACCGAAAGGCAGTGTGCCTCCGCCGCCGTCTGCCGATGACGACAAACTGCGCCTCTGGAAAGAGTGACGGCATAAAAAAACGGCGCCCTCGGGGCGCCGTTTTCACATCATGGCTGCGGAATAAATCGCATTATTCCTGCAGATCGCCACAGAAACGGTAACCTTCACCGTGAATGGTAGCGATGATTTCCGGGGTATCCGGAGTGGATTCGAAGTGTTTACGAATCCGACGAATGGTCACGTCAACGGTACGGTCATGCGGCTTCAGCTCGCGACCGGTCATTTTCTTCAGCAGCTCGGCACGAGACTGAATTTTGCCCGGGTTTTCGCAGAAGTGCAGCATCGCGCGGAATTCACTGCGCGGCAGCTTGTACTGTTCGCCGTTCGGGCTGACCAGGGAACGGCTGTTGATATCGAGTTCCCAGCCGTTGAACTTGTAGCTTTCCACGCTGCGACGCTCTTCGCTCACGGTACCGAGGTTCATGGTACGGGAGAGCAGGTTGCGCGCGCGGATAGTCAGTTCACGCGGGTTAAACGGTTTAGTGATATAGTCGTCAGCGCCGATTTCGAGGCCAAGGATCTTATCCACTTCGTTGTCGCGACCGGTTAAGAACATCAGCGCGACGTCAGCCTGCTCGCGCAGCTCGCGCGCCAGCAGAAGACCATTTTTACCCGGCAGGTTGATATCCATGATCACCAGGTTGATATCATTTTCAGACAGGATCTGATGCATTTCCGCGCCATCGGTCGCTTCGAATACATCGTAACCTTCTGCTTCGAAAATACTTTTTAACGTGTTGCGTGTTACCAACTCGTCTTCAACGATAAGAATGTGCGGGGTCTGCATGTTTGCTACCTAAATTGCCAACTAAATCGAAACAGGAAGTACCAAAGTCCCTGACCTGCCTGCTGCATGTCGCAAATTAACATGCGCGGCGTAACATGACTAAAGTACGTAATTGCGTTCTTGATGCACTTTCCATCAACGTCAACAACATCATTAGCTTGGTCGTGGGTACTTTCCCTCTGGACCCGACGGTGTCAAAAACGGCTGACATCCTAACCATTTTAACAGCAACATAACAGGCTAAGAGAGGCCGAACACCCAATAAAACTACGCTTCGTTGACATATATCAAGTTCAATTGTAGCACGTTAACAGTCTTGTGAAATCATTGCATCGCCATGCTCTTTATAGTCACAATCTTTACCCGGCTCAACTAGTTGCGTGGATAAATTAATAAATACAGTGAATCCAATGCCTGCAACGATGCGTCAGGTGAAATTTCATTGCCCATCATATGGATAAATGGGTTCTGTTAACATACTCCTTGTCATGGCCTCCTGAGAACAGTTTAGATTTTTTTATGGGTAAGAAAACGCAATTTTAGTGATTTTTGTTGCAAATTTGTAAATTTTCACCGCGTAAAATGCGGGGCTCCGCGCCTCGACAACGCCTGAGAGAGAGAAAAAAACCGCAATGCGTTTAACGATTATTTTAGTCGGTCCTGCCCGGGCCGAGAACGTCGGCGCCGCCGCCAGGGCGATGAAAACCATGGGATTTCGCGATCTGCGGATCGTGGACAGTGAAGCCCATCTGGCGCCGGCGGCACGCTGGGTGGCGCACGGCTCAGGCGACATCCTCGATGGTATCACCACCTATTCCACCCTTGCCGAGGCGCTGCACGACGTCGATTTTACCGTCGCCACCACCGCCCGCAGTCGCGCGCGGTTTCACTATTACGCCACGCCGCAGCAGCTGTTGCCGCTGCTGGAGGAGAAGGCGAACTGGATGACCCATACCGCGCTGGTATTTGGCCGTGAAGACGCCGGATTAACCAATGAGGAGCTGTCCCTGGCCGATGTGCTGACCGGCGTGCCGATGGCCGCGGATTATCCTTCGCTAAACCTCGGTCAGTCGGTGATGGTCTACTGCTATCAATTAGCATCGCTTATGCAACAACCGGCGCCCGCCGCCGCCGCGGCAGACCATCATCAGCTGCAGGCGTTGCGCCTGCGCGCCCTGGCCTTGCTTTCGCGTCTGGGCGTGGAGGATGATGCCAAACTGGCCGACTGGCTGTCGCAACGAATGGGGCTGCTGCAGCAGCGCGACACGGCAATGTTGCATCGTTTGCTGCATGATATTGAAAAAAACCTGTCAGAATAAAGCTCTGTCATATATTTTAATTATGGTTGTATGTGCTGTTTTTGCGGGGGATGTTCCGCCGATCTGGATGTTTTTCCTTGTCGGGGTGGCGCAATACGTAAGCTTGCTGAAATGAGGTTAATTGAGAAATTCATTGACTTAAGAGGGCAGATACTTTAACCAATATAGGCAGGACACACAGACAGATAAAAATACAGAGTACACAACATCCATGAATCGCATCGGCATGATTACCACCATTATCACCACCACCATTACCACAGGTAACGGTGCGGGCTGACGCGTACAGGAAACACAGAAAAAAGCCCGCACCTGAACAGTGCGGGCTTTTTTTTTGACAAGAGATCAAGGGGTAAGAACCATGCGAGTGTTGAAGTTCGGCGGTACATCAGTGGCAAATGCGGAACGGTTTCTGCGGGTTGCCGATATTCTGGAGAGTAATGCCAGGCAGGGGCAGGTAGCGACCGTCCTGTCTGCCCCGGCGAAGATCACCAACCATCTGGTAGCGATGATTGAAAAGACCATTGGCGGCCAGGATGCCCTCCCCAATATTGCCGACGCTGAACGCATTTTTACCGAACTTCTTCAGGGCCTTGCCGACGCCCAGCCCGCTTTCCCGCTCGCCCAGCTGAAAGCCTTTGTTGAGCAGGAGTTTGCTCAGATTAAGCATGTCCTGCACGGTATCAGCCTGCTGGGTCAGTGCCCGGACAGCGTCAATGCCGCGCTGATCTGCCGAGGCGAAAAGCTCTCCATCGCCATCATGGCGGGTCTGCTGGAAGCCCGTGGTCATAAAGTCAGTGTGATTAACCCGGTGGAAAAACTGCTCGCGGTGGGCCACTATCTGGAATCCACGGTCGATATCGCCGAATCCACCCGCCGCATCGCCGCCAGCCAGATCCCGGCAGACCATATGATCCTGATGGCCGGGTTTACCGCCGGCAATGAGAAGGGCGAGCTGGTGGTGCTGGGGCGCAACGGCTCCGACTATTCGGCTGCGGTACTGGCCGCCTGCCTGCGCGCCGACTGCTGCGAAATCTGGACCGATGTCGACGGCGTGTACACTTGCGACCCGCGCCAGGTGCCGGATGCGCGTCTGCTGAAATCGATGTCTTATCAGGAGGCGATGGAGCTCTCCTACTTTGGCGCGAAAGTGCTGCACCCGCGCACCATCGCTCCTATCGCCCAGTTCCAAATCCCATGTCTGATTAAAAATACCGGCAACCCGCAGGCGCCGGGAACGCTCATCGGCGCCAGCCGCGACGAGGACGATCTGCCGGTCAAAGGCATCTCTAACCTCAACAACATGGCGATGTTCAACGTCTCCGGGCCGGGGATGAAAGGCATGGTCGGCATGGCGGCCCGCGTCTTCGCCACCATGTCCCGCGCCGGCATCTCGGTCGTGCTGATCACCCAATCCTCTTCCGAGTACAGCATCAGTTTCTGCGTGCCGCAGAGCGACTGCGCGCGTGCCAAACGGGCGATGGAAGATGAGTTTTATCTCGAGCTGAAAGAGGGGCTGCTGGAGCCGCTGGCCATTATGGAGCGTCTGGCTATTATCTCGGTGGTGGGCGACGGAATGCGCACCCTGCGCGGTATCTCGGCAAAGTTTTTTGCCGCGCTGGCCCGCGCCAATATCAATATCGTGGCGATTGCCCAGGGTTCATCCGAGCGCTCCATTTCGGTGGTGGTCAGCAATGACGACGCCACCACCGGCGTGCGCGTGACCCATCAGATGCTGTTCAACACCGACCAGGTGATCGAAGTGTTCGTCATCGGCGTCGGCGGCGTCGGCGGCGCGCTGCTGGAGCAAATCAAACGCCAGCAGAGTTGGCTGAAGAGCAAACATATCGATCTGCGCGTTTGCGGCGTGGCCAACTCTCAGGCGCTGCTGACCAGCGTGCATGGTCTGAATCTGGAAAACTGGAGTGAGGCGCTGGCGGAGGCGAAAGAACCCTTTAATCTCGGTCGCCTGATCCGCCTGGTAAAAGAGTACCACCTGCTGAATCCGGTGATCGTCGACTGTACCTCCAGCCAGGCGGTCGCCGATCAGTACGCCGACTTCCTGCGCGAAGGTTTCCATGTGGTCACGCCGAATAAAAAGGCCAATACCTCTTCGCTGGATTATTATCATCAGCTGCGCCACGCCGCGAGCAGCTCGCGCCGCAAGTTCCTCTATGACACTAACGTTGGCGCTGGCCTGCCGGTGATTGAGAACCTGCAGAACCTGCTCAACGCCGGCGATGAACTGCGCCATTTCTCCGGGATCCTCTCCGGCTCTCTGTCGTTTATCTTCGGCAAGCTGGATGAAGGCGTGAGTTTCTCGGCGGCGACGGCGATGGCCCGTGAGATGGGGTATACCGAGCCGGATCCGCGCGACGATTTATCCGGGGTGGATGTCGCGCGTAAGCTGCTGATTCTGGCCCGTGAGACTGGACGTGAACTGGAGCTGTCGGACATTATCGTCGAGTCGGCGCTGCCGGCGGACTTCGACGCCAGCGGTGATGTTGAGACCTTTATGGCCCGCCTGCCGTCGCTGGATGATGCGTTCGCCTCGCGGATCGCTAAGGCGCGCGATGAAGGTAAAGTCTTGCGCTATGTCGGTAACATCGAAGAGGATGGTACCTGCCGGGTGAAAATTGCCGCCGTTGACGGCAACGATCCGCTGTTCAAAGTCAAAAATGGCGAGAACGCGCTGGCCTTTTACAGCCACTATTATCAGCCATTGCCGCTGGTGCTGCGCGGCTATGGTGCCGGGAACGACGTCACGGCGGCCGGTGTATTCGCCGACCTGCTGCGCACCCTTTCCTGGAAGTTAGGAGTTTAAGATGGTCAAAGTATATGCCCCGGCTTCCAGTGCCAATATGAGCGTCGGGTTTGATGTGTTGGGCGCGGCGGTCACGCCGGTCGATGGCACGCTGCTTGGCGACAACGTCACTGTCGAAGCGGCGGAGCAATTCAGCCTGCAGAATCTGGGACGCTTCGCCAGTAAACTGCCGACGGCGCCGCAGGAGAACATTGTTTACCAGTGCTGGGAAAGCTTTTGCCGGGAGATCGGTAAAACGGTGCCGGTGGCGATGACCCTGGAAAAAAACATGCCGATTGGCTCCGGGCTGGGCTCCAGCGCCTGCTCGGTGGTCGCCGCGCTGGTGGCGATGAACGAGTTTTGCGGTAAGCCGCTGAACGAGACGCGCATGCTGGCGCTGATGGGGGAGATGGAAGGGCGTATCTCCGGCAGCATTCACTACGACAACGTGGCGCCGTGCTATCTTGGCGGCATGCAATTGATGATCGAAGAGAACGGGATTATCAGCCAGCAGGTGCCCGGGTTTGATGAGTGGCTGTGGGTGCTGGCCTATCCGGGGATTAAAGTATCTACCGCCGAAGCGCGGGCGATTCTGCCGGCGCAGTACCGCCGTCAGGATTGTATCGCTCATGGTCGCCACCTCGCGGGCTTTATTCACGCCTGCTACACCCGCCAGCCGCAGCTGGCGGCAAAATTGATGAAAGATGTGATTGCCGAACCGTACCGAACCAAACTGCTGCCGGGCTTTAGCGAAGCGCGTCAGGCGGCCATGGAGATGGGCGCCCAGGCTTGCGGCATCTCCGGCTCTGGCCCAACGCTGTTCGCGTTGTGCGATAAGCCGGACACCGCACAGCGCGTCGCCGACTGGCTTGGCGCGCACTATCTGCAGAATCAGGAAGGCTTTGTTCATATTTGCCGGCTGGACACGGCGGGCGCACGCGTAGTGGGATAACCAATGAAACTGTATAACTTAAAAGATCACAATGAGCAGGTCAGCTTTGCGCAGGCCGTTACCCAGGGACTTGGCAAGCATCAGGGCCTGTTCTTTCCGCACGATCTGCCGGAATTCAGCCTGACTGAAATCGACGACATGCTGGCGCAGGATTTTGTCACCCGCAGCGCCAAAATTTTATCCGCCTTTATCGGCGATGAGATCCCGCAGGATGTCCTGCAGCAGCGGGTCCGCGCGGCGTTTGCGTTTCCGGCGCCGGTGAGCAAGGTTCAGGAGGATGTCGGCTGTCTGGAGCTGTTCCATGGCCCCACGCTGGCGTTCAAGGATTTCGGCGGCCGCTTTATGGCGCAGATGCTGACCCACATCGCGGGCGATAAGCCGGTCACCATCCTCACGGCGACCTCTGGCGATACCGGGGCGGCGGTGGCGCATGCTTTCTACGGACTGCCGAACGTTAAGGTAGTGATCCTCTACCCGCGCGGCAAGATCAGCCCGCTGCAGGAGAAGCTGTTCTGTACTCTCGGCGGCAACATTGAAACCGTGGCGATTGACGGCGACTTCGACGCCTGCCAGGCGCTGGTGAAGCAGGCGTTTGACGATGAAGAACTGAAGGCGACGCTGGGGCTCAACTCGGCTAACTCCATTAACATCAGCCGCCTGCTGGCGCAGATCTGCTACTACTTCGAAGCGGCGGCGCAGCTGCCGCAGGAAGCCCGCAATCAACTGGTGATTTCCGTGCCGAGCGGCAACTTCGGCGATCTGACCGCCGGTCTGCTGGCGAAGTCGCTGGGTCTGCCGATCAAACGCTTTATCGCCGCCACCAATGCCAACGACACCGTTCCGCGCTATCTGCAGGGCGGCGAGTGGGCGCCAAAAGCCACCCAGGCGACGCTGTCCAACGCCATGGACGTCAGCCAGCCGAACAACTGGCCGCGTGTCGAAGAGCTGTTCCGCCGTAAAATCTGGCGTCTCAGCGAGCTGGGCTATGCCGCGGTCGATGATGAGACCACCAAAGCGGCAATGCGTGAGCTGAAGGCCATCGGCTACATCTCTGAGCCGCACGCGGCGATTGCCTGGCGCGCGCTGCGCGATCAGCTGCAGCCGGGAGAGTACGGTCTGTTCCTCGGCACCGCCCATCCGGCGAAGTTCAAAGAGAGCGTGGAGGAGATCCTGCAGGAGACCCTGCCGCTGCCGAAAGAGCTGGCCGACCGCGCCGACCTGCCGCTGCTGTCTCACAACCTGCCGGCGGATTTCGCCGCGCTGCGTAAGCTGATGATGGGCTAAATCCTTACCGTCCCCCTGTTGCGTCGATCGCCGTAGGGGGACCGTTTACTTACTGCTCGTGGCGTTTAAACACCAGTTCGCCTTTCTCCGACGCCTCCGCATCAAAGAAATAGCCTTCGCTATTAAAGGATTTCAGCTGTTCCGGCTGGGTTAAGCGGTTTTCAATAATGTAGCGACTCATCAGGCCACGGGCCTTCTTGGCATAGAAGCTTATCACTTTGAATTTGCCGTTCTTCTCATCGAGGAATACCGGCTTGATCAGCTGGCCCTGCAATTTTTGCGTTTTCACCGATTTAAAATATTCATCGGAAGCCAGGTTGATGACGATATCGTCGCCCTGAGCCTGCAGCGCCTGATTCAGCTTCTCGGTAATGGTCTCGCCCCAGAACTGGTATAGATCTTTGCCGCGGGGGTTTTCCAGACGGATCCCCATCTCCAGGCGGTAGGGCTGCATCAGGTCCAGCGGACGCAGCACGCCATACAGGCCGGAGAGCATGCGCAGGTGTCGCTGGGCGAAGTCAAAGTCGTCCTCGGTGAGCGTCTCTGCCTGCAGGCCGGTGTAGACATCGCCCTTAAAGGCGAGGATCGCCTGGCGGGCATTTTGCGGCGTAAAGTCAGGGTGCCAGTCGTGGAAACGGGTGGCGTTCAGATCCGCCAGCTTGTCGCTGATGCTCATCAGCTTGCCGATTTGCGGCGCGGTCAGCTGACGGGCGATGCTGATAAGCTGTTGAGAATACTCGAGGAGTTCGGGCTGGGTATAGCGAGTCGTTGCCAGCGGGCTTTGATAATCGAGCGTTTTAGCAGGTGAAATCAGAATCAGCATATCCAGTCCTTGCAGGTAATTTCGACGAATTTTAACAAAAAAAGTGCATGGTGGGATCGATAGCTGCGATTGCCGCGCTATTCGCGCGGCAGTTCATTCCACGCGCCGGGGGCCAGCTGTTGGTGAATCTCAGGATAGCGCGACGCATCGAAAGTGGGCTGAATGCCCAGCTGGCGCTGACGCAGATAATCACTGGCGATAATCCGCACCGTCGGGGAGAGCAACAGGATGGCCGTCAGGTTGGTCATCGCCATCAGCGCCATAATGATATCCGCGCTCTGCCAGACGACCGGCAGGCTAACCAGGGTTCCCAGCAGCACCATCAGGACGGTAAGTATCCGCAGCGCCCAGATATAGCGCGGCTTATCCAGGCGCAGAAAGACCAGATTATTTTCCGCGTACAGGTAGTTGGCGACGATAGAGCTAAAGGCGAACAGCAGCACGATGAAAGCGATAAAACCCGCCCCCCAGCCCCCGACCAGCATGCTCATCGCATGCTGCAGGGCCTGGATGCCGTTGAGCGTATACTCATTGTCGGGGTGGGGCGCCAGCATGACGATAATCGCGCTAGCGGTACAGATGACGATGGTATCGATAAACACGCCAATCATCTGCACGATACCCTGCGCCGCCGGGTGCGGCGGCCAGGAGGCGGCGGCTGCGGCGGCGTTAGGCGAAGAGCCCATTCCTGCTTCATTGGAGAACATGCCGCGCTGAAAGCCGCTGGTCAGCGCCTGGCTGATGGTGTAGCCCACCGCGCCGGCGGCGGCTTCCTGCCAGCCGAAGGCGCAGCGAAAGATGGTGGCGAAAATCGTCGGCAGGGCGGTGATATGCCACAGGCCGATAATCAGGCTGGTGGCGATCCACAGCAGCGCCATGATGGGGACGATCCACTGCATCAGGCGCGCCACACCGCGTAAACCACGGAGGATGGCCAGCAGAACGACAACGGCCAGCACGCCGCCGCTGACTGCCGCCGGCAGATCGAACGCATAGCGCAGGGCATGGGCCACGGAGTTGGCCTGTACGGTATTGAAGATAAAGCCATAGGCCAGCAGCAGGAGGATCGAAAACAGAACGCCCATCCAGCGCATGCCGAGCCCGCGCGCCATATACCAGGCCGGACCGCCGCGAAACTGCCCGCGGCTATCGCGCTCTTTATACAGCTGGGCAAGGGAACATTCGGCGAAGCTGCTGGCCATGCCGAGCAGGGCGGAGACCCACATCCAGAATACGGCGCCGGGCCCGCCGGCGGCGATAGCCAGCGTAACGCCGGCAAGATTGCCGCTGCCGACTCGCGCAGCAAGGCTGGTACAGAGCGCCTGAAAGGAGGTTAAACCGCCCGGCTGCGGGTGCAGGCTTTTTTTCAGGCTGCGGCCAAATTTGCGCACGTAACGGAACTGAATACCCCGGGTTTGCCAGCTAAACCAGATACCGGCGCCCAGTAGCAGATAAATCATCACTGAGCCCCAGAGTATTTCATTGATAAATGAGAGAAAATCAGGCATTAAACATCCTCTTGTCCATGCCGGCACGCCAGTGTAAGCGTTACCAATTAAGTGACAATCCTTGCGCTTTCAGCAAATTAATCTGCATAGTTTATCACACTCTGCGCTCTTCTCTCGTCGGCGGTTGCGCTGACCCGGCAGCGTGTTATCATCTGGGCAGACCGGTTACATCCCCTTAACTGCTGTTTAAGAGAAATATATCATGACGGATAAATTAACTTCTCTGCGTCAGTACACCACTGTCGTCGCTGACACCGGAGATATTGCGGCAATGAAGCTGTATCAGCCTCAGGATGCCACCACCAACCCTTCCCTGATCCTCGGCGCGGCTCAGATCCCTGAGTACCGTAAGCTGATTGACGACGCTGTGGCCTGGGCTCGTAGCCAGAGCAGCGATCGCGCGCAGCAGATCCTCGATGCTTCCGACAAGCTGGCGGTGAACATCGGTCTCGAAATCCTGAAACTGATCCCGGGCCGTATCTCCACCGAAGTGGATGCGCGTCTCTCCTACGACACCGAAGCGTCTATCGCTAAAGCCAAGCGCATCATCAAGCTGTATAACGACGCGGGCATCAGCAACGATCGTATTCTGATCAAGCTGGCTTCCACCTGGCAGGGCATTCGCGCCGCTGAACAGCTGGAAAAAGAGGGCATCAACTGCAACCTGACGCTGCTGTTCTCCTTCGCTCAGGCTCGCGCTTGCGCCGAAGCGGGCGTCTTCCTGATTTCGCCGTTCGTTGGCCGTATCCTCGACTGGTACAAAGCCAATACCGATAAAAAAGAGTACGCGCCGGCAGAAGATCCGGGCGTGGTTTCCGTCAGCGAAATCTACGAGTACTACAAGCAGCACGGTTATGAAACCGTGGTGATGGGCGCCAGCTTCCGTAACGTTGGCGAAATTCTGGAACTGGCTGGCTGTGACCGCCTGACCATCGCCCCGGCGCTGCTGAAAGAGCTGTCCGAAAGCGAAGGCGCCGTTGAGCGTAAACTGGTATATACCGGTGAAGTGAAAGCGCGTCCGGAGCGTATTACCGAATCTGAGTTCCTGTGGCAGCATAACCAGGATCCGATGGCGGTAGACAAACTGGCGGAAGGTATCCGTAAGTTTGCGATCGACCAGGAAAAACTGGAAAAAATGATCGGCGAACTGCTGTAATCCCGCATGTGGCCGACGTCCGTCGGCCACATTACACTGTCTGTCCCGCCAGCAGCAGTGTATCATTTCGTTTAACGCCACAGTTTGAACGGAATAACCATGAATACCTTACGAATCGGCTTAGTTTCCATTTCCGATCGCGCCTCCAGCGGCGTCTATCAGGACAAAGGCATCCCGGCACTGGAAGAGTGGCTGGCGCGTGCCCTTACCACCCCTTTTGAACTGCAGACTCGCCTGATTCCGGATGAGCAGGTCATTATTGAGCAAACGCTGTGCGAACTGGTTGACGAGATGGGGTGCCATCTGGTGCTGACCACCGGCGGCACCGGCCCGGCGCGTCGCGATGTGACGCCCGACGCCACGCTGGCGATTGCCGATCGCGAGATGCCGGGCTTTGGCGAGCAAATGCGCCAGGTTAGCCTACACTTTGTGCCGACGGCGATCCTTTCCCGGCAGGTCGGGGTGATCCGCAAGCAGGCGCTGATCCTCAATCTTCCCGGACAACCGAAAGCGATTCAGGAGACCCTGGAAGGGGTGAAAGATGCTGACGGCAACGTGCTGGTGCACGGTATTTTCGCAAGTGTACCTTATTGTGTACAGTTGCTGGAGGGGCCTTATGTGGAAACCGATGGCCGTGTGGTAGAAGCATTTCGTCCCAAAAGTGCCCGACGCGAAACTTTATCCTGAATTTGATGCATTTGTGACATAACATGCATCGCTGATGGTGTGCCGTTTTATTTACGATATAGTGCTGTTTACTTTACACACTATAAAATACGCTGCACGCCTCAGGATGAAATCGCGTTATGTCATATGCAAACCGACCGCTCAACCGCCAGGATTATAAAACGCTGACGCTGGCCGCCCTTGGCGGCGCGCTGGAGTTTTATGACTTTATCATCTTCGTTTTCTTCGCCGCCGTCGTCGGCGAGCTCTTCTTCCCCGCGGATATTCCGGAATGGCTTCGCCAGGTACAGACCTTTGGCATTTTCGCCGCCGGTTACCTGGCGCGTCCGCTGGGGGGGATCATCATGGCCCATTTTGGCGATCTGGTAGGCCGCAAGAAAATGTTTACCCTCAGCATCCTGCTGATGGCGCTGCCGACCCTGGCGATTGGTCTGCTGCCGACCTACAGCTCGGTGGGCATCGTCGCGCCGCTGCTGTTACTGCTGATGCGTATTCTGCAGGGGGCGGCGATCGGCGGCGAGGTGCCTGGCGCCTGGGTGTTTGTCGCCGAGCATGTTCCGGAAAAACGCATTGGTATCGCCTGCGGCACGCTGACGGCCGGCCTGACCGTAGGCATCCTGCTGGGATCGGTGGTAGCGACGCTTATCAACACCAGCCTGACGCCGCAGGGGATCCACGACGGCGGCTGGCGGATCCCCTTCCTGCTGGGAGGCGTATTTGGTCTGGTGGCGATGTATCTGCGCCGCTGGCTGCAGGAGACGCCGATTTTTCTTGAGATGCAGCAGCGCAAAGCGCTGGCGCAGGAGCTGCCGGTAAAAGCGGTCGTCCTCAAGCACCAGAAGGCGGTGGCGGTCTCTATGCTGCTGACCTGGCTGCTGTCGGCAGGCGTGGTGGTGGTGATCCTGATGTCGCCGGTCTGGCTGCAGAAACACTATGGCTTCGCCCCGGCGATAACCCTGCAGGCCAACAGCATTGCCACGATTATGTTGTGCATCGGCTGTCTGCTCGCCGGGCTGGCGGCGGACCGCTTCGGCGCCAGCCGCACCTTTATCGTCGGCAGCCTGCTGCTGGCGGTTGCCAGCTGGGCGTTTTACCACCTGTCTGGCGCCAGCCCGCAGCGGCTGTTTCTGCTCTACGGCACGGTGGGACTCTGTGTGGGCGTGGTGGGGGCGGTGCCTTATGTTATGGTGCGGGCCTTCCCGGCGGAAGTGCGCTTCACCGGCATCTCCTTTTCCTACAATCTGTCGTACGCGATTTTTGGCGGCCTGACGCCAATTGCCGTCACGATGCTGATGGGGGTGTCGCCGATGGCCCCGGCCTGGTATGTGCTGGCCTTGTCGCTGATGGGGCTGGGATTAGGTATCTGGCTGCGTCAGGGGCTGACGGCGGCGAGGTTGCCGGAAGGGGAGCTGCAGCGCTAAGCAGGTTTGCCGATGATGACCAGCCGCCGCCCTGTTACAGGGCGGCGGCGGAAGATTAACGCGGTTCGCCGATCGGCAGCACGGTGCGGCCGAACTGCTCGTTCAGCACTTCGCCCATCGCCAGGTAAATGGCGCTGGCGCCGCAAACCAGGCCGACCCAGCCGGCAACTTTCACGATGCCTTCGTTATCCACCAGATGACCAATCGCCAGCAGCGCAAACAGCACCGTCAGGCTCAGGAACACGAACTGCAGCATGCGTGCGGCTTTCAGCGTACCGAAGAACATGAACAACGTAAAAATACCCCACAGGCCGAGATACATGCCGAGGAAGTGCGCGTTCGGCGCATCAGCCAGGCCCATTTTCGGCATCAGGAGAATAGCAACCAGCGTCAGCCAGAAGCTGCCGTAGGAGGTAAAAGCGGTCAAGCCAAAGGTGTTGCCTTTTTTGTATTCCAGCAGGCCGGCAAAAATTTGCGCAATGCCGCCGTAAAAAATGCCCATCGCCAGGATAGCTACATCGAATGCGAACAGGCCGCTATTCGCCAGGTTAAGCAGAATAGTGGTCATGCCGAAGCCCATAAGGCCCAGCGGTGCCGGATTAGCCAACTTAGTGTTGCCCATAATTCCTCAAAATTATCATTAAAAGGGAAGCATTACCCCGCGACTTGGCGGCGGGGCGCGGCATAATAATGAGGCGCGGAAAGGCTGTCTATGATCTGGCGGGGTATTTTTCACCAATTTCAGTTGTGCCCGACGACGAGTGGAGCATTTGTCGTAAACAGGCAATATGCAGAACCGCGGGGATGGTGACCCGATAAGCGCTGCCGCTTACCGCTTTCACGCTGTTCAGCGCGGCGCCAAGCGGCCCCCCCAGCCCGGCGCCGCGTACCAGGCCATGGCCGATGACGCTCACGGCGGCGTGCGTGCGCAGAATGGCGGTTAACCGCTCATCGAGTAGCAGGGCAACGCCTTCACTCAGCTTGCGGCGCCTCAACAGATGGGGCAGCAGGCTTTCCAGCTCATGACTCCGGCACTCCACCGCGGCGAGAAACTGCGTTTTTTGTTCCTCATCCAGCTTATTCCAGCTGTGCTGCAGAAAATGCGTCAACAACTGTTGCTCGATCTGCGGCGTCGTCATCTGTTTATCGACCTTCGCCTTTAGCCTTTTACACACATCCAGCAGGATGGCGCGATAAAATTTGCCATGGCGGCGCAGCGTATTGGCGATGCTGTCGCCGCCGAAATGCTGTAGCTCGCCGGCGATCAACTGCCAGTTGCGGCGATAGCGCTCCGGGTGGCCCTCCATAGACAGAAAGGTCTCGTTGCGCAGCAGCGTACTGGAGATACGGGGTTTGCCATTTTCCCCGTGGGTCAGAATACGGGTAAACGCTTCCAGATGCGCCTCGCTGCACTCAGGCAGAAAGGCGAGATCGTCATCATCCAGATAGTTAATATGCATAACGTTTTCTCTCGGGCAGGGGACGACGTTAGTCGTCGCCGATAATTTTCAGTGAGGCCATATCTGAGGAGTTGACCGTGTGGCCGGAGAAGGCGATTTTTTTCACACAGCGCTTGTTGTCGTTATCGCTGTTGAGGGAGATCCAGCCGGTGGTGTGGCCCTCTTTGATCCCGGCGGGCACGTTCAGGGTGTGGCTGGCGCCGTGGCTGGCCTTAAAGTAGACCGTTGCTCCGGAGAGCTGAATATCGCCGCGTTCGGCGCTGAGCTGAATACGTTTGACCACCCGGCAGACGGGAAGCTTCAGCGTCAGATCGTTGGTCTCATTGCGCGGCATGGCTATCACGCCGAGGATCTTATGGTCGTTGGCGGCCGCCGAGGTGATAACTGACACGCTAAGGATAAGCCCCGCTGAAAGCCGGAATAGTGATTTCATTAATCTGTCCCCTGAATAAGTAAAGTGCGAGGGCGGGGATCTTATCACTGCGAAAACGGGGCTTTTAGCGCACAAGTATTGCGTTTTATGTCAATGATATTATGAATATATTCGGTTTTTTTTATTCGTTACTTGTATGGGTGTTTCGCCATCTTTTTTGCCGCCCGACAACATCGTTTGCTAAGCCATCGACGGCAGCGGGCGAGGGCGTCGGCTGGCCTCCGACAAAAAATTTTTCTGCTTGCCCCTTGATGCCGGGGTGGGCGACCCCATCTTGTAGTCAACCGCAGTGAAGAACCTGAAAAAAAATGATGTCTGGGCAGTTGAAACCGCACGTTTCGCCCTTATTACAGGTTCACAACCACATGTTGATCGAATTTTTAGTGGAGACGTTTAGATGGGTAAAATTATTGGTATCGACCTGGGTACTACCAACTCTTGTGTAGCGATTATGGATGGCACTACTGCACGCGTGCTGGAGAACGCCGAAGGCGATCGCACCACGCCTTCTATCATTGCCTATACCCAGGATGGTGAAACTCTGGTTGGTCAGCCGGCTAAACGTCAGGCAGTGACAAACCCGCAAAACACCCTGTTTGCGATTAAACGCCTGATTGGCCGCCGCTTCCAGGACGAAGAAGTTCAGCGTGACGTTTCTATCATGCCATACAAAATTGTTGCCGCAGACAATGGCGACGCATGGCTGGATGTGAAGGGCACCAAAACTGCACCGCCGCAGATCTCTGCTGAAGTGCTGAAAAAAATGAAGAAAACGGCTGAAGATTACCTGGGTGAACCGGTAACTGAAGCGGTAATCACCGTACCGGCTTACTTCAACGATGCGCAGCGTCAGGCAACCAAAGATGCTGGCCGTATCGCCGGTCTGGAAGTCAAACGTATCATCAACGAACCGACCGCGGCCGCGCTGGCGTACGGTCTGGATAAAGAAGTGGGCAACCGCACGATAGCGGTTTACGACCTCGGTGGTGGTACTTTCGATATCTCTATTATCGAAATCGACGAAGTTGATGGCGAAAAAACCTTCGAAGTACTGGCGACCAACGGTGATACTCACCTGGGCGGCGAAGACTTCGATACCCGTCTGATCAACTACCTCGTTGATGAATTTAAGAAAGATCAGGGCATTGACCTGCGCAACGACCCGCTGGCGATGCAGCGCCTGAAAGAAGCCGCTGAGAAAGCGAAGATTGAACTCTCTTCTGCTCAGCAGACCGACGTTAACCTGCCGTACATCACGGCAGACGCGACCGGTCCGAAACACATGAACATCAAAGTGACGCGTGCGAAACTGGAAAGCCTGGTAGAAGACCTGGTCAACCGTTCCATCGAGCCGCTGAAAGTAGCCCTGCAGGATGCCGGTCTGTCCGTTTCCGATATCAACGACGTCATCCTCGTTGGTGGTCAGACTCGTATGCCGATGGTGCAGAAAAAAGTGGCCGAGTTCTTTGGTAAAGAACCGCGTAAAGACGTTAACCCGGATGAAGCCGTGGCGATCGGCGCTGCCGTTCAGGGCGGTGTACTGACCGGTGATGTGAAAGACGTTCTGCTGCTCGACGTGACCCCGCTGTCGCTGGGTATCGAAACCATGGGCGGCGTGATGACTGCGCTGATCAGCAAAAACACCACTATCCCGACCAAGCACAGCCAGGTGTTCTCTACCGCTGAAGACAACCAGTCCGCGGTTACCATCCATGTGCTGCAGGGTGAGCGTAAACGCGCGTCTGATAACAAATCTCTGGGTCAGTTCAACCTGGATGGCATTAACCCGGCGCCGCGCGGCATGCCGCAGATCGAAGTGACCTTTGACATCGATGCTGACGGTATCCTGCACGTCTCCGCGAAAGACAAAAACAGCGGTAAAGAGCAGAAGATCACCATCAAAGCGTCTTCCGGTCTGAATGAAGAAGAAATTCAGAAAATGGTTCGCGAAGCGGAAGCTAACGCCGAATCTGACCGTAAGTTCGAAGAGCTGGTACAGACCCGTAACCAGGGCGACCATCTGCTGCACAGCACTCGCAAGCAGGTTGAAGAAGCAGGCGATAAACTGCCGGCTGACGACAAAACTGCCATCGAGTCTGCGCTGACCGCGCTGGAAACTTCGCTGAAAGGTGAAGACAAAGCGGACATCGAAGCGAAAATGCAGGCGCTGGCGCAGGTTTCCCAGAAGCTGATGGAAATCGCCCAGCAGCAGCATGCGCAGCAGCAGGCGGGTTCCGCTGACGCTCAGGCGAGCAACGCGAAAGACGACGATGTTGTCGACGCTGAGTTCGAAGAAGTGAAAGATAAAAAATAATCGCCCTTTGAACGGGTAAAACACTGGCACGGGCGAAGAGGTTTCCTCTCCGCCCGTGCACGCATGTTAAGGGGCTGAAAAACACCGATGGCAAAGCAAGATTACTACGAGATTTTAGGCGTCTCCAAAACAGCGGAAGAGCGTGAAATCAAAAAGGCTTATAAGCGCCTGGCCATGAAGTATCACCCGGACCGTAACCAGGGTGATAAAGAGGCCGAAGCCAAATTTAAAGAAATCAAAGAAGCGTATGAAATCCTGACTGATGCCCAGAAGCGTGCGGCCTACGATCAGTACGGCCATGCGGCCTTTGAGCAGGGCGGCATGGGCGGCGGCGGCGGTTTTGGCGGCGGTGCGGACTTCAGCGATATCTTTGGCGATGTTTTCGGCGATATCTTTGGCGGCGGACGTGGCCGGCAGCGCGCGGCGCGCGGCGCCGATCTCCGTTACAACATGGAGCTGACGCTGGAAGAAGCGGTTCGTGGCGTCACCAAAGAGATCCGTATTCCGACGCTGGAAGAGTGCGACGTCTGCCACGGCAGCGGCGCCAAAGCAGGCAGCAAACCGCAGACCTGTCCAACCTGTCATGGCGCGGGCCAGGTACAGATGCGTCAGGGCTTCTTTGCGGTACAGCAGACCTGTCCGCACTGTCAGGGACGCGGTACGCTGATTAAAGATCCGTGCAATAAATGTCATGGTCACGGCCGTGTTGAGAAGACCAAAACCCTGTCGGTTAAAATCCCGGCGGGCGTGGATACCGGCGACCGGATCCGTCTGGCGGGCGAAGGCGAAGCCGGCGAGCATGGCGCACCGGCAGGGGATCTGTACGTTCAGGTTCAGGTGAAGCAGCACGCTATCTTTGAGCGTGAAGGTAATAATCTGTACTGCGAAGTGCCGATCAACTTCACCATGGCTGCGCTGGGCGGTGAGATTGAGGTCCCGACGCTCGACGGTCGCGTCAACCTGAAAATTCCGGGTGAAACCCAGACCGGCAAGCTGTTCCGCATGCGTGGGAAAGGCGTGAAATCCGTTCGCGGCGGCGCGCAGGGCGATCTGCTGTGCCGGGTGGTGGTGGAGACGCCGGTGGGGCTGAACGAGAAGCAGAAGCAGCTGCTGAAGGAGCTGCAGGAAAGCTTCGGCGGCCCGACCGGGGAAAACAACAGCCCGCGTTCGAAAAGCTTCTTTGACGGTGTGAAGAAGTTTTTTGATGATTTGACTCGTTAATCATTTCCGTCATTGCTGATAAAAAGCCTGAGATTGAGAAATCCCAGGCTTTTTTATTTGTTCTTGATGCATCCATTAATTTAACTCTTTGATTCAGAATCTTTATTTTATTGAATCAGGAGTATTAACAGCGTTCTTCCCATTGATTTATTTTCCCCTCATGGCATAACCTACATGCATTTAATATATGTGCAGTTAATCTCAATAGGGCTTTATTATTTATAACATGAATAATTGATGGTCTGGTCATTTCGATGTTGCTGGGGCATTATGTCTTAATCATCCAGGATAAAGCCCGAACGTTTCATCTGTGGTTGCCCAAATGGGTATTGTCGGACGTCGCTCATATCAATAACGTCCTTACGCGCCAGTTATGACAAAAATAGGTAACAGACAAGTGCGTTATGATCGTGCCGGATATTTATAAATAATAACTTACCCTCACTAAAACAACATATTTTGACACATGCCTGATAATACCCATCGTCCCTTTTGATATGAGATTTTCATCACTATTTTGACGGTGTGTTTCGCTAACAATAAGCGCCGCAGAAAAGTAGTGTATGGCTATGGACGAATTATAACTTTGGGAAATACTTTCAATGCCTCGGATAAAAAATACGCTATTGGCTTGTACGATACTTGCAGCATCCTCGGGCTTTAGTCACTCCGTACAAGCATCTTTGGACTACCAATATTCTTTTGGATCGATTAATGCAGGTTATGCTGACTGGAACAGCGGCTTTGTCGATGTAGGTCGTGGTGAAGTCTGGAAAGCCACAGCTGATTTTGGCGTCAATTTTAAAGAAGCTGAATTCTATTCTTTTTTTGAAAGTAATGTACTCAACCATTCTGTCGCGGGGCGTAACCATACGGTTTCAGCGATGACGCATGTTCGCCTTTTTGGCTCTGACTATACGCTCTTTGGCAAGATTTATGGCCAGTGGGAAAATACGTGGGGGGATGATCTGGACATGTTTTATGGTCTTGGTTATCTGGGATGGTCCGGGAAATGGGGATTCTTTAAACCTTACCTCGGACTCCACAATGAGTCGGGTGATTATGTTTCGCCAAAATATGGACAAACAAGCGGCTGGAACGGGTATGTGCTGGGCTGGACGGCAGCTTATAACTTCACACTGTTTGACGAGAAATTTGTTCTGTCAGACTGGAATGAAATTGAATTTGAGCGAAATGACGCCTACGCGGAACAGCAACACGGTGATTATGGCATTAATGGCGGTTTAACGCTGGCCTGGAAGTTTTATCCTCGCTGGAAGGCAACGGTAACCTGGCGTTATTTTAAAAACAAATTAGGTTATGACGGCTTTGGCGATCAAATGATTTATATGGTTGGGTATGAATTTTAAAAAATGTCAAAGGAGTTAAAATGAAAAGAACAGTTGTTGCCAGTATGATTGGGCTGGCGCTATGTGCCGGGAGCGCGCTGTCAACAGCACATGCCGCAACAGAAAAGCGTCCTAATTTGGTTATTATTCTGGCTGATGATTTAGGGTATGGCGATCTTGCAACTTATGGACATCCCATTGTCAAAACCCCGAATATCGACAAACTGGCGCAGGAAGGGGTGAAATTCACCGATTATTATGCGCCTGCGCCGCTGTGCTCTCCCTCCCGTGCGGGTCTGTTAACCGGTCGTATGCCATTTCGTACCGGTATTCGCTCATGGATCCCGGAAGGCAAAGATGTTGCATTAGGGCGTAATGAACTGACCATCGCCAATCTGTTGAAACAGCAGGGCTATGACACGGCGATGATGGGCAAACTGCACCTGAATGCAGGGGGAGATCGTACCGATCAACCCCAGGCAAAAGATATGGGGTTTGATTACAGTCTGGTGAATCCGGCGGGATTTGTCACGGATTCCACGCTGGATAATGCCAAAGAGCGTCCTCGCTACGGGGTGGTGCATCCGACAGGATGGCTACGCAATGGGCAACGAATTGGTCGCGCAGATAAAATGAGCGGTGAATTTGTCAGCTCTGAAGTGGTGAACTGGCTGGATAATAAGAAAGATGATAAGCCGTTCTTCTTATATGTCGCGTTTACTGAGGTGCACAGCCCGCTGGCTTCGCCGAAGAAGTATCTCGATATGTACTCGCAATATATGAGCGCGTACCAAAAACAGCATCCAGACCTGTTTTATGGCGACTGGGCTGATAAACCGTGGCGTGGCACGGGGGAGTACTACGCGAACATCAGTTACATGGATGCTCAGGTCGGTAAAGTGCTGGATAAAATTAAGGCAATGGGCGAAGAAGACAACACCATCGTGATTTTCACCAGTGACAATGGCCCGGTAACGCGTGAGGCGCGTAAGGTGTATGAGCTGAACCTGGCGGGTGAGACCGATGGTTTGCGTGGCCGTAAAGATAATCTGTGGGAAGGCGGCATCCGCGTTCCGGCGATTATTAAATATGGCAAACATCTGCCGCAGGGGATGGTGACGGATACGCCGGTTTCCGGTCTTGACTGGATGCCGACGCTGGCGAAGATGATGGATTTTACACTCCCGAACGATCGCACGTACGATGGCCAGTCTTTGGTTCCGCTGCTGGAACAGAAGCCGCTGGAGCGTAATAAGCCGTTGATCTTCGGCGTTGATATGCCATTCCAGGACGATCCAACCGATGAGTGGGCGATCAGGGATGGCGACTGGAAAATGATCATCGATCGTGAAAATAAACCGAAGTATCTCTACAACCTGAAGACCGACCGTTACGAAACGCTCAATCAGATTGGCAAACGGCCGGATATTGAGAAACAACTGTACGATAAGTTCCTGAAGTATAAAGCAGACATCGATAACGATTCGTTAATGAAAGCCCGTGGCGATAAGCCGACGCCGGTCACCTGGGGCTAACCGAATAACCATAAAACCGTAGTATGCCACTTAGGGCGATGCCCGCCTGATTCGGTGTTTAAACTGAATCAGGTTCTTTTTATTGGGATGGATATAGCGATCATGCGAAGAAAGAGCTGTCAGGTCATGATTAAACCGACAGGTTCAGTATGCAATCTTGATTGTAAGTACTGCTTCTATCTGGAAAAGGAAAAGCTCTACCCGGAGCGAAAGCGCAACTACAGAATGTCAGACGAGATGCTGGAACGCTTCATTAAACAACATATTGCCGCGCAAGAGGTTGATGAGGTGATTTTTGCCTGGCAGGGCGGAGAACCGACGTTGATGGGGCTACCTTTTTATCGCCGGGCGATCGAACTCCAGCAGCGTTATGCTGCGGGAAAAACGATTGTGAATACCTTCCAGACGAACGGCATTTTGATCGACGACCAATGGGCTGAGTTTTTTCGGGCCAATCAATTCCTGGTCGGTATTTCCATTGACGGCGATGCAGCCTTGCATGACGAATGGCGCGTTACGCGCTCGGGAAAAGCGACGCATGCGAAAGTTGAACAGGCCATACAATGTCTGCACCGCCACGGCGTTGAATTTAATACGCTGACGGTTGTTAATCAGAGCAATATGCGCCATCCGCTTCAGGTATATCGCTATCTGAAGAGCATCGGCAGCCGTTATATGCAATTTATCCCTTTGGTGGAAAGAAGCAGCGAAAAGAGCGGCCTTGGGCTGGCGCACCCTGAGGACAGGCAAACAAAAATGATGCCGTGGTCGGTTGATCCGCTACAGTTTGGCCATTTTCTTAACGCTATTTTTGATGTATGGGTCCGCGAAGACATTGGCGACATAGGCATACAGATGTTTGAACAGACGCTTGCCGCCTGGTGTGGGTTGCCTCCCCAGGTATGCGTATTCGCGCCAACCTGCGGCAGCGCGTTTGCGATGGAGATGAACGGCGACGTTTATAACTGCGATCATTTTGTTTATCCGCAGTACAGGCTGGGAAATATTCAGGATACAACGCTACATGCGATGAATAATAGCGCGCAAAACCAGCAGTTTGGTGATGATAAAAGCCACTCAATGGCGCAGGAGTGTCGCTCTTGTCAGTGGCAATTTGCCTGCTACGGCGGCTGCCCCAAGCACCGCTTCTTGCAATCCGCGACGGGCGAGAGAAACCACAACTATTTGTGCGCAGGCTATAAAGCGTTTTTCTCTCATAGCGCGGTGACTATGAGCGCGATGAAAACGCTCCATCAGAATGGTTTTTCACCGGCAGAGATAAAATCAATATTTGTTTGAAAATCATACCGTCACAGGGAGTTAATCATGTTTTCTCAGGTTAATGTCGATAGCTGCAAAACGCCAGGCTGCAAAAATCTGGGCGTGTTGAACAGCCCGGATTACCAGAACCAGGGGAAAAATGTGTTATGCAGGGCATGTGGTTTTCATTTTCCTGTGATTTCGGCAAGATCGCTGAATCTTTTTCGCCAGTCGGTAAATCGGGTATGGAAAGGGTTGATAAAATCCTGCCCCGGATGCGGCGGCGTCTCACTAAAAAAGTATGGCTTTTCCGCGCAGGGGGAGCCACGCGTCTGCTGCCAGCAGTGCCATAAAACATTTCTTTATCCCGTCAGATATAAAACCGATCCGCGCCAGGATTATCTTGCCGCACTCATCCAGGATGGGGCTTCGCTGGCGGATATCCGATCCGCCCTTGCGTTAGACAGTACCGGACTAAGCCGTGAATTACAGAAGTTATCCCGCAGGGCAAATCAGGCGGAACGTGAGTTTGCCTTTCCCGCTTTCGACATTACCCTCAGCACCCGCGCTTTTCGGGTTAAATTTAACGGCGGTGACAATTTTCTGTATGTGCTGGTCACCGCCGAGGAGACTACCGGTCGGATTATATCCGTAACAACCAATTATTCACTCCAGCCCGTTGAAACGGAGTATCAATACCACTCTTATTACGAAGAGCGCCTGCCGCCCGGTACGCTGGTACATCTTGTGCAACGGAAAGAAGCGATAACGATGCGGCGCGCAACGCTTTTTGATGTGGATTACGGACCGGCGGCGTTATACAAAAACGATCCGGGGATGCTGGTCAAACCCGTATTGCCGGCTTATCGCCATTTTGAATTAGTCAAAACACTGACAGATGCACGTTCCCTCAATATTCAACACTACATCGATCAGGAATGTTTTATATTAGGTGGCTGCCTGATGGCGAATTTGCAGCAGGTTCAACAGGGGCGATGCCATATCTCATTTGTCAGAGAGCGAGGCATGACGCCGCCGCTGCATGATATCCCGCCGCGCCTGTTTATGGGCGGAGGGAACCGCAACAATGTCTGGCGGACCTTCTCTACACGGGACTATGCGATGGCGGTTTGTAACCTAACCGGCAATAAAAAAACGGCCAATCTGCGGCACGCCACGTTAAATGGCGCGACGAAATTTATTCAATACCTGCACGCGCATCCTTTTTTGCCGCAGCTAAATCGTCTGTCTCCGGCGAACGTGACCGTGACGCTGGATTGTCTGAAATATGAATATAATAAAAGACAGAAAATGTGGGACGATCTGCGCGGTTAATTCTGCTTTCGTCAACGCCTGGCCTTTTGCTGCCCAGTCTATCATTGTCTTATCCCTCCTCTTTAACTCGTAAAAATCGAGTATTGGCGCAATTTAAATCTGATTTTTTCGAGTTATCAGTCTGTGTATTATACTTTTATCGAGTTATTCACCAACAGGATGAAAGTAAAAGTGAAACATCTGCAACGATTCTTCAGTAGCGATGCTTCCGGCGGCATTGTCTTAATCATCGCCGCGGCGCTGGCGATGGTCATGGCCAATACCAGCGTGTCCAGCGGTCTGTATCACTCCTTCCTTGATACGCCTGTACAGCTGCGGGTGGGGGCGCTGGAGATCAACAAGAATATGCTGCTATGGATCAATGATGCCCTGATGGCGGTGTTCTTCTTGCTGATTGGCCTGGAGGTTAAACGCGAGCTGATTCAGGGCTCGCTGGCGAGTCGCCGTCAGGCGGTCTTTCCGGTGATTGCCGCGCTCGGCGGGATGATCGTCCCGGCGCTGGTCTATCTGGCCTTTAACGCTCAGGATCCTGTCGCCAGAGAGGGTTGGGCGATCCCGGCGGCGACGGATATTGCCTTTGCCCTCGGCGTGCTGGCGCTGTTAGGCAGCCGCGTCCCGACGGCGCTGAAGATTTTCCTGATGGCGCTGGCGATTATTGATGACCTTGGGGCTATCGTGATTATCGCGCTGTTTTATACCCACGACCTGTCAATGCTCTCGCTGGGCGTGGCGGCGGCGGCGATTGCGGTGCTGGTGGTTCTGAATCTGAGCGGCGTGCGACGCACCGGGATCTATATTCTGGTCGGTGCGGTGCTGTGGACCGCGGTGCTGAAGTCCGGCGTTCACGCGACGCTTGCCGGGGTCATCGTTGGCTTTATGATCCCGCTCCAGGAGAAGCAGGGTCAGTCACCGGCTAAAGTGCTTGAGCATGTCCTGCATCCGTGGGTGGCGTTTATGATCCTGCCGCTGTTTGCCTTCGCCAACGCGGGCGTCTCGCTGCGGGGGGTTACGCTTGATGGACTGACGTCGCTGCTGCCCCTGGGTATCATGGCCGGCCTGTTTATCGGTAAGCCGCTGGGGATCAGCCTGTTCTGCTGGCTGGCCCTGAAGCTGAAGTGGGCCTCGCTACCGGAGGGGACCACCTGCCGGCAGATTATGGCGGTGGGCATTCTGTGCGGGATTGGCTTTACGATGTCGATTTTTATCGCCACGCTGGCCTTCGGCAATGTCGATCCCGCGTTAATTAACTGGGCCAAGCTTGGCATCTTAATTGGATCGGTGGTATCAGCTGTTACCGGCTACCTCATACTGCGTCAGCGCGTAACGGATACTCGCCTCGCGGTATAACCTTTCTGCAGGAGGGCCTGCCAGGCTCTCCTGGACATTATCAGGGAGAGAAGCATGTCACATATCAACTACAACCATCTGTACTACTTCTGGCACGTCTATAAAGAAGGGTCTGTCGTGGGCGCGGCGGAGGCGCTGTTTCTGACGCCGCAGACCATTACCGGGCAGATCAAAGCGCTGGAGGAGCGTCTGCAGGGTAAGTTATTTAAGCGCAAGGGAAGAGGGCTGGAGCCGAGCGAGCTCGGGGAGCTGGTCTTTCGCTATGCCGACCGGATGTTTACCCTGAGCCAGGAGATGCTCGACATCGTCAACTACCGCAAAGAGTCGAATCTGCTGTTTGACGTCGGCGTGGCCGATGCGCTATCGAAACGGCTGGTCAGCGGCGTACTGGATGCCGCCGTTGTCGAAAGCGAGCAGATCCATCTGCGCTGTTTTGAATCCACCCATGAGCTGCTGCTGGAGCAGCTGAGCCAGCATAAGCTCGATATGATTATCTCTGACTGCCCGATCGACTCGACGCAGCAGGAAGGGCTGTTTTCGGTGAAGATTGGCGAGTGCAGCGTCAGCTTCTGGTGCATGAACCCGGCGCCAATGAAGCCGTTCCCGGCCTGTCTTGAAGAGCGACGGCTGCTGATCCCTGGTCGACGCTCAATGCTGGGACGTAAGCTGCTGAACTGGATTAACGTGCAGGGGCTGAAGGTGGAGATCCTCGGCGAGTTTGACGACGCGGCGCTCATGAAAGCCTTCGGCGCCGCGCATAATGCGATTTTTGTCGCGCCGACGCTCTACGCGCATGATTTCTACCATGATGAATCGATTGTCGAAATTGGCCGCATGGATAGCGTGATGGAGGAGTATCACGCCATTTTCGCCGAACGGATGATTCAGCATCCGGCGGTACAGCGCATCTGCAATCGCGATTATTCGTCGCTGTTTACTGAACCCAGATAGCCGGAAAGCGTGGGCTGGCGTGGCTCAGGTCGCGCCAGGACGGGAAAGATGACAGGCATAAAAAAACCCGCTTTCGCGGGTTTTTTCACAAAGCGACAACAAGCAGCGATTAAGCCAGTTTGTTGATCTGAGCGGTCAGGTTAGCCTTATGACGCGCAGCTTTGTTTTTGTGGATCAGACCTTTAGCAGCCTGACGGTCCACGATCGGTTGCATTTCGTTAAATGCTTTTTGTGCAGCAGCTTTGTCGCCAGCTTCGATAGCTGCGTATACTTTCTTGATGAAAGTACGCATCATAGAGCGACGGCTAGCGTTGTGCTTGCGAGCCTTTTCAGACTGAACGGCGCGCTTCTTAGCTGATTTGATATTAGCCAAGGTCCAACTCCCAAATGTGTTCTATATGGACAATTCAAAGGCCGAGGAATATGCCCGTTTAGCCTTCTTTTGTCAATGGATTTGTGCAAATAAGCGCCGTTTAACACCACAGCGCTTCATTACGTAGTGATGGCGCAAGATTCTACCAGCTTGTCGCAGGCGAATACAGCTTTTCCACCATAAAAATCGCCGGGGGCGGGCGGTTTTCCCGCTGACTCGCGCTGAGTGAATGAATTCCTGAGAACTTTCGTTGCCGAGGAGCAATCGCTGGTTAACGTTGACAGTTGTACAAGGTATACTCGGACGATTTTCACTGTTTTGAGCCAGACATGAAGCTGATACGCGGCATACATAATCTCAGTCAGGCCCCGCACGGGTGCGTGCTGACCATTGGCAATTTTGACGGCGTGCATCGTGGGCATCAGGCGCTGCTGCAGCGCTTGCGCGAAGAGGGCCGCCAGCGCGGTTTACCGGTGGTGGTGATGATTTTCGAACCCCAGCCGCTCGAGCTCTTTGCCGCCGATAAAGCCCCGGCGCGGTTGACCCGCCTGCGTGAAAAGCTGAGCCATCTGGCTGAAAGCGGGGTCGACTATGTGCTTTGCGTTCGCTTCGACCGCCGGTTCGCCGCGCTGACGGCGCAGGATTTTATCAGCGAACTGCTGGTGCGCCGCCTGGGCGTGCAGTTCCTTGCCGTCGGTGACGATTTCCGCTTTGGCGCTGGTCGCCAGGGGGATTTCTTGTTATTACAAAAGGCGGGGGCGGAATACGGCTTCGACGTCACCAGCACCCAAACCTTCTGCGAAGGCGGGGTGCGAATCAGCAGCACGGCGGTGCGTCAGGCGCTGGCCGATGACGATCTCCTGCTGGCGGAGACGCTGCTCGGCCATCCGTTTAGCATTTCCGGACGCGTCGTGCATGGCGACGAACTGGGCCGTACCATAGGTTTTCCGACGGCGAACTTACCGCTGCGTCGTCAGGTTTCCCCGGTTAAAGGGGTCTATGCGGTAGAAGTGACAGGGCTGGGCGACAAACCGATCGCCGGCGTCGCCAATATTGGCACCCGTCCAACGGTAGCGGGCGTGCGTCAGCAGCTCGAAGTGCATCTGTTGGACGTTGTAATGGACCTCTACGGTCGCCATATCAATGTAGTACTGCGTAAAAAGATACGTAATGAGCAGCGGTTTGCGTCGCTCGACGAGCTGAAGGCGCAAATCGCACGTGATGAGTTAACGGCCCGCGAATTATTTGGGCTGACCAGCCAGGCCTGAGCCACTGGTGTTTATCAAACCGAAATACGGAACCGAGAATCTGATGAGTGACTATAAATCGACCCTGAATTTGCCGGAAACAGGGTTCCCTATGCGTGGCGACCTCGCCAAACGCGAACCGGGAATGCTGGCGCGTTGGACCGATGATGACCTGTACGGCATCATTCGTGCAGCCAAAAAAGGCAAAAAAACCTTCATTCTGCATGATGGCCCTCCTTATGCGAATGGCAGTATTCATATTGGTCACTCGGTTAACAAGATTCTGAAAGATATTATCGTTAAGTCCAAAGGACTGACGGGCTATGACTCGCCTTACGTTCCGGGCTGGGACTGCCACGGTCTGCCGATCGAGCTGAAAGTAGAGCAGGAATACGGCAAGCCGGGCGAGAAGTTCACCGCCGCAGAATTCCGCGCCAAGTGCCGCGAATATGCCGCTCTGCAGATCGAGGGTCAGCGTAAAGATTTCATCCGTCTCGGCGTGCTGGGCGACTGGTCGCATCCGTATCTGACCATGGACTTCAAAACCGAAGCCAACATCATTCGCGCGCTGGGTAAAATCATCGGCAACGGTCACCTGCATAAAGGCGCCAAGCCGGTGCACTGGTGCGTAGACTGCCGTTCCGCGCTGGCGGAAGCGGAAGTGGAGTATTACGACAAGACTTCTCCATCCATCGACGTAGCGTTCCACGCGGTAGATAAAGCCGCGGTGCTGGCGAAATTCGGCGTCGCCGACGTCAACGGCCCGGTGTCGCTGGTTATCTGGACCACCACCCCGTGGACCCTGCCGGCTAACCGCGCCATCTCCCTGTCGCCAGAGTTCGACTATGCGCTGGTGCAGGTGGACGGCCAGGCGCTGATCCTGGCGAAAGACCTCGTTGAGAGCGTGATGAAGCGCGTTGGCGCGGCCGATTACACCATCCTGGCGGCGGTGAACGGCGCCGAGCTTGAACTGATGCGTTTCCAGCACCCGTTCCTCGATTTCGACGTGCCGGCGATCCTTGGCGACCACGTGACGCTGGATGCCGGTACCGGTGCGGTGCATACCGCCGGCGGCCACGGTCCGGACGATTACACGATCAGCCAGAAATACGGTCTGGAAATCGCTAACCCGGTTGGCCCGGACGGGGCTTATCTGCCAGGCACCTATCCGTCTCTGGACGGTATCAACGTCTTCAAAGCCAACGATATCATCGTTGAGATGCTGCGAGAGCGCGGCGCGCTGCTGCATGTGGAAAAAATGCAGCACAGCTATCCGTGCTGCTGGCGACACAAGTCGCCAATCATCTTCCGCGCCACCCCGCAGTGGTTCGTGAGCATGGATCAGAAAGGTCTGCGCGCGCAGTCCCTTAAAGAGATCAAAGGCGTGCAATGGATCCCGGACTGGGGCCAGGCGCGTATCGAATCGATGGTCGCCAACCGTCCTGACTGGTGCATCTCCCGTCAGCGTACCTGGGGCGTGCCGATGTCGCTGTTCGTGCATAAAGAAACTCACGAACTGCACCCGCGTACCCTTGAGCTGATGGAAGAAGTCGCGAAGCGTGTTGAAGTCGACGGCATCCAGGCATGGTGGGATCTCGATTCCCGCGACATCCTTGGCGATGACGCTGACAGCTACGAGAAAGTGCCGGATACCCTCGACGTCTGGTTTGACTCCGGGTCGACCCACTCTTCCGTGGTTGACGTGCGTCCGGAATTCGCCGGTCACGCCGCCGATATGTATCTGGAAGGCTCCGACCAGCATCGCGGCTGGTTCATGTCCTCTCTGATGATTTCCACGGCGATGAAAGGCAAAGCGCCATATCGTCAGGTACTGACCCACGGCTTCACCGTCGATGGTCAGGGCCGCAAAATGTCCAAGTCTATCGGCAACACCGTTAGCCCGCAGGACGTGATGAACAAGCTGGGCGCCGATATCCTGCGCCTGTGGGTGGCTTCCACCGACTACACTGGCGAAATGGCGGTTTCTGACGAGATCCTCAAACGCGCCGCGGACAGCTATCGTCGTATCCGTAACACCGCGCGCTTCCTGCTGGCCAACCTGAACGGTTTCGATCCGGCAAAAGACATGGTCAAACCGGAAGAGATGGTGGTGCTGGATCGCTGGGCGGTCGGCTGCGCGCAGGCGGCACAGGAAGATATCCTGAAAGCCTACGAATCCTACGACTTCCACGAAGTGGTGCAGCGCCTGATGCGCTTCTGCTCCATTGAGATGGGCTCGTTCTACCTCGACATCATCAAAGACCGTCAGTACACCGCCAGGGCGGACAGCGTGGCACGTCGCAGTTGCCAGACCGCGCTGTTCCACATCGTGGAAGCGCTGGTGCGCTGGATGGCGCCGATCATGTCCTTCACCGCGGACGAAATCTGGGGTTACCTGCCGGGCGAGCGTGAGAAATACGTCTTTACCGGCGAATGGTATCAAGGTCTCTTCGGTCTGGCCGACGACGAAGCGATGAATGACGGCTTCTGGGATGAGCTGCTAAAAGTCCGTGGCGAAGTCAACAAAGTGATTGAACAGGCGCGTGCGGATAAGAAAGTCGGCGGCTCGCTGGAAGCCTCGGTGACGCTGTATGCTGATGCCGATCTGGCCGCTAAGCTCAACGCGCTGGGCGATGAATTGCGATTTGTCCTGTTGACCTCCGGGGCGAACGTCGCAGACTATGCGAGCGCGCCTGCTGATGCCCAGCAGAGCGAACTGCTCAAAGGGCTGAAAGTCGCATTGAGCAAAGCTGAAGGTGAGAAATGCCCGCGCTGCTGGCATTACACCACCGATATCGGCAAGGTGGCGGAACACGCGGAAATCTGCGGACGCTGTGTGAGCAACGTCGCCGGTGACGGCGAGCAACGTAAATTCGCCTGATGAGTAAATCGATCTGTTCAACGGGGCTACGCTGGCTGTGGGTGGTCGTAGCCGTGCTGATTATCGATCTGGGCAGCAAATTCCTGATCCTCCAGAACTTCGCTCTGGGGGAGACGGTTCCGCTGTTCCCGTCGCTTAATCTGCATTATGCCCGCAACTATGGCGCGGCCTTTAGCTTCCTCGCCGACAGCGGCGGCTGGCAGCGCTGGTTCTTTTCCGGGATCGCCATCGGCATTTGCGTGGTGCTGACGGTGCTGATGTACCGTTCGAAGGCGACGCAAAAGCTGAACAATATTGCCTACGCCCTGATTATCGGCGGCGCGCTGGGCAACTTGTTCGATCGCCTGTGGCACGGCTTTGTGGTCGATATGATCGACTTCTACGTCGGCGACTGGCACTTCGCCACTTTCAACCTCGCCGATAGCGCTATCTGCATCGGCGCGGCGATGATTGTGCTGGAAGGCTTCCTGCCGAAACCGACCGCAAAAGAGCAGGCGTAAATGTTAATGCCGGGTGGCGCCACGCCAGCCCGGCCTACAGAATGTGTGGTCTCCCGTCGCCCGGTAAGCGTAGCGCCTCCGGCCAACAGGTGACCGAAAACAAGCGAGCAATTTGCATGTCTAAATCCGTACAGAGCAACAGCGCGGTTCTCGTTCACTTCACGCTGAAGCTGGACGATGGATCCACCGCCGAGTCCACCCGTAACAATGGCAAACCGGCGCTGTTTCGCCTCGGCGACACCTCCCTGTCTGAGGGGCTGGAGCAACAGCTTCTTGGTCTGAAAGAGGGCGAGAAAAAGGCCTTTTCGCTGGAGCCTGACGCCGCATTTGGCGTCCCGAGCCCGGACCTGATTCAGTATTTCTCTCGCCGCGAGTTTATCGACGCCGGCGAGCCGGAGATCGGCGCGATTATGCTCTTTACCGCAATGGATGGCAGCGAAATGCCTGGCGTGATCCGTGAAGTGAACGGCGATTCCATCACCGTCGACTTCAACCATCCGCTGGCCGGGCGCACCGTTCATTTTGATATTGAAGTGCTGGAGATCGATCCGGCGCTGGAGGATTAACATGCAGATCCTGTTGGCTAACCCGCGCGGCTTTTGCGCTGGCGTTGACCGCGCTATCAGCATTGTAGAAAACGCGCTGACGCTGTACGGCGCGCCGATCTATGTTCGTCATGAAGTGGTGCATAACCGCTATGTGGTGGATAGCCTGCGTAAGCGCGGCGCCATTTTTATCGAACAGATCAGCGAAGTACCGGATGGCGCGATCCTGATCTTCTCCGCTCACGGCGTATCGCAGGCGGTACGGAATGAAGCGAAGAGCCGCGATCTGACGGTGTTCGACGCCACCTGTCCGCTGGTGACGAAAGTGCATATGGAAGTCGCCCGCGCCAGCCGCCGTGGCGAAGAGTCGATTCTGATCGGCCATGCCGGACACCCGGAAGTCGAAGGCACTATGGGGCAGTACAATAACCCGCAAGGGGGCATGTACCTGGTCGAGTCGCCGGAAGACGTTCTCAAGCTGGAAGTCAAAAACGACGCCCGGCTGTCGTTTATGACCCAGACCACCCTCTCGGTGGACGATACCTCTGATGTGATTGACGCGCTGCGCGCGCGTTTCCCGAAAATCGTCGGCCCGCGCAAAGACGACATTTGTTATGCCACCACTAACCGTCAGGAAGCGGTGCGCGCGCTGGCGGAGCAGGCTGACGTGGTGCTGGTGGTTGGTTCGAAAAACTCCTCCAACTCAAACCGCCTCGCCGAACTGGCGCAGCGGATGGGTAAGGCGGCTTACCTGATTGACGATGCCTCCGATATTCAGGAAGCGTGGGTCAAGGATGCGGCCTGCGTCGGCGTGACGGCGGGCGCGTCGGCGCCGGATATTCTGGTGCAGAACGTCATTACCCGCCTGCAGGAGCTGGGCGGCGGCGAAGCCGTACCGCTGGAAGGCCGGGAAGAGAATATCGTCTTTGAAGTGCCGAAAGAGCTGCGTGTGGATGTCCGTGAAGTAGAGTAAGTTCTTTCCGTCAGCAGTATGAGAAGATGCCAGACTTAACGTCTGGCATTTTTTTTAGGGAGAAACCATGCGCTTACCGATCATTCTTGATACAGACCCGGGCATCGACGATGCTGCCGCTATTGCCGCGGCGCTGTTCGCCCCTGAGCTGGATCTGCAGCTGATGACCACCGTGGCGGGCAATGTCTCGGTAGAGAAGACGACCCGTAATGCGCTGCAGCTGCTGCACTTCTGGCATGCCGATGTGCCGCTGGCGCAGGGCGCCTCGATGCCGCTGGTGCGTCCCCTGCGCGATGCCGCCTCGGTGCATGGCGAATCCGGTATGGAAGGGTATGACTTTGTTGAGCATCACCGGCAGCCGCTGGCGAAGCCGGCCTTCCAGGCGATCCGCGATGCGCTGATGCATGCTGCCGAGCCGATCACTCTGGTGGCGATTGGCCCATTAACCAATATTGCGCTGCTGCTGACCCAGTATCCCGAATGCGTGTTCAACATTCGCCGGCTGGTGATCATGGGCGGCTCGGCGGGCCGGGGCAACTTTACGCCGAATGCCGAATTCAATATTGCCATCGACCCGGAAGCCGCCGCGAAAGTCTTCCACAGCGGGCTGGAGATTGTCATGTGCGGACTGGACGTCACCAATCGGGCGCTGCTGACGGCGGATTATCTGGCGACCCTGCCGACGCTGAATCAGACCGGTAAAATGCTCCATGCGCTGTTTAGCCACTATCGCAGCGGCAGTATGAGCAGTGGTCTGAGAATGCACGATCTCTGCGCTATCGCCTGGCTGGTCCGCCCGGAACTGTTCACCCTACAGCCGTGTTTTGTGGCGGTGGAGACGCAGGGAACCTGGACCGCCGGCGCCACGGTGGTGGATATCGAAGGGCGACTGGGCCAGCCGGCCAATGCCCAGGTGGCGCTGGATATCGATGTCGAAGGGTTTCAGCGCTGGGCGGCGGAGGTGATCGCCCTGGCGCCGTAATACTCACCCAATCTTCAAGGAGAGAAGTGATGACCTATGGACAGGCGTATTTAAGCGGCTGGAAAGAGACCTTTAATTTTAGCGGCCGGGCCAGCCGACAGCAGTTCTGGACGTTTTTTCTTATCAATCTACTGATCGCCAGCGCGCCGCTGGCCGTCTGGTGGCTGGCAACCAGCATTAACCCTCAATACGGCATCCTCAGTTTTGTTGTTATTCCCTTTGCTGCGCTGTGGTTGCTGCTGATGACTCTCCCTCTGCTGGCGATCGGCTGCCGGCGGATGCATGATATCGGCCGCTCCGGGCTCTGGTTCGTGCTGGGGATTATCATTCCGTGGTTTGCGGTTATTTCGCTGGCGCTATGCTGCCTGCGTTCAGCGTCGGCACCGTCTCGCTGAGATAATCAATCATCGCCCGCATTCTGGCGGGCATATGCTTATCTCCCGTCCAGAGCAGCCACAGATCGCCAGAGTAGCTGCTGATAAATTCCCATTCGGGCAGCACCTGCACGATGTCGCCATTCGCCAGCGCCTCGCGGGCGGTGAACAGCGGCAGGCTGCCGATCCCTAAATGCTGTCTGACCGCGTCGAGGCGCACGGCGGTATGGTTGGCGGCGTACCGCCCGTATGTTTGCACCGTTTCGGTTCTCCCTTCCCGACGGAACTTCCAGCGCGCGTCGGCGGGCGTTTCGCCAAGGCTGATGCAGCTGTGCGCGCGCAGTTCCTGCGGCGTGCGCGGCATACCGTGGCGCTGTAAATAGGCCTCAGTGGCGCAGATAACGTGCGTGACTGGCATCAACGGTTTGCCATGCAGACCGGGCGAGGGGGTATCGGTGATGCGTAACGCCAGATCGATACCGTCATCGATAAAATCCAGAGAGCGATCTTCCAGCCGCAGGCAGACGTCAACCTGCGGGTAACGCTGAAAAAACGCCATCATCAGCGGATGGATCACGAAGCGGCCGACGGCTTTCGGTACGCTGAGCGTCAGCTTTCCCTGGGCGACCGTTTGGCGACTGCCGGCGGAATCCATCGCCTGTCGCGCCGCTTCCAGCATCTGCTGGGCATGCTGATACACCGTTTCCCCGGCATCGCTCAGACGCAGCTTGCGGGTGGTACGCTGCAGCAGTTTGCAGCCCATCTCTCGCTCCAGCCGCGACACGCTGCGGCTAACGGCGGAAGGGGTAATGCCGCTCTGGCGGGCGACGGCGGAGAAGCTGCCCTGGTCGACGATCTGGACGAAAAGGGCAAGGTCGGGCAGGAGGCTGAGATTCATTTGTGCTCCCGGAGCAAGAGTGCATTGGCGGGTGATAGGATTATCGCTGTCGGTATTAATAATATACTGGGCGGACAGAGAGGAGAATCACTATGACTGAACGGGTTTATTACACCAGCGACGCTACCGATGGGCGCGCCCAGATCATCGCCTGCACTGCGGAAGCGGATGGCCGCTACGCCATCGAACTGGATCGGACGCTGTTTCACCCGCAAGGGGGCGGTCAACCGGCGGATCGCGGCTGGATAGCTGGTCAGGCCGTTGAGACGGTTATTGTGCGTGGCGACAGCGTGCTGCATATTCTGTCGCAACCGCTTCCCCTCGGTGAAGTGGAGATGAGAATAGATGCCTCCGCGAGACAACTGTATGCCCGCCTGCATTCCGCCGGCCACCTGCTTGGCCTGGCGGGCGAACAGCTTGGCTGGCAACCGGTGAAAGCGCACCACTGGCCTGGCGAGGGGCGGATCGCTTTCACCGGCGGGAACCACGCCGTGATACCCGACGCCAGCGCGCTGCTGAGCCAGGTGAAGGCATGGCAGGCGCAGGACCTCCCGCGTCAGGTGATCTTCGCTGAGGGTTTGCGCATGGTGGGGTTTGGCGAACTGCCCGCCTATCCCTGCGGTGGCACACATGTCGCCCGCCTGGCGGAACTGGGCGACATTCTTATCAGTCAGATTAAGATGAAGAAGGGGCAGCTGGTGGTCAGCTATTCCCTGGCGTAAACGTTTCAGACCTGCTCAGGGGAGGTCTGTTTGCCGCGATAAATACGCTCCGGTCGACCAACCTTGCCGTAGCTGATTTCCGCTTCCAGAAAGTCGTTCTTCACCCCTTGTTCCAGATAACGGCGGGCGGTGGTTTTGCTGCTGCCAAGGATACGCGCCAGCGAGTCGGCGGTATGCACCACCGCCGGGTCGGCAAACAGCTGGAGTACGCGCTGAAAGGTGCTTTCATCGATTCCGCGTAGCGGTGCGCTGGCCGGTTCCGTCTGTTCCCGAGCCTGAATATTAAACAGCGCATCGACGTGGATCTGGCTGGCCTGTTCGCTGGAACGCAGCGAGCTGCGATAGCGAGCGAAGCGCTCCAGGGTGTGCTGCAGGCGCTGATAGTGCACCGGCTTAATCAGATAGTCGAACACCCCCAGGCGCAGTGCTTCGCTGATGGTATCCATATGATTATCAGCGGTAATAAAGATAATCCGCCCCTTGTAATGGGTACTGACCGCATGGCGGATCAGGTCGATACCTTTGCCGTCAGGTAAGAAATTATCCAGCAGGATCAACTGCGGTTGATACAGTCTGAGTTGTTTCCTGGCGCTCTCGAGTTTATCCGCAATGCCAATGACGTCGAACTGGGGAAACTGTTTGATGTTATCCACCAGGATCTCCGCCAGCATAGGTTCGTCTTCAACGATAAGAGTGGTGATGCTATCCATGATGTTCATCTCGGGTCAGGGGAATATAAAGAGTAAAGATGGTGCCAAAAGGAATGTTATTTTCGACGACGATGCTGCCGCCTGCCTGTTCCACGTAGCTGCGAACCAGCCAGAGTCCGATGCCATGATCTTTGCTGACGCTGCTGGTGACGCCGCGCTCGAAGATCCGATCGCGCAGCGTCTCGTCAATGCCGCATCCCTGATCGGCGACCTCGATAATCACCTCGTGGCCGTCACTGTTGATCAGGCACTCTATCTGCCTTGAGCCCTGCGGCTGTTGCAGGCTGGCATTGTAGGCGTTATCAAGCAGATTCCCCACGATCGAGATCCATTCGTTGTGAGAAAGGGCGGTGGGTAATCTGTCGACGAAGCAGGCTGGATCGAAAATCAGCTCAAGTCCAAGCTCTTTGGCCCGGTAATATTTGCCGATCAACAGCCCGGCCAGGTGGTTGTCCTGGAAGTTACGCGCGATAAAATCGATGACCTTCTGGTGACTTTCCGACTGCTGTTGGATCAGATCCAGCGCATGATCGTAGCGTTTAAGAAACAGCAGGCCGGCGATGGTGGAGATCAGATTGCGATGCTCATGCTGCACGGCGCGCAGGTTATCGGCATATTGTTGTACCTGGCTAAGCTGCAGGCTGAGGGTGTTGATATCGTCTTTACTACGAAAGCTGATCACCCAGCCCTGTGGCTCATTATTTAAGATCACCGCCATCCGGCTGGCGATCACTTTGATCTGATTGAAGGTGACGATCTCGTCTTTTTTATTGGTCTGCGGCGCATCGTAGAAGAAAGCCTCCTGCGAAATCACGCTGCTGATCCCTTTACCGATAAGCGTCGTTTCCGGTTGGCTCAGGTTGAGCAGCCGGCGGGCAGTCTGATTAATCGCGGTGATCTTGTAACGGGAGTCGATGGCGATAAGCCCTTCGAACACGGATTCAAACAATACGCTTTGCTGGATCAACAACTGCGACAGCTGTTGGGGTTCCATATTCAGCATCTGCTTTTTGATATGCAACGAGAAGCGGCGGGCGCAGTAGAGCAGGAGCAGTAACATGATCGCCATCGGGATCAGCAGCGAGCTTATCTGCAGGCTGAGCCAGTTTTCTAACTGTTCAATGGTATAGCCTACCGACACAATGCCGATCACCTTGCCGGTCTCGTCCTGAATCGGTGATTTACCGCGCAGCGAGGAACCCAGCGAGCCTTTGCGCACTGACACGTAGCTTTTCGCGTTTAATAGTGCTTCATCGCTGTCGCCGCCCTCCATTGATTTGCCGATTTCATCAGGGTTGACGTGATAGAGGCGCTGGCCGCTAGCATCACCGACGGTGATATAGGTGGCGTCGGAGAACGAACGCATGGGGTCGATAAGCGCTTTGATTCTGGCGAGGTCGCGTTTCTGAACCGCCTCGACCAGCTCCGGCATCGCCGAAATCTGCATTGCCTGAATCAGCGCCCGCTGCCCGACCTGGTAATGCAGACGCTCTTCGGTAATGTCGGTCAGATACCATGACATCGCCAGCATAACGATCGTCGAGGTGAATAAGATCAGCAGGAAGATGCGATTCTGAAACGATCGCCTGGCAAACCAGTGGGTGATTTTTCGGGTATACATAGCGCCAATAGACATTAAATGATTAGTTTCCCCGTTTCGCGGCCCGAGAACCCGCAGATGGCGCACAGAACCGCTAATTTCAGAAAAGTGATCGATGGCAAAGGGCGTTGTTAATCCTGACCCGGAGGCGGGGCAACGGCCACGCCTCCGGGGAGGACGCCGGCCTACATCGCCAGCACGTACTTGAGCATCACCCCGGCGGCGATCGCCGAGCCGATCACCCCCGCCACGTTCGGGCCCATCGCGTGCATCAGCAGGAAGTTCTGCCCGTCCGCTTCCAGACCCACCTTGTTCGACACCCTGGCCGCCATCGGCACCGCCGACACCCCGGCTGAACCGATCAGCGGGTTGATCGGGTTCTTACTGAACCTGTTCAGCAGCTTCGCCATCAGCACCCCGGCGGCGGTCCCCACGCAGAAGGCGATCACCCCCAGCAGCAGGATCCCCAGGGTCTGCGGCTGCAGGAACTTGTCCGCCACCAGCTTGGCCCCCACCGACAGCCCGAGGAAGATGGTCACGATGTTGATCAGCGCGTTCTGCACCGTATCGCTCAGCCGCTCCACCACCCCGCTCTCGCGCATCAGGTTGCCGAAGCAGAACATTCCCAGCAGCGGCGCGGCGTCCGGCAGCAGGAGCGCCACCAGCAGCAACAGCACCGCCGGGAAGAGGATCTTCTCCCGCTTACTCACCGTACGCAGCTGCACCATGCGGATCTTCCGCTCCTTATCCGTGGTCAGCGCCTTCATGATCGGCGGCTGGATCAGCGGCACCAGCGCCATGTAGGAGTAGGCGGCCACCGCGATGGCCCCCAGCAGCTCCGGCGCCAGCTTGCCCGACAGGTAAATCGCCGTCGGGCCGTCGGCGCCGCCGATGATGCCGATGGCCGCCGCCTGCGGCAGGGTGAACGAAATCAGGCCGAAGTAGTTCAGCGTCAGCGCCCCGAGGACGGTGGCGAAGATACCGAACTGCGCCGCCGCCCCCAGCAGCAGGGTGCGCGGGTTGGCCAGCAGCGGGCCGAAGTCGGTCATCGCCCCGACGCCCATAAAAATCACCAGCGGCGCGATGCCCGAGCCAATCGCCACCTTATAGAAGATGGCCAGCACCCCGGCGGAGTAGCCCATGTCTACCGCCAGGCTCTCCATCTGCCCCTGCACCGACGGCAGGGCCAGGGCCAGCGCCTCCTTAATGGCGTGGACGTCCGGCGCGCAGTGGAGCTTCGCGGCAATCACCGCCAGCTGCGCCGGGTCGTGGTGGGCCAGCAGGCTCTCCAGGGCGCTCAGCGCCAGGCCGGCCTCCGGGATGTTCGACAGCAGGCCGCCGAAGCCAATCGGCAGCAGCAGCAGCGGCTCGAACTTCTTCGCAATCGCCAGCCAGAGCAGCAGCAGGCTGACCAGCAGCATCACCGCCTGGCCGAACCCCAGGTGCATCAGCCCCATCCCCTGAATCAGGGCGTTCAGACTTTCCATTTCCGCTCCTCGTCGTTACGCCAGCTGCAGCAGGGTGTCGCCGACCGCCACCGCATCGCCGGCTTTCACCGCGATACCGCGGACGGTCCCGGCATGAGCGGCGCGGATTTCGGTTTCCATCTTCATGGCTTCCAGAATCAGCAGCACGTCGCCTTCGGCCACGCTCTGACCCTCGCCGGCAATCACTTTCCAGATAGTGCCCGCCAGCGGCGCGGTGACCGGGGTGCCGGCGCCGGCCGGGGCGGCGGCAGGAACCGGTGCGGAAGACGGGGTGGCCGCCGTCAGCTGGCTGACGTCGCCGCCGTCGCTGACCTTCACCACAAAGGCTTTGCCTTCCACTTCCACGGTGTAGATACCGGAGGCGGCAGGCTGCCCGACTTTTGCCACCGGCTGCGCGGCTTCCAGCTGCGGCAGCGGTTCAAAGGCCGCCGGGTTATGGCGGTTTTCGAGGAACTTCAGGCCGGGCTGCGGGAACAGGGCCACGGTGAGCACGTCGTCGATGGCGTTCTCCGCCAGCTGAATATTCTTCTCCTGCGCCTGGTGCTTCACATCGGCTTCCAGCTGCGCCAGCTCCGGCTTCAGCAGGTCCGCCGGGCGGCAGGTGATGGCTTCAGCGCCGTCCAGTACGCGGGCCTGCAGGGCGGCGTTCACCGGCGCCGGCGTGTGGCCGTACTCACCTTTCAGAATGCCCGCCGTTTCTTTAGCGATGGTTTTATAGCGCTCGCCGGTCAGGACGTTGAGCACCGCCTGGGTGCCGACAATCTGCGAGGTCGGGGTGACCAGCGGGATGAAGCCGAGGTCCTCGCGCACGCGGGGGATTTCCGCCAGTACCTGGTCGAGTTTGTCCGCGGCGTTCTGCTGCTTCAGCTGGCTTTCGAGGTTGGTGAGCATCCCGCCCGGGACCTGGGCGACGAGGATACGGCTGTCGGTGCCCTTCAGCTGGCCCTCGAAGGCGTGGTACTTCTTACGCACTTCGCGGAAGTACGCCGCGATGCTCTCCAGCTTGTGGATATCCAGCCCGGTGTCATATTGCGTGCCGGCGAGGGTGGCCACCAGCGCCTCGGTGGCCGGGTGGCCGTAGGTGGCGCTCATCGAGGAGATGGTGGTATCGACGCCGTCGACGCCGGCTTCAATGGCCTTCAGCAGGGCCATCTCCGCCATGCCGGTGGTGGCGTGGCAGTGCAGGTGCAGGGTGACGGCAAAGCGTTTTTTGATTTCGCTGACCAGCTCAAAGGCGGCGCCGGGGGTGAGAATGCCGGACATGTCTTTAATCGCGATGGAGTCGACGCCGGTCTCCAGCAGCTGTTCGGTGAGGTCGAGCCAGGTCTGCAGGGTGTGGGCCGGGCTGGTGGTGTAGCTCAGGGTGCCCTGGGCGTGGGCGCCGTGGCTGCGGACCGCCTGCAGGGCGGCCTGCATGTTGCGCGGGTCGTTCATGGCGTCGAAGACGCGGAAGACGTCCATGCCGTTTTTGACGGCGCGCTCCACGAAGCGTTCGACCACGTCGTCGGCGTAGTGACGGTAGCCGAGCAGGTTCTGGCCGCGGAGCAGCATCTGCAGCGGGGTTTTCGGCATCGCCTTTTTCAGCTCGCGCAGGCGGACCCACGGGTCCTCGCCGAGGAAGCGGATGCAGGCGTCGAAGGTGGCGCCGCCCCAGCACTCCAGCGAGCGGTAGCCGACGTCGTCAAGCTGAGCGGCGACGGGGAGCATATCGTCGAGACGCAGACGGGTGGCGAACAGGGACTGGTGGGCGTCGCGCAGGACGACATCGGTAATGGCAACGGTCATGAATTCCTCCGTGAATTAAGGGTGAAGACGGCGGTGGTGGTGAATGGCGGCGACAATCGCCGGCGTTAAGCGGGCGAAGTCGTCGGCGGGCGCAACGGCGGGCAGTGGCGTCGCTTTTGGCGCCGCAGCCGGTTCGGGGAAGAAGCGGTTGACGGCGGCGGACATCCCCTGGATGGCGAAAATCAGCAGAAACAGAAACGCCAGCACGAACCCCATGCCGAGGCACATCAGGGTGAAGCCTTCACCCAGCAGTACAGCTTCAGTCATTGAAAGACCCTAAAGTAAGGGCACGACGGCGTGTTTGAAGGTTAACCAAACGATACTTCCGGCTAAGGAGTAGGGGGGATTTCCCGAAGCCGCCCCCGGCTCTGGCCCCTGACTGGCATCGCTGTGGTTGACGCTCAAACATCGCCATCGTGCGTGTTGGTTACATCATCATGCCGAACACAATGCTGGCGATGACCAGCACAATACCGCCGCCCAGACGGGAGGAGATTTGCGCATAAGAGATAAGATTCATACGGTTACAGGCAGAGAGCACTTCCAGGTCGCCTGAGCCGCCGCGGTTAGCCATGCACAGGCCTGCGGTGATGGCGGATTCGATCGGGAAGAAGCCAATCATCCAGCCGCCGATGGCCGCCCCGACGACAGCACCCACGACGATTACCGCAGCGATGATGACGTTCGCGAAGGTAATCGCGTCGATAATTTCCTGCAGGTCGGTGTAGCACACGCCGACCCCGACCATCAGTACCCACAGCAGCTGCTTAGAGAAGAAGTCAGACAGGCGTTTGGCCCCGGCTTTGATCTCCGGCGAGCAGAGGCCGGAAGCGTTCAGCGCCGCGACGATCAGCACCATCCAGGCGAAATAGTGGATTGAGACACCGCCAATGCTTGGCAAAATTTTCTTGGCAATGACGTAGGCCAGCAGGAAACAGGTGGTGGCGAGCACCAGGCCGACTGCCGTTTCGCGATGGGTAATCTGGCCTGCTTTTTCATCATCATCAACTTTAAAGGAGGCTTTACGTACCAGTTCGCCTTCCCCGCTCAGCCAGGTGTGTTTTTTACCGATAATATCGAGCAGCGCGGCAAAAACGATGGCGAAGATATTGGCGATGGTCAGAATGGCAATCGCGGTGGAGTAGTACTCTTCACGGGAGCGGCCGGTGACGGAGTGATAAATTTCGGACAGCGGAACCGCGCCTGCGCCGTTACCGCCGCCCATAATCGGCAGGACGTACAGCATCATGATGCGGTCTACGGAAATACCGAAGCACAGGCCGATGATAATCCCGAAGATAGATGCGCCGAGGATCCCCATAAGGATCGTCGGAATATAACCCAGCAGCGATTTCAACAGCAGTTTACGGTTAACCGAGAGAATGGCGCCAGTTATCAAAACTGCGATGAATAAGTTCAGGAAGTTGCTTTTATCCATCACATTAGTGATTGCATCAATTTCTTTTTGGGTAAAAATGCCTGCGTAAACGAAATAAGCGGCGACGAGGAAGATCATCACCGGCGCGCCGCCAATATATTTATTAAATATCGGCAGCCGCTTGCCAATCTCGCCAAAGATGGCGCCGATAATAAACATAATGGCAAAGCCGCCAACCAGGTCGGTGGGTAACGCATTAAAGAAGTGGGAAAGTAATAGCGTAATTAACGCAAACGCATAAAGGGGTAACGGCATGCCGAAGATTTTAAATCCCAGCAGGTCGCTTACGCCCTTTTTCTCCGTCGCCGGAGCCTGGCTCATGTTAGTCATAAACGTTATCCTGTTTATCAATGAAGTAATAAGACCGGCGCATAGTAATAAATAGATTCAGTGTTAAGGTGTGATAACCTTCACTGAATACTCGTGTTTTTAATTAATTTAATTATTTTTATTATGCTGAATGAATTAACAACATAAAAACCATAAAGCCAATTAAGCGACGGGAAAAATTGTGATTTAAATACAAGAATCGATAGCCGAACGCTGGCGAAATACAGGTCGTTTTGGAATAACGAAGCGCTAAAAAATGACTCTGATATTAAAACGCGTTCTGCTACGGAAGGATAAATCGCGGCGAGAGGCGATTGACCTCTTTCTCCGTCAGCATCAGCTCTCATTAGAGGCTGATTGCGAAATGGCCATTGTCGCCGAGTATCAGCAGCGGCTGGTCGGCTGCGGCGCCATCGCCGGCAACGTCCTGAAGTGCATCGCTATCGACCCCTCGCTGCAGGGGGAGGGGCTGAGCCTTAAGCTGCTGACAGAATTACTCACCCTGGCCTACGAGCTGGGGCGCAGTGAACTGTTTTTATTCACTAAGCCCTGTAACGCCGCGCTCTTTGCCGGCGCCGGATTCTGGCCAATCGCGCAGGCCGGCGATCTCGCCGTGTTACTGGAAAATAGCCGCGAACGGCTGACCCGCTACTGCCGCCAGCTGGCGATGTACCGTCAGCAGGGACGCAAAATAGGCGCTATCGTGATGAACGCCAACCCGTTCACGCTCGGCCACCGCTGGCTGGTGGAGCAGGCGGCCCGTCAGTGCGACTGGCTACACCTGTTTGTGGTGAAAGAGGATGCCTCCCGTTTCACGTATCAGGATCGCTACACGCTAATCGAAAAAGGGATTGCCGGCATCGACAAGGTAACGCTGCATCCCGGTTCGGCATACCTCATCTCGCGGGCCACCTTCCCCGGCTACTTCCTCAAAGAACAGGGGGTGGTGGATGACTGCCACAACCAGATCGATCTCCAGCTGTTCCGCGAACATTTAGCCCCGGCTCTGAAGATAACCCATCGTTTTGTCGGCACTGAGCCGCTGTGTTCGCTGACCCGCCATTACAACCAGCGTATGAAAGCGTTGCTGGCAGCGCCAGGCGACGCGCCGCCTGTTGAGGTGGTTGAGCTGGCGCGAATCGAAAAAAACGGCGGGCCGATATCGGCTTCCAGGGTGCGCGAACTGTACCGGCAGCGCAACTGGCAGGCGGTGGCGGCGCTGGTGCCGCCGGGAACCCTCTCTTTTCTGATGCAACTGGCGGAAAGCGAACATCAAACCGCCTGATTTTTACGCCATAACAAAGGATTTGCCTCTATGGAAATGAAGATTGACGCCCTGGCCGGCACGCTGGAGTCCAGCGATGTGATGGTCAGGATTGGGCCGGCGACGCAGCCGGGCATTCAACTGGAGATCGACAGCATTGTGAAGCAGCAGTTTGGCGATGCGATTGAGCAGGTGGTCAGAGAAACCCTGACGCAGCTCGGCGTTAGCCAGGCCAACGTGGTGGTGGATGATAAAGGGGCGCTGGAGTGCGTTCTGCGCGCCCGGGTTCAGGCTGCGGCCCTGCGCGCGGCGCAACAGTCTCAATTGCAATGGAGCCAGCTATGAAACCACGTCGCAGTATGCTGTTTATCCCCGGCGCCAATGCCGCCATGTTAAGTACTTCATTCGTTTACGGCGCCGATGCGGTGATGTTCGACCTTGAAGATGCCGTTTCGCTGCGCGAGAAAGATACCGCTCGCCTGCTGGTGTATCAGGCGTTGCAGCATCCGCTGTATCAGGATATCGAAACCGTGGTGCGCATTAACCCGCTAAATACGCCGTTTGGTCTGGCCGACCTGGAAGCGGTGGTACGCGCGGGTGTGGACATGGTACGTCTGCCGAAAACCGACAGCAAAGAAGATATTCATGAACTGGAAGCCCACGTTGAGCGGATTGAACGCGAGTGCGGCCGGGAAGTGGGTAGCACCAGGCTTATGGCGGCCATCGAGTCGGCGCTGGGGGTGGTAAACGCGGTCGAGATCGCCCGCGCCAGCCCGCGTCTGTCGGCCATCGCGCTGGCGGCCTTCGACTACGTTATGGATATGGGCACCTCCCGCGGCGACGGCACTGAGCTGTTCTATGCCCGCTGCGCCGTGCTGCATGCTGCGCGGGTCGCCGGCATCGCCGCCTATGACGTCGTGTGGTCGGATATTAATAATGAAGAGGGCTTCCTCGCGGAAGCGAATCTGGCGAAGAACCTCGGCTTCAACGGGAAATCACTGGTCAACCCGCGCCAGATCGAACTGCTGCACCAGGTCTATGCCCCGACGCGAAAAGAGGTCGACCATGCGCTGGAGGTGATTGCCGCGGCGGAAGAGGCAGAGTCGCGCGGTCTGGGCGTGGTGTCGCTGAACGGCAAGATGATCGATGGACCGATTATCGACCACGCGCGCAAAGTGGTGGCGCTTTCAGCTTCCGGTATTCGTGATTAAGGGGAATAAGATGAAAGAGACAGTAACAATGCTTAATCAGCAGTATGTGATGCCGGAAGGATTGACCCCTTACAGCGGCGTGACGGCGAAAAGCCCATGGCTGGCCAGTGAGACGGAAAAGCGGCGGCGTAAAATCTGCGACTCGCTGGAAACGGCAATCCGTCGTTCCGGCCTGCGAAACGGCATGACCATCTCGTTCCACCACGCGTTTCGCGGCGGTGACAAAGTGGTCAATATGGTGGTGGCGAAGCTGGCGGAGATGGGCTTTCGCGATCTGACCCTGGCGTCCAGTTCGCTTATCGACGCTCACTGGCCGCTGATCGAGCATATTAAAAACGGCGTGATCCGCCAGATCTACACCTCCGGCCTGCGCGGGAAGCTCGGCGAGGAGATCTCCGCCGGGCTGATGGAAAATCCGGTACAGATCCACTCTCACGGTGGTCGCGTACAGCTGATCCAAAGCGGTGAGTTGTCCATTGACGTGGCGTTCCTCGGTGTTCCCTGCTGCGATGAGTTTGGCAATGCCAACGGCTTTAGCGGTAAGTCGCGCTGCGGCTCGCTGGGCTACGCGCGCGTTGATGCGGAACATGCCAAATGCGTCGTGCTGTTGACCGAAGAGTGGGTGGACTACCCTAACTACCCGGCCAGTATCGCCCAGGATCAGGTGGATCTGATCGTTCAGGTGGACGAAGTAGGCGATCCGGAAAAAATCACCGCTGGCGCCATTCGTCTGACCAGCAATCCGCGCGAGCTGCTGATCGCCCGCCAGGCGGCGAAGGTGGTTGAACACTCCGGTTACTTTAAAGAGGGATTCTCGCTGCAGACCGGCACCGGCGGCGCCTCGCTGGCGGTGAGCCGCTTCCTGGAAGACAAAATGCGCCGCAACGGTATCACCGCCAGCTTCGGCCTTGGCGGCATCACCGGGACGATGGTCGATCTGCATGAGAAAGGGCTGATTAAAACGCTGCTCGACACCCAGTCGTTCGATGGCGATGCGGCGCGCTCGCTGGCGCAGAACCCGAACCACGTCGAAATCTCTACCAATCAGTATGCCAGCCCGGGTTCCAAAGGGGCCTCCTGCGAGCGCTTAAACGTGGTAATGCTCAGCGCGCTGGAAATTGACACCGACTTTAACGTCAACGTGATGACCGGCTCCAATGGCGTGCTGCGCGGCGCGTCAGGCGGCCATAGCGATACCGCCGCCGGCGCGGATTTGACCATCATTACTGCGCCGTTAGTTCGCGGCCGCATTCCCTGCGTCGTGGAAAAGGTGCTGACCCGCGTGACGCCGGGAGCCAGCGTGGATGTGCTGGTCACCGACCATGGCATTGCGGTAAACCCGACGCGCCAGGACCTGATCGACAATTTACGCAACGCCGGTATTGCGCTGATGACCATTGAGGAACTGCAGCAGCGCGCGGAGTTGCTGACGGGCAAACCGAAAGCGATCGAATTTACCGACCGGGTGGTGGCGGTAGTCCGCTATCGCGACGGTTCGGTCATCGATGTGATCCATCAGGTGAAAAACAGCGACTAAGCGCAGAGGGGAAAGGCTATGAGCGACGTGTTAATTCAACCTCCGCGTGTGCTACGCGGAAAACCACTGAGCGCCGAAGAGGTGGTCAGCGCGGTAGAGCGCGCGCTGTTGACCGAAGTTCGCCTGACCCCTAAGCCCGGGCTGGTGGATATTCGTAACGCTGGCGCGCACCGGGATATGGATCTGGCCTCGTTTGAGGCCAGTACCGCGGTGGTGGCGCCGTGGATGGAGAAGTTTTTTATCATGGGCCACGATACCGCGGCGGTCGCGCCGGAGCAGGTGTTGATGATGCTGCGTCCGGTGGGAATGGCCTGCGAGAACGATATGCTGGAGGTCACCGGCGGGGTGAATACCCATCGTGGGGCGATCTTCGCTTTTGGCCTGCTCAGCGCGGCAGCGGGCAGGCTGGTCTCGAAAGGCGAGCCGATAGAGCAGCACCGGCTTTGCGACCAGGTGGCGCGCTTCTGTCGCGGCATGGTTATGCAGGAATTGTCCTCCGCCAGTGGGGAACGGCTGAGCAAAGGCGAGATGCATTTTCTGCGTTACGGCTTCTCCGGCGCCCGCGGCGAGGCGGAGAGCGGATTCCTGACTGTGCGCACCCAGGCATTACCGGTCTTTAACCGCATGATGGAGGAGACCGGCGATAGCAATCTGGCGCTACTGCAAACCCTGCTGCATCTGATGGCATGGAATGATGACACCAACCTGGTGTCACGCGGCGGGCTGGCCGGATTGAACTATGTCCAGCAGGAGGCGCAGCGGCTGCTGTGGCAGGGCGGCGTGCTGGCTGACGGTGGGCTGGAGGCGTTGCGCCAGTTTGATGACGATCTGATTGCCCGCCATCTTAGCCCCGGCGGTAGCGCCGATCTGCTGGCGGTGACCTGGTTTTTATCCGCGTTTCCCGCCGGCGCGCTTTTCCCGCTGTAACCCTCTGCAACATGGCCCTCGCCCGCACCGTGCGGGCGGGGCATCATCATTCGCATCCTGGTTCTCACTGCGTAAACGAGGAATTGCGGCACAATCATATAGTTTTTACTGATATCGTCCGCCGTTTGTCATAAATTTCTAATTATCGGCGTTTTTGAGTAGCGGCCCGCTGACGGGCTGGTTACTCTGAAAACAATTTACGTAATGTTAACAAAAGAGAATAGCTATGCATGATGCACAAATCCGCGTGGCCATCGCCGGCGCGGGCGGCCGGATGGGACGCCAGTTAATTCAGGCTGCGCTGCAGATGGATGGAGTGGCGCTGGGCGCGGCGCTGGAGCGTGAAGGATCCAGCCTGGTGGGCAGCGACGCCGGCGAGCTGGCGGGCGCCGGCAAAGCGGGCGTCACGGTGCAGAGTAGCCTGACGGCGGTAAAAGATGATTTCGACGTGTTGATCGATTTTACCCGCCCGGAAGGCACGCTGAACCATCTGGCGTTTTGCCGCGACCACGGCAAAGGGATGGTCATCGGCACCACCGGTTTTGACGCCGCTGGCAAGCAGGCGATTAGCGATGCCGCGCAGGAGATTGCCATTGTCTTTGCCGCTAACTTTAGCGTCGGCGTCAATGTTCTGTTAAAGCTGCTGGAGAAGGCGGCGAAGGTGATGGGCGACTACACCGACATCGAAATTATCGAAGCGCACCATCGGCATAAAGTGGATGCGCCGTCAGGCACCGCGCTGGCGATGGGCGAAGCGATCGCCGGGGCATTGAACAAAGATCTCAAGGACTGCGCGGTCTACAGTCGTGAAGGCCACACTGGCGAACGCGTCCCGGGCACCATTGGCTTCGCGACCGTCCGCGCGGGGGATATCGTCGGTGAACATACAGCGATGTTTGCTGATATTGGCGAACGTATTGAGATCACCCATAAAGCCTCCAGTCGGATGACATTTGCTAATGGTGCGGTTCGCTCTGCATTGTGGCTGAAAGGCAAGAAAAATGGCCTTTTTGATATGCGTGACGTGCTGGAACTGAATAGTTTATAACGATTATTACCCATCGTGATGTGGTTATTGCTATCAATAAGTTATTGATGCAAGGGGCAATATTTTGTTGCCCTTTTTTATTTTTAGCTGTTTTTGGTTGTTGTTCATCTGAGAAGGCTATAAGTGTGGGTCATGTTCGGTTTTTTAGTGAATGAAATGTAAATTTTGACCATTTGGTCCACTTTTTTGCCGCTCAGCGCCAGGTTTTACACTCTTCGCCGTCCGCAAGCGTTTTCTCAGCCAGGTTTGTTGATCTTTTTGGCGTAAAAATCACGTGTTATGCGCCAGTGGCGTAAAATGACATTAAAAATCTCCGCTTTAAGTTGACTTTTATCCGACATCTCTCCAGAATGCCGCCGTTTGCCAAAAATCTGCGGGCAACAGATTTGCATTGATTCAGATCGTGTTTATGAATTAATATGCAAATAAAGTGAGTGGATATTCTCTGGAGGATGTTTTGATTAAGTCAGCGCTATTGGTTCTGGAAGACGGAACCCAGTTTCACGGTCGGGCCATCGGGGCAACCGGCACGGCGGTTGGGGAAGTCGTTTTCAATACTTCAATGACCGGTTATCAAGAAATCCTCACTGATCCTTCCTATTCCCGCCAAATCGTCACTCTTACTTATCCTCATATTGGTAATGTCGGCACCAACGCCGCCGATGAAGAATCTTCTCAGGTACATGCTCAGGGTCTGGTTATTCGCGACCTGCCGCTGATTGCCAGCAACTTCCGCAGTACCGAAGATCTCTCTTCCTATCTGAAGCGCCATAACATCGTGGCGATTGCCGATATCGATACCCGCAAGCTGACGCGTCTGCTGCGTGAGAAAGGGGCGCAGAACGGCTGCATCATCGCGGGCGACAGTCCGGATGCCCAGCTGGCGCTGGAAAAAGCGAAAGCGTTCCCTGGCCTGAACGGCATGGACCTGGCGAAAGAAGTGACCACCGCAGAAACCTACAGCTGGACGCAAGGCAGCTGGACCCTGGCGGGCGACCTGCCGGAAGCGAAAGCGGAAAGCGAGCTGCCGTTCCACGTCGTCGCGTATGACTTCGGCGCGAAACGCAACATCCTGCGCATGCTGGTTGACCGCGGCTGCCGCCTGACGGTGGTGCCGGCGAAGACTTCGGCGGCGGATGTGCTGGCGCTCAATCCGGACGGCATTTTCCTCTCCAACGGTCCTGGCGACCCGGCGCCGTGTGATTACGCTATCGACGCGATTGAAAAATTCCTGGAGACCGATATTCCGGTGTTCGGCATCTGCCTCGGCCATCAGCTGCTGGCGCTGGCGAGCGGCGCCAAGACCATTAAGATGAAGTTCGGCCACCACGGCGGCAACCACCCGGTGAAAGATATTGATAATAACGTGGTGATGATCACCGCCCAGAACCACGGTTTCGCCGTGGATGAGGCGACGCTGCCGGCCAACCTGCGCGTGACCCACAAGTCGCTGTTCGACGGCACCCTGCAGGGGATCCATCGCACCGACAAGCCGGCGTTCAGCTTCCAGGGCCACCCTGAAGCGAGCCCGGGGCCGCACGATGCCGCGCCGCTGTTCGACCACTTTATCGAGTTAATTGAGCAATACCGTCAGTCCGCGAAATAATCAGGAGTAAAAGAGCCATGCCAAAACGTACAGACATAAAAAGTATCCTGATTCTGGGCGCGGGCCCGATTGTTATCGGTCAGGCGTGCGAGTTTGACTACTCCGGCGCCCAGGCCTGTAAAGCCCTGCGCGAAGAGGGCTACCGCGTTATCCTGGTGAACTCTAACCCGGCGACCATCATGACCGACCCGGAAATGGCCGATGCCACCTACATCGAGCCGATTCACTGGGAAGTGGTGCGCAAAATCATCGAAAAAGAGCGCCCGGACGCGGTGCTGCCGACCATGGGCGGCCAGACGGCGCTGAACTGCGCGCTGGAGCTGGAGCGTCAGGGGGTGCTGGCTGAATTCGGCGTGACCATGATTGGCGCCACCGCCGATGCGATTGACAAGGCCGAAGACCGTCGCCGTTTCGATATCGCGATGAAAAAAATCGGTCTCGACACCGCGCGTTCCGGTATCGCCCACACGATGGAAGAGGCGCTGGCGGTAGCGGCTGACGTCGGCTATCCGTGCATCATCCGTCCGTCGTTCACCATGGGTGGCACCGGCGGCGGCATCGCCTATAACCGCGAAGAGTTCGAAGAGATTTGTACCCGCGGCCTGGATCTCTCTCCCACCAACGAGCTGCTGATTGATGAATCGCTGATCGGCTGGAAAGAGTATGAGATGGAAGTGGTGCGCGATAAGAACGACAACTGCATCATCGTCTGCTCTATCGAAAACTTCGACGCCATGGGGATCCATACCGGTGACTCCATCACCGTTGCGCCGGCGCAGACCCTGACCGACAAAGAGTACCAAATCATGCGTAACGCCTCGATGGCGGTGCTGCGTGAAATCGGCGTCGAAACCGGCGGCTCTAACGTTCAGTTCGCGGTCAACCCGAAAAACGGTCGCCTGATCGTAATCGAAATGAACCCGCGCGTTTCCCGCTCCTCGGCGCTGGCCTCCAAAGCCACCGGCTTCCCGATTGCTAAAGTGGCCGCCAAGCTGGCGGTAGGTTACACCCTCGACGAGCTGATGAACGACATTACCGGCGGCCGTACCCCGGCTTCCTTCGAGCCGTCCATCGACTACGTGGTCACGAAAATCCCACGCTTTAACTTCGAAAAATTCGCCGGCGCCAACGACCGTCTGACTACCCAGATGAAGTCCGTCGGCGAAGTGATGGCGATTGGCCGTACCCAGCAGGAGTCCTTGCAGAAAGCGCTGCGCGGTCTGGAAGTGGGCGCCACTGGCTTCGACCCGAAAGTGAGCCTCGACGATCCGGAAGCGCTGACTAAAATCCGCCGCGAACTGAAAGACGCCGGCGCTGAGCGTATCTGGTACATCGCCGACGCGTTCCGCGCGGGCCTCTCGGTTGACGGCGTCTTCAACCTGACCAACATCGACCGCTGGTTCCTGGTGCAGATTGAAGAGCTGGTCCGTCTGGAAGAGAAAGTGGCGGAAGTGGGCATCAACGGCCTCGACGCTGACTTCCTGCGCACCCTGAAGCGTAAAGGCTTTGCCGATGCGCGTCTGGCGAAGCTGGCGGGCGTGCGGGAAGCGGAAATCCGCAAACTGCGCGACCAGTATGATCTGCACCCGGTCTACAAGCGCGTGGACACCTGCGCCGCGGAATTCGCCACCGATACCGCCTATATGTACTCCACTTATGAAGAAGAGTGCGAGTCCAACCCGTCCGTTGACCGCGATAAAATCATGGTCCTCGGCGGCGGCCCGAACCGTATCGGTCAGGGTATCGAATTCGACTACTGCTGCGTACACGCCTCGCTGGCGCTGCGCGAAGACGGTTACGAGACCATCATGGTCAACTGTAACCCGGAAACCGTCTCTACTGACTACGACACTTCCGACCGTCTGTACTTCGAGCCGGTCACCCTGGAAGACGTGCTGGAAATCGTGCGCATCGAGAAGCCAAAAGGCGTTATCGTGCAGTACGGCGGCCAGACGCCGCTGAAGCTGGCGCGCGCTCTGGAAGCCGCAGGCGTACCGGTTATCGGTACCAGCCCGGACGCTATCGACCGTGCGGAAGACCGTGAGCGCTTCCAGCACGCGGTTGACCGTCTGAAGCTGAAGCAGCCGGCGAACGCCACCGTCACCGCCATTGAACAGGCGGTAGAGAAAGCGAAAGAGATTGGCTACCCGCTGGTGGTGCGTCCGTCTTACGTGCTGGGCGGCCGGGCGATGGAGATCGTCTATGACGAGCAGGATCTGCGCCGCTACTTCCAGACTGCGGTCAGCGTCTCCAACGACGCGCCGGTGCTGCTGGACCGCTTCCTCGACGACGCGATTGAAGTGGATGTCGATGCTATCTGCGATGGCGAAATGGTGCTGATTGGCGGCATCATGGAGCATATCGAGCAGGCAGGCGTTCACTCCGGCGACTCCGCCTGTTCCCTGCCAGCCTACACGCTGAGCAAAGAGATTCAGGATGTGATGCGCGAGCAGGTGCAGAAGCTGGCCTTCGAGCTGCAGGTTCGCGGTCTGATGAACGTCCAGTTCGCGGTGAAAGATAACGAAGTCTATCTGATTGAAGTCAACCCGCGTGCGGCGCGTACCGTGCCGTTCGTCTCCAAAGCCACCGGCGTACCGCTGGCGAAAGTGGCGGCGCGCGTGATGGCCGGTAAGACGCTGGCGCAGCAGGGCGTGACCAAAGAGATCATCCCGCCGTACTACTCGGTGAAAGAGGTGGTTCTGCCGTTCAACAAATTCCCGGGCGTTGACCCGCTGTTAGGGCCAGAAATGCGCTCCACCGGGGAAGTGATGGGCGTCGGCCGCACCTTTGCCGAAGCGTTCGCCAAGGCGCAGCTGGGCAGCAACTCGACCATGAAGAAACAGGGGCGCGCGCTGCTCTCCGTCCGCGAAGGCGACAAAGAGCGCGTGGTCGACCTGGCGGCGAAGCTGCTGAAGTTTGGTTTCGAGCTGGATGCAACCCACGGCACGGCGATTGTGCTGGGCGAAGCCGGCATCAACCCGCGTCTGGTGAACAAGGTGCATGAAGGCCGTCCGCACATTCAGGACCGTATCAAGAATGGCGAATATACCTACATCATCAACACCACCGCAGGTCGTCAGGCGATTGAAGACTCCAAGCTGATTCGCCGCAGCGCCCTGCAGTACAAAGTGCACTATGACACCACCCTGAACGGCGGCTTTGCCACCGCGATGGCGCTGAACGCTGACGCCACCGACAAGGTGATTTCGGTTCAGGAAATGCACGCGCAAATCACCAAATAAGCGCTCCGGCCTGGCCGGATAGCAACAAACCTGGGCTGACGACATCGTCAGCCCATTTTTTTTGGCTGCGGCCATCTTCAGAGAGTTCTGCTTTTAACCCCCTGTCGGGTCAGGCTAACTATAGTTAGCACCATAACGATACCTATTGATGAAAAGACAGGAGGATACAATGCGGAACAATATTCTGGTGGCATCCGCGCTGGCAGCGACGGCAATCATGTTCGTGGCCGGTTGCTCATCGAATCAGTCGATCAAAACCACCGACGGCAAGACCATTGTCACCAGCGGTAAACCGCAGGTGGATGATGATACCGGTCTGGTCTCCTACAAAAATGCCGAAACCGGACGCGTGGAGCAGATTAACCGCGATCAGGTGAAATCCATGGATGAGCTGGATAATTAAGGCCTGACGTTTTCCATTCAGGCGCGCGTTACGTACACCACCGCGACATAAATCACAGTTATCATTGTAAGCGGTTCGCTTAACTGTCTACACTCTTGCTGATTACGACAAGAGCTAACGCAGGCCAATCAATGATTCTGATAATTTATGCGCATCCTTATCCGCAGCATTCTCATGCGAATAAGCGAATGCTTGAACAAGCAGGGACGCTTGAAGGCGTAGAGATACGCTCCCTTTATCAACTCTATCCCGACTTTAATATCGATGTCGCCGCCGAGCAGGCGGCGCTCGCCCGTGCCGATCTGGTTATCTGGCAGCACCCGATGCAGTGGTATAGCGTGCCGCCGCTGCTGAAGCTGTGGATGGACAAAGTGCTGTCGCACGGCTGGGCCTATGGCCATAACGGTATTGCGCTGCGCGGTAAATCGCTGATGTGGGCGGTGACCACCGGCGGCGGTGAAAGCCACTTTGATATCGGTTCGTTTCCCGGTTTTCCGGTGCTGGCGCAGCCGCTGCAGGCCACCGCGCTTTACTGCGGGATGAAATGGCTGCCGCCGTTCGCCATGCACTGCACCTTTATCTGCGATGACGAAACGCTGCAGGCGCAGGCCCGCCACTATCGTCAACGCTTAATCGACTGGCAGGAGGCACATCAGAATGGATAGCCATACGCTGATACAGGCGCTGATTTACCTTGGCGCCGCGGCGCTGATTGTGCCCATCGCCGTCCGCCTTGGGCTTGGGTCGGTGCTGGGCTATCTCATCGCCGGCTGTATTATCGGGCCGTGGGGGCTGCGGCTGGTGACCGACGCCGAGGCGATTCTGCACTTTGCCGAGATTGGCGTGGTGCTGATGCTGTTCGTCATTGGTCTGGAGCTGGATCCGCAGCGTCTGTGGAAGCTGCGCGCTTCGGTGTTTGGCGGCGGCGCGCTGCAGATGGTGGCCTGTGGGGTATTGATCGGCCTCTTTTGCATGCTGCTGGGCCTGCGCTGGCAGGTGGCCGAGCTGATCGGTATGACCCTGGCGCTCTCCTCAACCGCTATCGCCATGCAGGCGATGAATGAGCGCAATTTGACGATGTCGCAGATGGGGCGCAGCGCCTTCGCGGTGCTGCTGTTCCAGGATATCGCGGCGATCCCGCTGGTGGCGATGATCCCGCTGCTGGCGGCCAGCGGCGGCGCCACTTCGCTGATGGCTTTTGCCCTCTCCGCGCTGAAGGTGGCCGCGGCGCTGGCGCTGGTGGTGGTTCTGGGGCGCTATCTGACCCGTCCGCTGCTGCGCTTTGTCGCCCGTTCCGGTCTGCGCGAAGTGTTCAGCGCCGTGGCCCTGTTCCTGGTCTTCGGCTTTGGGCTGTTGCTGGAAGAGGTGGGGCTGTCGATGGCGATGGGGGCGTTTCTCGCCGGGGTGCTGCTGGCCAGCTCCGAGTATCGCCATGCGCTGGAGAGCGATATTGAGCCGTTTAAAGGCCTGCTGCTGGGGCTGTTCTTTATCGGCGTCGGGATGTCGATTGATTTCGGCACCCTGGTTACCCATCCGCTGCGTATTGTGATTTTGCTGGTGGGTTTCCTGGCGATAAAAATGCTGATGCTGTGGCTTATCGCCAGACCGCTTGGCGTGCCTCGCGCCCAGCGCCGCTGGTTTGCGGTGCTGCTGGGGCAGGGGAGTGAGTTCGCGTTTGTGGTCTTTGGCGCCGCGCGGATGGCGGAGGTGCTGGACGGCGAATGGGCAAAGGCGCTGACCCTGGCGGTGGCGCTGTCGATGGCGGCAACCCCCATTCTGCTGGTGCTGCTGACCCGTCTGGAGAAATCGTCCAGCGGCCAGGCGCGTGATGCGGACGAGATTGATGAAGAGCAGCCGCGGGTGATTGTCGCTGGCTTTGGCCGCTTCGGGCAGATCGCCGGGCGACTGCTGCTCTCCAGCGGGGTGAAGATGGTGATCCTCGATCACGACCCGGACCATGTTGATACCCTGCGCAAATTTGATATGAAGGTCTTCTACGGCGATGCCACCCGGGTCGATCTGCTGGAGTCGGCTGGCGCCGAAAAGGCGGAGGTGCTGATCAATGCCATTGACGATCCGCACGTCAGCCTGGAGCTGGTGGCGAGGGTAAAAGAGCATTTTCCGCATCTGCAGATTATCTCCCGCGCCCGCGATGTTGATCACTATATCCAGCTGCGTCAGGCTGGCGTCGAAGCCCCGGAGCGTGAAACCTTCGAGGCGGCGCTGAAATCCGGCCGGATGACGCTGGAGGCGCTGGGGCTCGGCGCGTATGAAGCGCGCGAGCGGGCCGATCTGTTCCGTCGCTTCAACCTGCAGATGGTCGAAGAGATGGTGGCGATGGCGGAAAACGATGCGGCGTCGCGGGTGGCGGTCTTCAAGCGGACCAGCGATATGCTGACCGGCATCATCAGCGAAGATCGTCATCATCTGTCGCTGGTGCAGCGTCACGGCTGGCAGGGGACGGAAGAGGGTAGGCACACCGGCGATATCGCCGATGAGCCGGAAAATAAGCCCTCCGCCTGACGTTAATCAGTAACATTTTGTTTTCGTTTGGATCCTGTTCTGGCGGCCCACGGCACGAACGTGGGCTTGCCAGCAAATCAGAAAATTTTCTTATTCTTTACCCTCCGGCCAGTCGACGAAGTTGTACGCTTTCCGTATAGTGGCGACAATTTTTTGTACTCAGGAATGAATGAATGATCAGTCTGATTGCGGCGTTAGCGGTAGATCGCGTCATTGGTATGGAAAACGCCATGCCATGGAACCTGCCTGCCGATCTCGCCTGGTTCAAACGCAACACATTAAATAAGCCAGTAGTGATGGGGCGTCTGACCTGGGAATCCATTGGGCGCCCGTTGCCGGGGCGTAAAAATATCGTGATCAGCAGCAAGCCAGGCAGCGACGATCGCGTGCAGTGGGTCTCCTCCGTTGACGAAGCGATTGCCGCCTGCGGCGATGTGGAAGAGATCATGGTGATCGGCGGTGGTCGGGTTTATGAGCAGTTCCTGCCGAAGGCGCAGAAGCTCTATCTGACCCATATCGATGCGGAAGTGGAAGGCGATACCCATTTCCCGGATTACGATCCGGACCAGTGGGAATCGGTGTTCAGCGAGTTTCATGACGCCGACGCGCAGAACTCCCACAGCTACTGCTTTGAGATCCTCGAACGCCGTTAAGCGGGAAGGATAGCAATGAAAAAACCCCGGTCGCGTCTGGCGTGACCGGGGTTTTCTTTGGCGTGAATTCAGCGCGGATGCCGCTGCCACTATTTTTTCTACGCCAGGTTTCCCGTCGCGGGGTGCGTCTTTCCGGAGCGCTGCCCGGGGTGACAAATGGCACCTAAACGTAGGTCGGGTAAGGCGTTAGCCGCCACCCGACACAAACGAGGCTCCGCGCCCGCAGTTCTTGCCCGGCGGCGCTGCGCTTGCGCGGGCCTGGGGGACGGCGCATGTTACTTCAGGACGCGACGGCTTCGCCTTCGTCGAGGCTTTTCTGCCGGTTCGACGGCTGGGTAAAGTACTGCTTATCCTCCCAGCGCAGGCAGGTGAGTTCCCCCCCCCAGCAGCAGCCGGTATCCAGCGCGTAAATGCCCTCCGGCGTACCGCGTCCCTCCAGCGATGCCCAGTGACCAAAGGCAATGCTGTAGGCACTGCTGACCGGTCCCGGAATGGCAAACCACGGCTTCAGCGGCGCCGGGGCGTCCTCGGGTGCTTCTTTCGAGTACATATCCAGCTGGCCGTTCGGGAAGCAGTAGCGCATGCGGGTGAAGGCGTTAGAGATAAAGCGCAGGCGCGCCAGGCCGCTCAGCTCGTTGCTCCAGTGATTCGGCATGTCGCCGTACATGGCATCGAGGAAGAAAGGATAGGAGTCGCTGGAGAGCACCGCTTCTACATCGCGCGCGCACTGCTGGGCAGTCTCCAGATCCCACTGCGGGGTGATGCCAGCGTGGGCCATCACCAGCTTTTTCTCTTCGTCCACCTGGAGCAGCGGCTGACGACGCAGCCAGTTGAGGAGCTCATCGGCATCCGGCGCTTCCAGCAGTGATTTCAGACGATCCTTCGGCTTGTTGCGGCTGATGCCGGCGAAGACCGCCAGCAGGTGTAAATCATGATTGCCCAGCACCAGTCGCACGCTGTCGCCCAGAGATTTGACATAGCGCAGAACCTCCAGCGACCCCGGGCCACGGGCCACCAGATCGCCGGTCAGCCACAGCGTATCGATCTCCGGGTCGAATTCAACCTGCGCTAATAATGCGATCAGTTCATCGTAGCAACCATGAACGTCGCCAATAAGGTATGTTGACATTGTTTTAATGAATGAGCGTTGGAACTGCGAGACGGAAAACAGGGATCTCGATACGGAACGGCGCGCCGTCGATATCGATCATCTCATAATGACCCTGCATGGTTCCCAGCGGCGTTTCAATGACCGCGCCGCTGGTATATTGATATTCACCGCCGGCGGGAATATGCGGTTGCTCGCCGACCACCCCTTCACCCTGAACTTCAGTCTCACGACCGTGGCCGTTAGTGATGAGCCAGTAGCGGCCAAGCAGCTGAACCTGACTCCGCCCCAGATTGCGAATGGTGACGGTATAAGCGAAGACGTAGCGCTCTTCTTCCGGAGAAGACTGCGATTCGATATAGACGCTTTGCACCTGAACGCAAACACGAGGCGAATTGATCATGGTTAGCTCTCCTTCGATGGCAGATTGTCAGACAGCCAGTTGGCCATCTGGCAGTACTGCGCCACGGAAATATTTTCTGCACGCATGGCCGGGTCGATGCCCAGCTCGGTCAGCACGTCCACGCTGAACAGATTGCCGAGACTGTTGCGGATGGTCTTGCGGCGCTGGTTGAACGCTTCGGTGGTGATGCGGCTCAGCACCCGGATCTCTTTGACCGGATATGGCATCGTGCTGTGCGGCACCAGGCGGACCACCGCGGAATCGACCTTAGGCGGCGGGGTAAACGCGCTCGGCGGCACTTCGAGTACCGGGATCACCTGGCAATAATATTGCGCCATCACGCTTAACCGACCATACGCCTTACTGTTCGGTCCGGCAACCAGACGATTCACCACTTCCTTCTGCAGCATAAAGTGCATATCGGCAATGGCATCAGTATAGCTGAACAGATGGAACATCAGCGGGGTCGAAATATTGTACGGCAGGTTGCCGAAGACGCGCAGCGGCTGACCCATTTTCTCCGCCAGTTCGCCGAAGTTCATGGTCATCGCATCCTGCTGATAGATGGTCAGCTTCGGCCCGAGGAACGGATGCGTTTGCAGGCGGGCCGCCAGATCGCGGTCCAGCTCGATAACGGTCAGCTGGTCAAGGCGTTCACCGACCGGCTCGGTCAGCGCGGCGAGACCGGGGCCGATTTCAACCATCGCCTGGCCTTTCTGCGGATTAATCGCCGAGACGATGCTGTCGATCACAAACTGATCGTTGAGGAAGTTCTGCCCGAAGCGTTTACGGGCTAAATGGCCCTGATGGACTCGATTATTCATTGGGTATTAACAATCATTTTGATGGCGAGATTAAGCGCCGTGATAAAACTGCCGACGTCCGCTGTTCCCTGGCCCGCTAATTCCAGCGCGGTGCCGTGGTCGACGGAGGTACGAATAAAAGGTAAACCGAGCGTAATATTCACGCCGCGGCCAAAGCCCTGGTATTTTAGCACGGGCAGGCCCTGATCGTGGTACATCGCGAGTACCGCATCGGCATGGTCAAGGTATTTGGGCTGAAAAAGGGTGTCAGCTGGCAGCGGACCGCTGAGGTGCATCCCCTTCGCGCGCATCTCTTCCAGCACCGGAATGATGGTGTCTATCTCTTCCGTTCCCATATGACCGCCTTCGCCAGCGTGCGGGTTAAGCCCGCAAACCAGCACATGCGGCTGGGCAATGCCAAATTTCGTGCGCAGGTCGTGATCGAGAATCGTGATGATCTCGCGCAGCAGGTCGGGCGTTATCGCCTCGCTGATGGCTTTCAACGGCAGATGGGTCGTCACCAGCGCCACCCGCAGCTCCTCGGTCGCCAGCATCATCACCACTTTGCTGGCCTGCGCGCGCTCTTCGAAGAACTCGGTATGACCGGTGAAGGCGATGCCGGCGTCGTTGATGTTGCCTTTGTGCACCGGGCCGGTCACTAACGCCGCAAATTCGCCGCTCAGGCAGCCGTCGCAGGCGCGCGCCAGCGTCTCGACTACGTAGGCGCCGTTTTGTACGTTCAGCACGCCGGGCTCCGCCGGGACGCTCAGCGGTACGTTAAGCAGCGTCAGCGTACCGGCACGCTGCGGAACGGGCGGTTGCGCAGCATCGTATGGCAGGAGAGATAAAGGAAGACCGAGCCTCTGGGCTCGGTCAGTTAACAGGGCGCCATCGGCGCAGATCACCAGCTCAACTGGCCAGTCGCGCTGGGCAAGCTGCACGACCAGGTCAGGGCCAATCCCGGCGGGTTCGCCGGGCGTGATAACAACTTTACGGGTTTCAGGCATCGATATTAGTTGCTCAGAATTTTAACATACGCACTGGCGCGCTGTTCCTGCATCCAGGTTGCCGCTTCTTCAGAGAATTTGCGGTTCATCAGCATACGGTAAGCTCGATCTTTCTGCGCGGCGTCGGTTCTGTCGACCTGACGGCTATCCAGCAGTTCGATCAGATGCCAGCCGAAGGAGGAGTGCACCGGTCCGCTGGTCTGCCCTTTGTTCAGACGCATCAGCGCATCGCGGAACGCCGGGTCGAAGATATCCGGCGTGGCCCAGCCTAAATCACCGCCCTGGTTCGCCGAGCCTGGATCTTCAGAATACGCTTTCGCCGCTTTAGCGAAGGTGGTTTTCCCGCTCTTAATGTCGGCGGCAATCTGCTCCAGCTTAGCCTGAGCCTGCGCATCGTTCATGATTGGCGATGGCTTCAGCAGAATATGACGGGCATGCACTTCGGTGACGGAGATGTTCTGGGTCCCGCCGCGCAGGTCATTCACTTTCAGAATATGGAAGCCGACGCCGGAACGGATCGGACCGACGATATCCCCTTTCTTCGCGGTGCTTAACGCCTGGGCGAAAATGCCCGGCAGCTCCTGGATACGACCCCAACCCATCTGGCCGCCCTTCAGCGCCTGTTGGTCGGCGGAGTAGGTGATCGCCAGTTTACCGAAGTTGGCGCCGTTGCGCGCTTGCTCAACGATGGCATTCGCTTGCTCCTGAGCCGCGGCGACTTCATCAGAGGTCGGGTTCTCCGGCAGCGGGAGCAGGATGTGGCTCAGGTTAAGCTCGGTGCTGGCGTCGTTCTGGTCGCCGATCTGTTTGGCCAGCGCTTCCACTTCCTGCGGCAGCACGGTGATGCGACGACGCACTTCATTGTTACGCACTTCCGAAATCAGCATCTCTTTACGGATCTGGTTACGGTAGGTGTTGTAGTTGATGCCTTCATAGGCCAGACGGCTGCGCATCTGATCCATGGTCATATTGTTTTGTTTGGCGATGTTGGCGATGGCCTGATCGAGCTGGTCGTCAGAGACCTTCACGCCCATCTTCTGCCCCATCTGTAACACGATCTGGTCCATGATCAGTCTTTCGAGGATCTGATGGCGCAGGGTCGCGTCATCCGGTAGCTGTTGGCCAGCCTGACCAGCATTGAGCTTAACCGATTGCATCAAACCATCGACGTCGCTTTCCAGTACGACGCCATTATTGACGACGGCCGCTACTTTATCGACCACCTGGGGGGCAGCGAAACTGGTATTCGCGATCATGGCGATACCGAGAAGCAGCGTTTTCCAGTTCTTCATACTTTTTCCATTTCGATTAACCGCAAATGCGGATGATGTTGTAAACCAGCCGCATCACAGGGAGCTCTGGTACGGTAAAATGTTCGAACGCAGCATCTGCTGGGTGCCGAGGCCGTAATTAGAGCTCAGACCGCGCAATTCGATATTGATTCCGAAGGTGTTGTCGTATTTGCTCTCGCCGCCATTGTTGTTGCTATCCCAACCGTTGACTTTACGTTCGTAGCCAAGACGGATGGCGTAGCAGCAGGAGTTATACTGGACACCCAACATCTGGTTTGCTGCTTTCCGGGTATTGGTATCGTAGTAGTAGGCCCCGACCACGGACCAGCGATCGACGATCGGCCAGCTGGCGGTCATCCCCACCTGCGAGATACCCTCTTTATATTGCGCCGCAGTGGAATATGACGGCAGCGTGGCCTGAATATATTCCGGGCTGGCGTAACGATAGTTAAGCTGGACTAAGCGGTTTTCATCGCGACGGTATTCAATGGTGCCGTTGCCGGTTGCGACGTTATCCAGACGCGTATCGTACTGGATCCCGCCGCGCAGACCCCAGTTATCGGCAATGCGCCAGTAGGTGTCGCCGGCCCATACCAGTGAACCCGTGGTGTCGTTGTTCTCCCAGTTGATGTTGTCATCACCGGTGCGTGACTCGGTGAAATAGTAGATTTGACCAACGGAAATGTTAAAACGTTCCACCGCGGCGGCGTCATACACGCGCGAGGTGATACCGGTAGTGACCTGATTGGCCGACGCGATGCGGTCCAGACCGCTATAGGTACGGTCGCGGAACAGGCCGGTGTAGTCCGACTGCAACAGCGTGGAGTCGTAGCTGCCGATTTCACTCTGATCGCGGTACGGTACGTACAGATACTGCATGCGCGGTTCCAGCGTTTGGGTGAATCCCTCCTGCAGGTCGCGCTCAAAGACCATTTTGCCGTCGATTTTAAACTGCGGCATCACGCGGCTAACGGACTCTTTGTAGTCCGTACCGTTGGCGGCGTTGTACTTATCAAGATTGCTCTGCTGGTAGTGGGTCGCCAGCAGCTTGGCTTCGGTATTCAGACTCCCCCAGCCGTTGGACAGCGGCAGGTTGATCGTCGGTTCGAAGTGAACGCGGGTCGCTTCCGGCATGTTGTTATTCGAGTTAACAAAATGGGCGACCTGGCCGTACAGATGGGTATCGAACGGACCGACATCGTTCTGGTAGTAGTTGATGTCGAGCTGCGGCTCAGCCGAGTAGGAGTTGCTCGACTCCCGATCGAAGACCTGGAACTGCTTGGTTGAGACCGTGGCGTCAAAGTTCTGATTGACATACCCGGCGCTGAATTTCTGCGTCGCATAGCCGTCGGTACTGGAACCATACTTCGAGCTGAAATCGTTGAAGTAGTCAGGATCGCTGACCTTGGTGTAGTCAGCGTTCAGACGCCACACCTGATCGATAACCCCGGAGTGGTTCCAGTAGAACAGCCAGCGGCGGCTGTTGCTGTCGCTGGAGTGGTCGTCTTCGTAGACTTTATCCGACGGCAGGTAGTCAAACTCCGTTAAGCCGCTGCCGAGCTGGGTCAGATAGCGGAATTCGTTTTCCCACATCACGCCGCCGCGCTTGTTCATATAGTGCGGGGTGATAGTGGCATCGAAGTTTGGCGCGATGTTCCAGTAGTACGGCAGGGAGAATTCCACGCCGTTTTTGGTGCTGTATTTCGCGTTCGGGATCAGGAAGCCTGAACGACGCTTATCGCCCACCGGCAGCTGCAGGTAGGGGCTATAGAAAATCGGCACGGAGCCAAGCTTGAAACGGGCGTTCCAGATCTCGGCAACTTGCTCTTCGCGATCGTGGATGACTTCGCTGCCCACGACGCTCCAGGTGTCGGAGCCCGGCAGACAGGAGGTAAAGCTGCCGTTTTCCAGAATGGTATAGCGGTTTTCGCCGCGCTGTTTCATCAGGTCAGCGGTGCCGCGTCCCTGGCGTCCGACCATTTGATAATCGCCCTGCCAGACGTTGGTATCTTTGGTATTCAGATTCGACCAGGCTTTTGGCCCTTTGAGGATCACCTGGTTATCGTCGTAGTGCACGTTGCCCAGCGCGTCCACCGTGCGCACCGGCTGCGCCTGGCCCGCGGCCTGCTGCTGATGCAGCTGAACTTCGTCGGCGCGGAGGCGGCTATTCCCCTGGTTAATATCGACGTTGCCGGTAAAGACGGCGTTGTCCGGGTAGTTGCCCTTCGCATGATCGGCGTTAATCGTCACCGGCAGATCGCCAGGCCGACCTTCCACGAGCGGACGATCATAGCTTGGCACGCCAAGCATACATTGCGTTGCGAGATCGGCAGCGAGGCCTTGTTGGCTATACAAGGCGCTGGCAATCATCGTAGCCAGGAGGCTGGGAATACGTTTTTTCATACGTTGTATTTATTGTTCCATCATCTTGTGGCAGCGGCTTGCAAACGGTCAGAGCCTAACTTACTCAACTTTATCACGCTAGTGTTAATCCTGCCCGTTTCGAGCCCGAGCGTTAGGCACCCTGTTGAATGACGAGTATGATAAAGCAAATTATAGGCTATGTCCCACAATTGACCGAGGCGCGAGTGCCGGGTAACGTGCGGTCATATTCGTGCTTAACGGCGACAAACAGTTGGGGAGTCTATGCAGTATTTGGGTAAAGTGATTGGCGTGGCAGTGGCTTTGCTGATGGGCGGTGGGTTCTGGGGCGTGGTGCTCGGCTTCCTGGTCGGCCATATGTTTGACCGGGCGCGCAGCCGCCGGTTGAATCTCTTCGCCAATCAGCAGGAGCGTCAGTCGCTCTTCTTTTCCACCACCTTTGAAGTGATGGGGCATCTGACCAAGTCCAAGGGCCGCGTTACCGAAGCGGATATTCACGTCGCCAATGTGCTGATGGATCGCATGAATCTGCACGGCGCTTCGCGCACCGCGGCGCAGCAGGCGTTTCGCGACGGCAAGGCCGACAATTATCCGCTGCGCGAGAAGATGCGCCAGCTGCGCAGCGTCTGCTTTGGCCGCTTCGATCTGATTCGGATGTTTCTGGAAATTCAGCTGCAGGCGGCGTTCGCTGACGGCGAACTGCACCCTAACGAACGTGAAGTGCTGTTCGTCATCGCCGATGAGCTTGGCATCTCCCGCGCCCAGTTCGATCAATTCCTGCGAATGATGCAGGGCGGCGCCCAGTTCGGCGGCGGTTCGCAGCAGCAATCTTATGGTCAGCACGGCGGCAACGCCGGCTGGCAGCAGGCGCAGCGCGGTCCAACGCTGGAGGACGCCTGCAACGTGCTGGGGGTGAAACCGACTGACGACGCGGCGACGGTGAAGCGCGCCTATCGTAAGCTGATGAACGAGCACCATCCGGACAAGCTGGTGGCGAAAGGGCTGCCGCCGGAGATGATGGAGATGGCCAAACAGAAAGCCCAGGAGATCCAGAAAGCCTGGGAGCTGATTAAAGAGCAGCGCGGCTTCTGAGTCTTCCAGCCCCTCCCGCCCGGCGAGGGGGTTAGCGTTTGGCCTGTGCGCGGCGATACAGCCGCCGCGGATGGCCGATTTTTCCGTACAGCATCTCCACCTCCAGAAAACCGGTCTCAACGCCGTGTTCAAGATAGCGGCGGGCGGTGGTTTTGCTGAGCCCGGCGGCGCTGACCACCTCATCAACGGAAAAGCAGTGCGCTTCCCGGCCGCTAAACAGACCCTGCACCAGCGCCAGCGTTTTCTCTTCAATCCCTTTGCTGCCACTATCCATACGATAGTTCTTCGCCTGCAGTTGATAGAGGGAATCGACGTTCTGCTGATCGACGATTTTCCACTCCCGCTGCTGATCGTAGAACTGGATAAAACGCTCCAGCGACTGGCTCAGCCGCTTCCATGATACCGGCTTAAGAATATAGTCGAAGGCGCCGTTGCGGATGGCCTGGCTGCAGGTTTCCATATCGCTGGCGGCGGTGATAAAGATCACCGAGCATTGGCTGGTCGCCAGCGCCGGGTCGGTCATCAGCGTCACCCCTTTGCCGTCCGGCAAATAGTTATCCAGCAGCACCAGCTGCGGCGGCGTGGCGTGGAGCAACTGACGGGCCTGAGCGAGGGAGGCCGCCATGCCCGCCAGCCGCAGGCGCGGGTGTTTCTGCACAAGCTCGGCGTGCAGGCGCGCCAGCTCGCTCTCATCTTCAATGATTAACACATCGACCAGGTCATGATGCATCGTGGGCCTCCGGTTGCGGACAGGCGGGCGCGTCGGCCGGGATAAACAGGGTGAAGATCGTTCCCCGCGGCGCGTTATCGGCGACTTCGATGGTGCCGCCCGCCTGAGTGACATAATGTTCAATAAGATACAGACCAATGCCGTGATCGCCACGGGTTTTGGTGGTGATGCCGCGTTCAAAAATGCGCTCGCGGATATCGGGGCGGATGCCGACGCCGCGGTCGGCCACTTCGATAATCAGCTCCCGGGCGTTGAGCTGGATCAGGACTTCCACCGGCTCATGAGGAAGCTCGGCGCGCTGCGTGGCTTCGATGGCGTTATCCAGCAGGTTGCCGATGATGGAGATCAGTTCGGATTCCATCAGCGACGGCAGCGGACGGTCAATGCGGCAGGCCGGGTCGAAGCTCAGCGCCACGCCTTTTTCGCGGGCGCGAGTGGCTTTGCCGAGCAGCAGACCGCACAGCGTCGGCGAGTGGAAGTGCGAGGAGATAAAGTCCAGTAGCTCCTGAGCATGCTCCGACTGGGCCTGAATATAGCGGATCGCTTCGTCATAATGGCCCATATGCAGCAGGCCGGAGAGGGTGGTCATCCGGTTGAGCTGCTCGTGGCGCATGATGCGAAGATTGTCGACATAGCGCTTCACCTGGCTCAGCTGGGCGGTGAGGGCATTGATTTCATTGCGGTCACGAAAGGTAATCACCCAGCCCTGCAGGGTATTCTCCAGCATAATGCGCACCCGACTGGCGAGCACGGTCAACTGGTTGAAGCGGCACAGTTCATCATGGGTGTCGCGCTCAAGCATGTCGCCGCTGGCGAAAAAGGGCTGCGGGGAAATCACGCTGTCGATGGACTGGCCGCGCAGCTGACGGGCGGGCTGGCTGAGTCCCAGCAGGCTGCGGGCGGCATGGTTAATCACCTCAATGCGCCGCTGGCGATCGATGACGATCACCCCCTCAAAGATCGACTCCATCATCGCCTTTTGCTGGCGCACCAGCAGGCCTATCTCCCGCGGCTCGAGCGAAAAAATCTGTTTCTTGATGCTGCGGGTAAAGTACCAGGAGAAGATAAACAGGGCGGTGAGCAGCAGGACGGCGGCGATAAAAATATTGATCACTTTGCTCAGGGTAATGCTGTCGAGATAGCTGGTGAGGTAGCCGACGGAGACAATGCCGATCACCCGCCCCGCGTCATCGACGATGGGCGTTTTACTGCGCAGCGAGACGCCCAGGCCGCCTTTGCGAATGGTGGTAATGGACTTTCCCTCCAGTACCGCCTGGTTGTCGCCGCCGACCAGCCGCGTGCCGACCCACTCCGGATGGACGGAATGAAACAGATGCATCCCCTGGCGGTCACCGATGACGATAAAGCTGGCGTCGCTATGGGCGGCGATTTGCTGCATAAACGCCTCAATCGCCTGCGGGTCATGCCGGCTGACCTGCTGACGTAAATTTGGCATCAGGGCTATCTCTTCGGCCTGAATTTTGGCCCGGGCGCTCATTTCCTGATAAAGCTGGCGGCTGGCGTCAAAGTAATAATAAATACCCAGCGCGATAAACAGGACTGAGAAAAAAGCGACCAGCGAAATAAACAGCTTATATTGAAAAGATAATTTCATAGGTCCCGGACGACGTATTCACCATACCGGCACTCTATCATTTTTCTGTCACGTGACGTAAATGTTAAGGGAAAGTTGTGATCAGCGGCGCAGGCGCCGGCTGTCGCCAGTAGTCGCGGCGGAAATAACGCGTGGCGGGAAATAAAAACCATAAAAACCACGATAATAAATCAGAGATATATCACCCCTGCGCGGATCAGCGAATAGAAACCATAAAAACCATAGTGACCATTAAAACTTCTTTTTTAATTCGGGGAGCTTCACATTAACGACGCCGCTGTCCCTTTACGCTGAAAATGAATAATAACGACAGGGCTGAATTTATGAGCACCACAGACAACGCATTCTCTGCAACCCTTGAACCGATCAATACGCCGAAAACCACGCTCAGGCAGCGCTGGTGGCACATCATGGATAACTGGAAGGTAGGGATCGTCCCGCTGCCGCTGTTTCTGCTGGCCGGGGGGCTGATCGCTCTCGACTGCCTTGGCGGTAAACTGCCGAGCGATATCGTGGTGATGGTGGCTACGCTGGCTTTCTTTGGCTTCGCCTGCGGCGAGTTTGGCAAACGCCTGCCGGTGCTGGGAAAACTCGGCGCGGCGGCGATCTGCGCCACTTTTATTCCTTCCGCGCTGGTCCATTACGGCCTGCTGCCGGACGTGGTCGTTGAATCCACCACCAAATTCTATAAATCCACCAACATCCTCTATCTCTATATCTGCTGCATTATCGTCGGCAGCATCATGAGTATGAACCGCACCACCCTGATTCAGGGCTTCCTGAAGATCTTCTTCCCAATGCTGTGCGGCGAGGTGGTCGGCATGCTGGTGGGCATCGGCGTCGGCACGCTCTTGGGCATGGAGCCGTTCCAGGTGTTCTTCTTTATCGTGCTGCCGATCATGGCCGGCGGCGTAGGGGAAGGGGCGATCCCGCTATCGATGGGCTACGCCGCGCTGATGCATATGGAGCAGGGAGTGGCCCTGGGCCGGGTGTTGCCGATGGTGATGCTCGGCAGCCTGACGGCGATCGTCATCTCCGGCTGCCTCAACCAGCTCGGCAAGCGCTTCCCGCATCTGACCGGCGAAGGGCAGCTGATGCCGAACCGCAGCCATGAAACCCGCAGCCTCGGCGAGAGCGAAGGCGTGAGCGGCAAAACCGACGTCGGGACGCTGGCCTCCGGCGCGCTGCTGGCGGTGCTGCTGTATATGATGGGGATGCTCGGCCACAAACTGATTGGTCTGCCGGCGCCGGTGGGCATGCTGTTTCTCGCGGTGCTGTTAAAGCTGGCTAATGTGGTTTCTCCGCGCCTGCAGGAGGGATCGCAGATGGTGTATAAATTCTTCCGCACCGCGGTCACCTACCCGATCCTCTTTGCCGTCGGCGTGGCGATCACCCCGTGGCAGGAGCTGGTGAACGCCTTCACTTTCACCAACCTGCTGGTGATCGTCAGCACCGTCTCCGCGCTGGTGGCGACCGGTTTCCTGGTCGGTAAAAAGATAGGGATGCACCCGGTCGATGTGGCGATTGTCTCCTGTTGCCAGAGCGGGCAGGGCGGCACCGGCGATGTGGCGATCCTGACCGCCGGCAACCGCATGAGCCTGATGCCGTTCGCGCAGATCGCTACCCGGATTGGCGGGGCGATAAATGTCTCGCTGGGGTTGCTGTTCCTCAGCCACTATCTGGCGTGATATAACGCTACGCTCAGCGATAAACCTGCTATTTTCCGCTACAGAACGCCGAAAATATCTGCGTTCTGTATCCTAAATGCTCCGCATTTAGCGTTACAATCAGCGCGCGATCGGCTATCGCAACCATCATCATGACAGTCCAGGCGCTGTCGCATTTATCATATGTAGGAGAGGAATTAATGTCAGTGGATACTCCCGCCCAGGCGGGCGTCAGCATCGACGCATTGCTGGCGGCGAAAGAGCAGCGTGCAGCCCGCCAGGCCGACTGGTTGGCCCATTATCAGCAGCCTGTTATTTCCCTGACCCTGGTGACCCCCGGGGCGGTGAAGGACAGCATTCGCTATCGCAACATGATGGGCGTAGCCCTCCAGGCCTGCGATCAACTGCTGTGGAAGCACCGCTGGCAAACGCTGGATCGTCAGGTGCTGTGGCTGCCGACCGGGCCTGAAGCGCTGTGGTGCGTGGCGCACCCGGCCAGCGAAATCAAAGCGATGTGCAGTACGCTGGAGCAGAGCCATCCGCTGGGACGCTTGTGGGATATCGATGTGATCTGTCCGCAGAGCGGGCAGGTGGGACGCCAGTCGCTGGGCGAGTCGCAGCGCCGCTGCCTGCTGTGCGATGAGCCGGCGCACGCCTGCGCGCGCAGCCGTCGTCACGACACCGATCTCGTCGTTGCCCGCGTTGAGCAGATGATTGACGCGTGGTTTGCCCGCGATTAACGGGTCAGTATTCCCCGGCGGCAAAGCGCTGCCGGGTAGGTCCTAAAAGTCGATCGGCGCGCGGAAGGTCATCGCGTTGCCGTAGGCGGGGTGGGTAATGGTGAGCGTCTCGGCGTGCAGCAGCAGGCGCGGGGCCATCGCCAGCGCCTCAGGCGTGGCGTAAAAGCGGTCGCCAAGGATCGGATGCCCCAGCGCCAGCATATGCACGCGCAGCTGGTGCGACCGTCCGGTAATCGGCTTCAGGCGCACGCGGGCGGTGTTATCTTCCGCGTACTCCAGCACCTCATACTCGGTCTGCGCCGCTTTGCCGGTTTCATAACACACCTTCTGCTTTGGCCGGTTCGGCCAGTCGCAAATCAGCGGTAAATCCACCAGGCCCTCCGCCGGCTGCGGATGGCCCCAGACGCGGGCGATGTACTGCTTCTTCGGCTCGCGCTCGCGGAACTGACGCTTCAGTTCGCGTTCCGCCGCCTTATTCAGCGCCACCACAATCACGCCGCTGGTGGCCATATCAAGGCGATGCACCGATTCGGCCTGCGGGAAGTCGCGCTGAATGCGCGTCATCACGCTGTCTTTATGTTCATCAAGACGACCCGGCACGGACAACAAGCCGCTCGGCTTGTTGACCACCATGATGTGCTCATCCTGATACAGGATCACCAGCCAGGGATCCTGCGGCGGATTGTAGTTTTCCATCGCCATTTTGCGTTCCGTTACTGGTGAGTGACGACGATCAGACGCAGCGCGTCCAGACGCCATCCGGCCTGTCCCAGCGCCTCCAGCACCTGCTGGCGGTTACTTTCAATCGCCGCCAGTTCGTCGTCACGGATGTTCGGGTTGACCGCCTTCAGCGCTTCCAGACGGGAGAGTTCCGCCGTCAGCTTATCGTCGGCTTCGCTACGCGCCGCGTCGATCAGCCCCTGCGCCGCCTTGGCGATCTGCGCTTCGCCCTGCTGCAGAATGGCGTGAACGTCCTGTTGAACCGCGTTGACCAGCTTGCTGCCGGTGTGGCGATTGACCGCGCTCAGCTGGCGGTTGAAGCTTTCAAACTCCACCTGGCCGGCGAGATTGTTGCCGTTTTTATCCAGCAGCATGCGAACCGGGGTCGCCGGCAGGAAGCGGTTGAGCTGCAGCTGCTTCGGCGCCTGCGCTTCGACCACGTAGATCAGCTCCAGCAGCAGAGTGCCGACCGGCAGCGCCTTGTTCTTCAGCAGGGAAATGGTGCTGCTGCCGGTATCGCCGGAGAGGATCAGGTCGAGGCCGTTGCGGATCAGCGGGTGCTCCCAGGTGATGAACTGCGCGTCTTCACGCGACAGCGCCACGTCACGCTCAAAGGTGATAGTGCAGCCGTCCTCCGGCAGACCCGGGAAGTCCGGGACCAGCATATGGTCGGAAGGGGTGAGGACGATCAGGTTTTCGCCGCGGTCGTCCTGGTTGATGCCGACGATATCGAACAGGTTCATCGAGAAGGCGATCAGGCTGGTGTCGTCATCCTGCTCTTCGATGCTCTCCGCCAGGGCCTGGGCTTTCTCGCCGCCGTTGGAGTGGATCTCCAGCAGACGGTCGCGGCCCTGCTCCAGCTGCGCTTTCAGGGCGTCATGCTGCTGGCGGCAGGACTTGATCAGATCGTCAAAGCCGTCGGTGGATTCCGGCGCCGCAAGGTAGTTGATCAGCTCGTCATGGACGCTGTCGTAGACGGTCCGTCCGGTCGGGCAGGTATGTTCGAAGGCGTCGAGACCTTCGTGGTACCAGCGCACCAGCACCGACTGCGCGGTCTTTTCCAGGTACGGGACGTGGATCTGGATATCGTGCGCCTGGCCGATACGGTCGAGACGGCCGATACGCTGCTCCAGCAGATCCGGGTTAAACGGCAGATCGAACATCACCAGATTGCTGGCGAACTGGAAGTTACGTCCTTCGGAACCGATCTCAGAGCACAGCAGCACCTGGGCGCCGGTGTCTTCTTCGGCAAACCACGCCGCGGCGCGGTCGCGTTCGATAATCGACATTCCTTCATGGAACACGGCGGCGCGGATACCTTCGCGCTCGCGCAGCACCTGCTCCAGCTGCAGCGCGGTGGCGGCCTTGGCGCAGATCACCAGCACCTTCTGCGAACGGTGGCTGGTCAGGTAGCCCATCAGCCACTCAACGCGCGGGTCGAAGTTCCACCAGGTGCCGGTATCGCCTTCAAATTCCTGATAGATCTGCTCCGGATAGAGCATGTCGCGCGCGCGCTCTTCCGCGGTTTTGCGGGCGCCCATGATGCCGGACACTTTGATGGCCGTCTGGTACTGGGTCGGCAGCGGCAGGCGAATGGTGTGCAGCTCGCGTTTCGGGAAACCTTTGACGCCGTTACGGGTGTTACGGAACAGCACGCGGCTGGTGCCGTGGCGGTCCATCAGCATCGAGACCAGCTCCTGGCGCGCGGCCTGGGCGTCTTCGCGATCGCTGTTGGCAGCCTGCAGCAGCGGCTCGATATCCTGCTCGCCGATCAGATCGCCGAGGGTATTGAGTTCGTTATCGCTCAGCTTGTTGCCCGCCAGCAGCAGGGCGACGGCGTCGGCCACCGGACGGTAGTTCTGCTGTTCTTCGACAAACTGCGCGAAATCGTGGAAGCGGTTCGGATCCAGCAGGCGCAGGCGCGCAAAGTGGCTCTCCATCCCCAGCTGTTCCGGCGTCGCGGTCAGCAGCAGAATGCCCGGCACGCGCTCGGCCAGCTGTTCAATGGCTTGATATTCGCGGCTCGGCGCCTCTTCGCTCCACACCAGGTGGTGCGCTTCATCGACCACCATCAGGTCCCACTCGGCGTCGCACAGATGCTCCAGACGCTGCTTGCTGCGGCGCACGAAGTCTAAAGAGCAGATCACCAGCTGTTCGGTTTCAAACGGGTTATAGGCGTCATGCTGCGCTTCGGCGTAGCGCTCGTCGTCAAACAGCGAGAAGCGCAGGTTGAAGCGGCGCAGCATCTCCACCAGCCACTGGTGCTGAAGGGTTTCCGGGACCACAATCAGTACGCGCTCGGCGGCGCCGGAGAGCAGCTGCTGGTGCAGGATCATCCCGGCTTCGATGGTTTTACCTAAGCCCACTTCATCGGCCAGCAGGACGCGCGGAGCGTGACGACGACCCACATCGTGGGCGATGTTCAGCTGATGCGGGATCAGGCTGGTGCGCTGGCCGCGCAGGCCGCTCCACGGCATGCGGTACTGCTCGCTCTGGAACTTGCGCGCGCGGTAGCGCAGGGCAAAGCGGTCCATGCGGTCGATTTGGCCGGCGAACAGGCGGTCCTGCGGCTTGCTGAACACCAGTTTGCTGTCGAGCAGCACTTCACGCAGGGTGACGTTCGCTTCCTGGGTATCGAGGCGGGTGCCGGTGTAGGACAGCAGCCCGTTCTCTTCATGCACTTTGTCAACGTGGAGCTGCCAGCCTTCGTGGCTGGTAATGGTGTCGCCCGGGTTAAACATCACGCGAGTGATCGGGGAATCGTTGCGTGAGTACAGACGGTTTTCGCCGATGGCGGGGAAGAGGAGAGTGACCATGCGCGCATCCAGCGCTACCACCGTCCCTAATCCTAGTTCGCTCTCTGTGTCGCTAATCCAGCGTTGACCAAGTGTAAAAGGCATATATGTTCGGCTCTTTAGTTCTTTAATTGCAGGCAATAGTTGATCATCCCCATGTACAACCGGAGATGCGTCAAAATTGGGGCCAGGAATGGAAAGGGCGCTATATTACTGGATGGCAGAACGTTCGTCACGTCCTCCTCACGGTTCATTTTCAGGCTTCTGCGCCCGCAGAATGGGTGTGAAAAAATCAAAATAGCCCCAGCTGTCCTGTCACTATTGTAGCAAAGTCGTCGTTGACGAAGGGCAGGATCCCTTCCGCTACCGGCTGCAGCTGCTTTGACAAATAGTGGTCGTAATCGAGCGGCGATTGCTGATAATCCACCGGTTCCGGGCCGCCGGTGGTCCAGACGTATTTGATGGTGCCGCGCTGCTGATACTGCTGCGCCCGACCCCGCTTCAGGTTGTGCTCATCGGCAAGCCTCGCGGCGCGCACGTGAGGCGGCACGTTGCGCTGATACTCCGCCAGCGGCCGGCGCAGGCGTTTGCGATAAACCAGCTGCTCATCGAGCTCGCCGTTCATCAGCCTGGCGATAGTCTCCCGCACATAATCCTGATACGGCTGGTTGCGGAAGATGCGCAGGTACAGCTCCTGCTGAAACTGCTGGGCCAGCGGCGTCCAGTCGGTGCGCACCGTTTCCAGCCCTTTGAAAACCATGCGCTGGCCGTCGCCCTCCTGAATCATGCCGGCGTAACGCTTCTTGCTGCCGGTATCGGCGCCGCGGATCGTCGGCATCAGAAAACGGCAGAAGTGGGTTTCGTATTCCAGCTCCAGGGCGCTGGTAAGCTGGCTTTTGCCAAGCTCTTGCGCCCACCAGGCGTTGACATCGTTCACCAGCGTCCGGCCAATCTCCGCCGCCTGCGCTTCGCTGTGCGGGCGCTTAAGCCAGACGAAGGTGGAGTCGGTATCGCCGTAGATAACGTCATAGCCTTTGGCTTCAATTAACGCTTTGGTCTGACGCATGATCGCGTGGCCGCGCATGGTGATCGACGAGGCGAGACGCGGGTCGAAGAAGCGGCAGGCGCTGGTGCCCAGTACGCCGTAAAAGGCGTTCATGATTATCTTCAGCGCCTGGGATAGCGGCTTATTGTGCCGGCGCTTGGCTTCATCGCGGCCATGCCAGATCTGGCTGACAATCCCCGGCAGGCAGTGCTTGTCTCGCGAGAAGCGGGCGCCGAGGAAGCCCTCAATGCTGTGCTGGTCATCGGGCTGCGCCAGACCCTCCACCAGGCCGACCGGATCGATTAAAAAGGTGCGAATGATCGACGGATACAGGCTCTTGTAGTCCAGCACCAGCACCGAGTCATACAGACCGGGGCGGGAGTCCATCACATAGCCGCCGGGGCTCGCCTGCGGCGGCACGTCGCCGAGGTTCGGCGCCACGTAGCCCAGGCGGTGCATGCGCGGAAAATAGAGGTGGCTGAAGGCGGCGACCGAGCCGCCGTGGCGATCGGCGGGCAGGCCGTTGACCGTCGCTCGTTCGAGCAGAAACGGCATGATCTCCGTTTTGTGGAAGATCCGCGTCACCAGCTCGCAGTCCTGCAGGTTATAGATGGCCAGCGCCGGTTTATCGTCATGGAAGCGGCGATCGATCTCATCCATCCGATCCCACGGGTTGTCGATGGCTTTACCTTCGCCCAACAGCTCGCGCGCCACCGCCTCCAGCGAAAAGGAGGAGAAATTCCAGAACGCCGATTTCAGCGCCTCGATACCGTCGATAATCAGCCGGCCGTTGGCCTGGGCGAAGAAGACGCCGTTCTTAAAGCCGTGCTCGCGCCACTCCAGCTCGCTGTTGCCGCGGCCGAGCCGCAGCGGGATACGATAGCGTTCGGCATGCTTTTGCAGGACGCGCAGATCAAACTGCACCACGTTCCAGCCGATCAGCACGTCGGGGTCGTGATCGGCAAACCAGGCGTTGAGCTTTTCCAGCAGCAGGGGGCGACTGGCGACGTAGACCAGATCGAAATCGACGTCTGGCGGCGTTTCCGGTTCGGGGCCCAGCATGTAGACCACCCGCTGACCGCAGCCTTCCAGGCCGATGCAGTACAGCTCGCCGTGACGGCTGGTTTCGATATCCAGCGACACCCATTTCAGCGGCGGGCGATAGTCAGGATGGGGTTTCATGCGCGCGTTGACCAGATGCGGGCCACGCGTTTCGCCTTCCACCCACACCGGGGCGGTAATAAAGCGCTCCATCAGGTAGCGCTCCGGCGGACGGATATCGCCCTCATAGAGGGTGACGCCGCTGTCGCGGAGCATCTTCTCCAGACGCATCAATTGACGATGGGCGCGGCAGTAGAGGCCGACCACCGGCTGGCGGTGGAAATCTTTCAGGGCCAGCGGGGCGAAGCGGAAGCCTTTCTCACCCTGCAGCAGTCGCTCAGCCTGCGCCCGCTGCGCGGCGGGGATAAAGGCGACGGACTCCTGCGGCGGCAGCGTGACCTGCAGCGGGCCGTCGTCGGTGGCCAGCCAGAAGGACAGCTCGGTGCCTTGCGGAGTGTCCCGCCAGTGACGGGTGAGTAAAAAACCTGCTCGTGGCTGGGTCACGGGTGCTCTCAACGATAAAAAACCAGGCCTGATTATAGCCTGGTTTCTCAGGAGGTGCTGGGGTTTTATACAGGTACTCGGCGCTAATGTGGCGCCGGATTTCGGCTTGCGCGCTTATCCGGGCTACCCGACGCGGCAGAGCCGTAGCCCTGCCAGGCGCAGCGCGAGCAGGGTGATTATTGGCCGTAGTAGGCTTTAGCCCCGTGCTTACGCAGATAGTGTTTATCCAGCAGGGTCTGCTGCATATCCGGCAGCTGCGGCGCCAGCTGGCGGCAGAAGATGCCCATATACGCGATCTCTTCCAGCACGATGGCGTTATGCACCGCGTCTTCGGCGTTTTTACCCCATGCGAACGGGCCGTGGGAATGAACCAGCACGCCGGGCATCTGCGCCGGGTCGATCTCGCGCTGGCGGAAGGTTTCAACAATCACCTTGCCGGTTTCCCATTCGTATTCGCCATTGATCTCCGCATCGGTCATCAGCCGGGTGCAGGGCACCGGGCCATAGAAATAGTCGGCGTGGGTGGTGCCGGTCGCCGGAATAGCTTGCCCGGCCTGCGCCCAGATGGTGGCGTGGCGCGAATGGGTATGCACAATGCCGCCCAGCGTCGGGAAAGCCTGATACAACAGGCGATGGGTCGGGGTATCCGACGAGGGCTTTTTCTTACCCTCCACCACTTCGCCGCTCTCCAGACTGACCACCACCATATCGTCGGCGGTCATTACGCGATAATCCACGCCGGAGGGTTTGATAACCAGAACGCCCTGGTCGCGGTCGACGGCGCTGACGTTGCCCCAGGTTAAGGTCACCAGATTATGCTGCGGCAGCGCTAAGTTGGCTTCCAGAACCTGGCGTTTAAGATCTTCTAACATAGTGTGCTCCGAATAGCAGGCGAGTCGGGTATCCCTCACCCCGGCCCTCTCCCGGCGGGAGAGGGAGGAAGGCGGCATCGCGCCCGGCCGGTACCCTCTCCCCGGCGGGGAAAGGGGTAGGGTGAGGGGACGACCTTTTAGCGTTTTGAACCGTAATAGACTTCATTCCAGCGCAGCGCGTCTTTAAAGGCCGGCAGACGGGTATCGTTGTCGATGACGGTCAGCTCGATATCATTCAGCTCGGCGAACTGGCGCATATCGTCGAGGTTCAGCGCATGGCTGAAGACGGTATGGTGCGCGCCGCCGGCGATGATCCAGGCTTCCGAAGCGGTACGCAGATCCGGCTGCGCTTTCCACAGGGCGTTGGCCACCGGCAGCTTCGGCAGATCGTGCGGCGTCGGGACGGTTTCAATGGTGTTGACCAGCAGACGGAAGCGGTCTCCCAGGTCGATCAGGCTGGCGACAATCGCCGGGCCGGTCTGGGTATTGAAGATCAGGCGCGCCGGATCCGCTTTGCCGCCGATGCCCAGCGGCTGGACGTCGAGGATCGGTTTCTCAGCGGTGGCGATCGTCGGGCACACTTCCAGCATGTGCGAGCCGAGCACCAGATCGTTGCCATTGTCGAAGTGGTAGGTGTAATCCTCCATAAAGGAGGTGCCGCCCTGCAGACCAGTTGACATCACCTTCATGATGCGAAGCAGAGCGGCGGTTTTCCAGTCGCCCTCGCCGGCAAAGCCGTAGCCCTGCTGCATCAGGCGCTGTACGGCGAGACCCGGGAGCTGTTTCAGGCCGTGGAGATCTTCAAAGGTGGTGGTAAAGGCGTGGAAACCGCCCTGTTCGAGGAAGCGTTTCATCCCCAGCTCAATGCGCGCGGCGTCCAGCACGTTCTGGCGCTTGTCGCCGTGAACCTGCGCCGCCGGGGTCAGACGGTAGCTGCTCTCGTATTCATCGACCAGCGCGCTGATATCGCCGTCGCTGACGCTGTTGACCACCTGCACCAGATCGCCGACCGCCCAGGTGTTCACTGAGAAGCCAAACTTGATCTGCGCCGCGACTTTATCGCCGTCGGTCACCGCCACTTCACGCATGTTATCGCCGAAACGGCACACTTTCAGATGACGGGTATCCTGTCTGGAGACCGCCTGGCGCATCCAGCCGCCGATGCGCTGGTGGGCCTCTTTATCCTGCCAGTGGCCGGTCACCACGCTGTGCTGCTGGCGCATACGGGCGCCGATGAAGCCGAACTCGCGGCCGCCGTGTGCGGTCTGGTTCAGGTTCATAAAGTCCATATCGATGCTGTCCCACGGCAGCGCGGCATTGTACTGCGTATGGAACTGCAGCAGCGGCTTGTTGAGGATGGTCAGGCCGTTGATCCACATTTTTGCCGGCGAGAAGGTATGCAGCCAGACCACTAACCCGGCGCATTTGTCATCGTAGTTGGCGTCGCGGCAGATATGGGTGATCTCGTCCGGGGTAGTGCCCAGCGGCTTGAGGACCAGTTTGCACGGCAGTTTGGCTTCCGCATTCAGGCTGTTCACCACATGTTCGGCATGCTTCGTCACCTGGCGCAGGGCTTCCGGGCCGTAGAGATGTTGGCTGCCAATAACGAACCATACTTCATAGTTATCAAAAATCGTCATTTTCGTATCCTTAATGGGTGAGCGCTGCCTGAGATTGCGGGGCTTTTTCCGCCTTTGCAGCCGAAGGGAGATAGTGTTGTTCGGCGCTGACCGACCACTGCTGGTAGCGCTGATAGAGTTGTTCGAAACGTTGCGCCTGCGCCGGGCGTGGCTGCAGGGTGGTTTCCACCTGGCTTGCCATCCGCTGCTGGGCGGCGGGAATATCGTCATAGACGCCGGCGGCGACGGCGGCGAAGATAGCCGCCCCCAGCGCACAGCACTGATCGGAGGCGACAATCTGCAGCGGGCGGTTCAGCACGTCGCAGCAGGCCTGCATGATGACCTGGTTTTTCCGTGCGATACCGCCGAGCGCCATGACGTTGTTAACCGGGATCCCCTGCTCGGTGAAGCACTCCATAATGGCGCGGGCGCCGAAGGCGGTGGCGGCGATCAGTCCGCCGAATAGCGCCGGCGCGTCGGTGGCCAGGTTAAGGTCGGTGATCACCCCTTTCAGGCGCTGGTTGGCATTCGGCGTGCGGCGGCCGTTGAACCAGTCAAGCACTACCGGCAGATGATCGAGCGATGGGTTACTGGCCCAGGCTTCGGTGAGCGCCGGCAGTAACTGTTTTTGGCTGGCTTTGATTTGTTCGCGCAATTCCGGATGCTGCTGGGCCAGCTGTTCCAACGGCCAGCCGAGGATGCGCCCAAACCAGGCGTAAATATCGCCGAAGGCGGACTGGCCTGCCTCCATACCGATAAAGTGCGGGACCACGCTGCCGTCGACCTGGCCGCAGATGCCTTTGACCGTGCGGTCGCCGACGCTCTCTTTATCGGCAATCAGAATGTCGCAGGTGGAGGTGCCGATGACTTTCACCAGCGCGTTAGGCTGGGCGCCGGCGCCAACGGCGCCCATATGGCAGTCGAAGGCGCCGCCGGAGATGGCCACGGTCTGCGACAGACCCAGGCGCTGGGCCCACTCTGCGCTTAGCGTGCCGACCGGCACATCGGCCGTCCAGGTATCGGTGAACAGCGGCCAGGCCAGATGCTGGTTAATGATGGGATCAAGCTCATCGAAGAAGCTGGCCGGCGGCAGACCGCCCCAGCTCTCATGCCACAGCGATTTATGCCCGGCGCTGCAGCGGCCGCGGCGCAGATCCTGCGGACGCGTAGTGCCGGAGAGCAGGGCGGGCACCCAGTCGCAAAGCTCCACCCACGAGGCGGCTGCCTGGGCGACGGCGCTATCTTCCCGGGTGACATGGAGGATTTTGGCCCAGAACCATTCGCTGGAGTAGATCCCGCCGATATAGCGCGAGTAATCCTCTTTGCCCGGCTGGTGGCACAGGCGGGTGATCGCCTCGGCTTCCTCGACCGCGGTATGATCCTTCCACAGGACAAACATGGCGTTAGGGTTGTCAGCGAATTCTTCGCGCAGCGCCAGCACGTTGCCCTCGGCATCAACGGGAGCCGGGGTTGAGCCGGTGCTGTCGACGCCAATGCCCACGACGTCGGCGCGCTGTTCGGCGCTCAGGGAGGCAAGTACGCTTTTCAGCGCCGCTTCCATGGACTCGATGTAATCTCGCGGGTGGTGGCGGAAGCGGTTGTTCGCGCCATCGCAATACTGTCCTTCCCGCCAGCGCGGATACCACTCCACGCTTGCCGCCAGTTCTGCGCCGGACGCGCATTCCACCGCCAGGGCGCGGACTGAGTCACTACCAAAGTCGAGGCCAATCGCAATTGCCATCTTGTTACTCCATGCAGAAATCATTCATGCAGCAACAGTAGATATCCCCGGCAAAAACCGTCAGGCCGGATTCGCTAATCTTATGGATTATTTTGCTGTCACTTCGCAAAGTGTGACGCCGTGCAAATATTCGATGTGGACTTTCCTGCCGTATTTATAGACACTTTTGTTACCCGGCATATCCCGGTGGAATGCACGCTGCTGGCGCTTTTTTCGCTTGCTGTGCGGCTTTTTAGCGAAATTTCCACCGCCGTCGCAGTCGTGACAGGGCCGAGAGCGATAAAATGATGAATATGGACAATTGGTGTCACTAATACCTTCGGGAGAACCACGCGTATGGCCGAAACGCAAAACGATCCGCTGCTGCCGGGCTACTCTTTTAACGCTCATCTGGTCACCGGCCTGACGCCGATTGAGGCGCAGGGATACCTGGATTTCTTTATCGACCGCCCGCTGGGTATGAAAGGCTATATCCTCAACCTGACGATCCGCGGCGAGGGCGTAATCAACAACCACGGCGAGCAGTTTGTCTGCCGGCCGGGCGATATGCTGCTGTTCCCGCCGGGGGAGATCCATCATTACGGCCGCCATCCCGACGCCAGCGAGTGGTATCACCAGTGGGTCTACTTCCGCCCGCGCGCCTACTGGCACGAGTGGCTCAACTGGCCGACGATCTTCGCCCAGACCGGCTTTTTCCGTCCGGACGAGCAGTGGCAGGCGCGCTTTGGCGAGCTGTTCGGCCAGATCGTCGATGCCGGACAGGGGGCGGGGCGCTATTCCGAACTGCTGGCGATTAATCTGCTGGAACAGCTCCTGCTGCGGCGGATGGAGGCGATCAACGAATCGCTGCATCCGCCGCTGGATAACCGGGTGCGCGACGCCTGCCAGTACATCAGCGACCATCTGGCGGACAGCCATTTTGATATCGCCAGCGTCGCCCAGCACGTCTGCCTGTCGCCCTCGCGCCTGTCGCACCTGTTCCGCCAGCAGCTGGGGATCAGCGTCCTCGGCTGGCGGGAGGACCAGCGTATCAGCCAGGCCAAACTGTTGCTGAGCACCACGCGGATGCCGATCGCCACCGTCGGGCGCAACGTCGGCTTTGAAGATCAGCTCTATTTTTCCCGCGTGTTCAAAAAATGCACCGGCGCCAGCCCGAGCGAATTCCGCGCGGGATGTGAATAAAAAGTAAAGAAAGTGAAATGATGACCCGCTTAAATGTCACAGCCAGTAAACTATTAAGACAATTGGTGGCTTGACGACGGCGCGATGGCTTCGGAGAATCCGGGCTTCGTTTTTTAACCGGGTACATTATGCAAGCATTGCTCGAACACTTTATTACCCAATCCACGGTCTACTCGCTGTTAGCCGTGATGCTGGTGGCCTTTCTCGAGTCGCTGGCGCTGGTGGGGCTTATCTTACCCGGAACGGTGATGATGGCCGGCCTTGGGGCGCTGATTGGCGGCGGTGAGGTTAACTTCTGGCAGGCGTGGCTGGCGGGGATCGTGGGCTGTCTGCTGGGCGACTGGATCTCATTCTGGCTCGGATGGCGCTTTAAAAAGCCGCTGCACCGCTGGTCGTTCATGAAGAAAAACCGCGCCCTGCTGGAGAAAACCGAGCATGCGCTGCACCAGCACAGCATGATCACCATCCTGATTGGCCGCTTTGTCGGGCCGACGCGTCCGCTGGTGCCGATGGTCGCCGGGATGCTCGACCTGCCGGTGGCCAAATTCGTGCTACCAAATATTATCGGCTGCCTGCTCTGGCCGCCGCTCTATTTCCTGCCTGGCATTCTCGCCGGGGCGGCGATTGATATTCCGGCCGATGAAAACAGCGCCAGCTTTAAATGGCTGCTGCTGGGGGCGGCGCTGCTCGCCTGGCTGGCAGGGTGGCTGTGCTGGCGGCTGTGGCGGAGCGCGAAAACGTCTGGCGATCGGCTGACCCGCTGGCTGCCGCGCGGGCGTCTGCTGTGGCTGACGCCGCTTATGGTCGCGCTGGCGGCAACGGCGTTAACGTTTGTCTTCCGCCATCCGCTGATGCCGGTCTATCTGGCGATCCTGCACAAGGTTATTACGCGCTGATCCCCATCAGATGCGAGGCGCTGCTGTGGCCGCTTAACAGCTCGGCGGTAGCGCCATCCCAGACAATGCGCCCTTCGGCGACCACAATCGAGCGCGGCGCAATGCGCGCGGCATCTTCCACGCTGTGCGAGACCATCAGCAGGGTGAGCTGCTGCTGCTCGCAGACATCAGCCACCAGCGCCAGCATCTCCTGGCGCAGCGCCGGGTCGAGCGCTGAGAAGGGTTCATCCAGCAGCAGCACTGGCTGCTGGCGCACCAGACAGCGGGCCAGCGCCGCGCGCTGCCGTTGACCGCCGGAGAGCTCTCCCGGCAGGCGTTCAAGCAGGTCATCAATTCCCATCTGGGCGGCAATCGCCGTGACTTTCTGCTGCTGTTCGCGGCTCAGTTTCAGGCCAGGGTGGATCCCGAGACTGATATTCTGCCGAATGGTCAGATGGTTAAACAGGTTATTCTCCTGGAACAGCATCGAAACCGGACGCTGCGCCGGCGGCGTCGCGTGATGCGTCTCGCCGTTAATCTGCAGGCTGCCGCTGGCGGGCGGCAGAAAACCGGCGATCAGATTCAGCAGGGTGCTCTTTCCGGCGCCGCTGGGGCCGAGCAGCGCGATGCGCTCGCCGCGCGCGACGTCGAGAGTAAAGCGCATCGGCAGATGCTGGTACAGCCAGGTTACATCATTGAGTTTTAGCATCACGCCCCGGAAGTTTTTCAATCAGCGTAAATAATAAGAAACAGAGCAGCAGCAGAAGCAGGGCGGTGACGGCGCCGTCCTGGCTGCGGTAGGCGCCTATCTGCTGGTACAGATAGAAAGGCAGGGTGCGGAACGCCTCGTTGCCGAACAGCGCCACCACGCCGAAGTCGCCAATCGACAGCACGCAGGCGAAGGCTAACGCCTGGGCCAGCGGGCGCCGGAGCGCGCGAAGTTCGATGACCCGCAGCCGCGCCAGGCCTTCGATCCCCAGCGACTGGCAGAGCATGCTGTAGCGGACGGCAATGTCGCGCATCGGGTTTTCCAGCACTTTAAGCGCGTAGGGGATCGCCATCAGGGCATTGGTAAAGATGACGATGCCGTCGGCGGACTCCGGCAGGCCGATGCTGTTATTGAGCAGCAGGAAGAAGCCGGTAGCCAGCACGATGCCCGGCATGGCAAGGATCAGCATGCCGCTCAGCTCCATCGCCTGCCCGGCCAGCGGCCGCTGACGGGCGCGCAGCTCGCGACTGCTCCATAGCAGCATCATCGTCAGGGTCACGCTCAACAGCCCGGCGGCAATGGCGATGCGCAGAGAAGTCGTCAATGCCTGCCAGAGGGCGGGCTGCGCCAGCACGTCCAGCATGTTGCGGTTGATCCCGTCGACGATGACCGCCAGCAACGGCGGCAGCAGAAGCAGCAGGGCGGCGCCGATCAGCAACCCATCGCTCAGCCGGCTATGCAGGCGATCGTCAGGGTCGCGCCAGCCGCGGACATGGCTGACGCCGATAGCCACTGCTTTACTGAGACGCTGGCTGAGCAGCACCAGCCCGAGGCAGCAGAGCATCTGGATCAACGCCAGCATCGCCGCTCGCGCCGGATCGTAGTCAAAGCTCAGCGCCTGGTAGATAGCCAGCTCAATGGTGGTGGCCTTCGGGCCGCCGCCCAGCGACAGCACGGTGGCGAAGCTGGCGAAGCAGAGCATAAAAATCAGCGCGGCGACGGCGGGAATGTGCCGGCGCATCCATGGCCATTCGACGAGGCGGAAGAAGGCATAGCCGCGCATGCCAAGCTGGGCGGCAATTTGCCGCTGCTCGCCGGGAATGTTCTCCAGCGCCTGCAGCAGCAGGCGGGTGGCCATCGGCATATTGAAAAAGACGTGCGCCAGCAGGATGCCCTGCAGGCCATAAGGCGAGAAATCCCACTGCCAGCCGAAAGCGTGAAACAGCGAGGCCAGCCAGCCCTGGCGGCCATAGACGCTGAGGATGCCGAACACCGCCACCAGCACCGGCAGGATCAGGGTCATCGCGCACAGGCGCAGCAGCAGGGTGCGGCCGGGGAAGCGACGCCGATAAAGCGCGCGGGCGAGAAAGACGGCCGGGCCCACCGAAAGCAGCGCTGAGAGCGACGCCTGCCAGAAGGAGAAGCGCACCACGTGCCAGAGGTAGCTATCGCTGAAAACCGTCTGCCAGCCCGCGCCGGGCGCGCTGAACCACAGCGCCAGAAACGCCGCCAGCGCGACGGCGCAGAGCAGCGTGGCGGCGAACAGGCCCGGCAGCAGCCCGCTAAGGTTTAGCGGCTGACGGCGCGTTGCCATGCGCTAATCCAGGTCTGACGCTCGCTGGCGACCTGCTGCGGGGTAAACGTCAGCGTGGTCTGCGGCTTCACCAGGGTTGCAAAACCGGCCGGCAGCGCGACCTGGGTCACCGGATACATCCAGTTGCCGGTAGGGATGGCGTTCTGGAAGCCAGGAGATACCATGAATTTGAGGAATTTCTCCGCCAGTTCCGGCTGCTTGCTGGCGGCGGTGCGGGCGGCAACTTCGACCTGCAGATAGTGGCCTTCGGCGAAGTTCGCCGCCGCATAGTGGTCTTTTTTCTCTTCAATAATGTGGTAGGCCGGCGAGGTGGTGTAGCTCAACACCAGGTCGCTTTCGCCTTTCAGGAACAGACCGTAGGCTTCGCTCCAGCCCTTGGTGACGGTAACGGTCTTCGCCGCCAGCTTCTGCCAGGCCTCGGGCGCTTTATCGCCATAGACTTTTTGCATCCATAGCAGCAGCCCCAGCCCCGGGGTGCTGGTGCGCGGATCTTCATAGATGACGCGCCACTTCTGCGGGCTCTCGACCAACTCTTTCAGGCTTTTCGGCGGATTGGCCAGTTTGTTTTTGTCATAGACGAAGGCGAAATAGCCGTAATCGTAGGGGACAAAGGTGTCGTTATCCCAGCCGCCCGGCACGCTGACCGCGCTGGCGGGAACGTGGCTTTTAGCGAACAGCTGACTCTGCGCCGCGGCTTCCAGCAGGTTGTTATCCAGGCCCAGCACGACGTCAGCCTTGCTGTTCTTGCCTTCCATGCGCAGACGATTCAGCAGCGAAACGCCATCTTCCAGCGCGACGAACTTCAGCTCGCAGCCGCAGTCCGCTTCAAACGCTTTTTTGACCGCCGGGCCGGGGCCCCAGTCGGCAGAGAAGGAGTCATAGGTATAGACGGTGAGGACAGGCTTAGCCAGAGCGGGCATGGCGACCAGCGCCAGCAGCGGGAGTAATTTTTTCAACACTTTGCACCTCAGAAAAAAGGGGTGGCAAAGGATTTTGAGTGAGCCTCAAATCCCTTCGCCGGCGTTATCCGGATCAGGTTCGACGGGTATTTTCTCAGCCCATACGCTTCATCCTTCAAGCCGCATCTGCGTTAGCTTCGCGCGTTCACCCCAGTCACATAGCTATCTATGCTCCAGGGGATTCACCCGCTTGCTGCCTTGATGCAACTTGAATGATATTGCGTATGTTTATTAGCACCCCGTTGAGAACGGCCTTAGTGTAATGATTTTGTCAGATGACGGAAAGCGCTTACGGCTCCGGCGGCGCAAACCATGCGGATTTAAAATCGAACCAGCCGAGGGTGTTCATCCGCACGCCGCGCATACTGCGCTGGCCCTGAATCATCAGCCAGTGATGGATCAGCGGCACGATATGCTGGCTGGCCAGCAGACGCTGACTCCAGGTAGCCGGATTAAACTCTCCCGCGCGCCAGCGGCTGGCGTCTTCCTGCCAGTCGATGGGGATGCAGCGCTGAATCAGCGGGACTTCGTACAGATAGGCGAATAGCGAGAATTCGATCGGCAAGGTGAAGTTAACGCTGTTGAGCCAGATATCGCTGACCACCTCGCCGCGATGCCAGGCATCGTACTCCAGCTCCTGGATCTCCAGCTTCACCTGGTGCGCCGCCAGCAGGTCGCGCATGATCCCGCCGATCACCCGATGTTCGACGTGATCGCGGTAGTAGGTGAGGGTAACCGTCTCCAGGCCCGCCGGCTTGTCGCAGGCGTGGTTGCTGGCGTGATGCCAGCGCGGCAGCAGGCCGTAAGCGGGAAACCAGTTGCCCTGGTAAAGCTCGCCCGCGTGGTAGAGCAGGTTCGCGGGCTGGAACAGATAGCTTAACCAGCGGCGCACCGCCTCGTTGGCGCCCAGCGGGCTTCGTGAGTCGAACAGCAGGTAGTAGCACCCCTCTTCCAGACGACTTTCCACCGCCTTTTCGCTTTCGGTATTGCCCTGCAGCGTCAGGCCGCCGTTGGGCTCTTCGCTAATTTCCGGTAGCACCCAGACGTTCACCTCATCGATCAGCGCCCGGTAGCCAAAATAGTCCTCAAAGGCGTGGATCTTGAGCTGGTTCTGATTGTTGCGCACCACGGCATACGGGCCGGTGCCGACCGGCATCGAAGAAAAGTGGTTCATGGTCCGCCACTCCTGCGGCAGCACCATCGCCGGCACCTGGCCCAGCAGCCAGGGCAGCCAGCGGTCGGGCTGGCGCAGATGAATATCCAGGGTCCAGGCGGTGGGCGATTCAATGCGTTCGATATGCGAATAGAGCGGCAGGGCATTGCTGCGCTGCAGAGAAGCGATCACATCGGTCATCTCCAGCTCACGGCCATGGTGAAAATGGATGCCTGGCCGGAGGAAAAAGCGCCAGTGGGTGGGCGTCAACTGCTGCCAGTGGTGGGCAATATCGGCTTCCAGTTCCCCATTTTCCTCATTTACCCGCGTCAGAGCGCTGAATATTTGCCGGGCGATATGGGTTTCCGAACGTCGCAGCGCGCTGCCGGGCAGTAAATTCTTCATTGGCCGGTAGTAGAGCACGCGCAGGATGTGCCGCCCCTGGCGGAAGCTGCGCCCGAGATGCGAGACCAGCATCTGACGGACGGCGGCTTTATCGCCGACCAGCTGCACCAGCTGATCGATGCGATCCTGCTCAAGCAGATCTTCGGCACGCTGCTGCTGCAGGGCGAGGCCGGTATAGAGAAAGGTCAGCCGCGAGCGTTTTCCGCGGCCAGCCTCCGCCTCCCAGGTCAGCCAGCCGCGGGACTCCATCATATTGAGCAAAGTGCGCATGTGGCGGCGCGAGCAGCTCAGCATTTCCGCCAGCTCGTTGAGGGTGGTCTCCTGCGACTTGCCGTCGCAGCACTGCCATAGACGGATGAACTGTTGTTGCAGACGGCCGGAAGACATAAAAGGGGAACTCCTGCGCAAAACTCAGCAATTTATTACTCCCCATATTAAGCCAATAATGAATCCCGATGAAGCGAGGAGGTGAATATGATGAGGTCTACCGCAAAATCGTTCTACCAGCGCTACTTTTCTGCGACGCAGGAAGCGTCCTGGCTGGCCCGCCTGATGGCAGGACGACAGCAGGAAATTCTGGGAGAACTGATGCAGTGGGGAGTGACGTCAAAGACCTCTGATCATTGACTTGCAGACATCATGTGTGACTGAGTATTGGTGTTATACTCGTCGTTTTTCAAGCTGCAGGTGCGCGCGCTCGCCCGGGTTTATCGCTGTCGATGCTCCCAGAGCCCTATGTTCTGGCCGCGTGAATCGCCCCTACGGGACTCACCCTTTCGGAGCCAGCGCAAAAACGGTTAACCGTTTGTCCTGCAACGTGAATTCCAAAGAGTATAGAATCACCCGCCAGCAGAAAGCCTCTGCTGGCTTTTTTCGTTTACTTCGCGTGTGTTAAGGACATTTCATGCTGTGGTTGATGACGATGGGACGACGGCTAAACGGCGTCTATGCCGCCTTTATGCTGGTTGCTTTTATGATGGGCGTGGCGGGCGCATTGCAGGCGCCGACGTTGAGTTTGTTTCTCAGCCGCGAAGTGGGGGCGCAGCCGTTCTGGGTGGGCCTGTTCTACACCGTGAATGCGATAGCCGGGATCCTGGTGAGTCTGGCGCTGGCCAAACGCTCCGATAGCCGCGGCGACCGACGGCGGTTAATTATGTTCTGCTGCCTGATGGCGGTAGGCAATGCGCTGCTGTTTGCCTTCAACCGCCACTATCTGACGCTGATCACCTGCGGGGTGATGCTGGCATCCATCGCTAACGCCGCCATGCCGCAGCTCTTTGCCCTGGCGCGGGAATATGCCGACAGCTCGGCGCGGGAAGTGGTGATGTTCAGCTCGGTCATGCGTGCCCAGCTGTCCCTGGCGTGGGTGATTGGCCCGCCGCTGGCCTTTATGCTGGCGCTCAACTATGGCTTTACCACCATGTTCTCCATTGCGGCGGGCATCTTTGTGATCAGCCTGGCGCTGATTGCCGTCAAACTGCCCTCGGTTCCGCGCGTGGAGCAGCCCTCGGAAGAGGCGGAGGCGCTGGCGCAGGCCGGCGGCTGGCAGGACAAGAACGTACGCATGCTGTTTATCGCCTCCACCCTGATGTGGACCTGCAACACCATGTATATCATTGATATGCCGCTGTGGATCAGCAGCGATCTCGGGCTTCCCGACAGCCTGGCCGGGATCCTGATGGGCACCGCCGCCGGGCTGGAGATTCCGGCGATGATCCTCGCCGGCTACTACGTGAAGCGCTTTGGTAAACGTAAAATGATGGTGGCGGCGGTGGCGGCCGGTGTGCTGTTTTATCTGGGGCTGATCCTGTTTCATGGCCGTACGGCGCTGCTGGCCCTGCAGCTGTTCAACGCCATCTTTATCGGCATTATCGCCGGGATCGGCATGCTGTGGTTCCAGGATTTAATGCCGGGGCGCGCGGGGGCGGCGACCACCCTGTTTACCAACAGTATTTCCACTGGCGTGATCCTGGCCGGCGTGATGCAGGGGGCGCTGTCGCAAAGCTATGGCCACGCCAGCGTCTACTGGACGATCGCCGCGATTTCGCTGGTGACGCTGTTTTTAACCAGCAAGGTAAAGGATATCTGACCGTCCTCTTCGCCCCGGCGCGCAATTCGCCGGGGCCGCCGGGTTTACTTCAGTTCGATTCGCTTGATGTCGCCGATGATAAAGATGTAGGCAATCACGCCGATCAGCGCCGTCAGGCCGACGTAGATCAGTGCGTAAAAGAAGTTACCCGTAGCGGAGATAATCACGCCAATTATCAGTGGGGCTATAATCGACGCCATATTAGCGCAGAAATTAAATATACCGCCGGTCAGGCCTGCCATATTTTCCGGGGCAATATCAGAAATTAACGTCCAGCCCAGGCCAACCATTCCCTGGCCAAAAAACGCCACCGACATGATAATAATAACGGTGCTGTTGGCGCTCACCCAGTTCGCCGCAATAATACAGCTGGAGAGTAATAATCCGGAAATTATTGGTAACTTCCGACTGATGTTGACGGAGCCGGTTTGCTTCAGCAGTCGGTCCGAGATCCAGCCGCCGAAGAGGATGCCGATGGCGGCGGCGAGGAACGGCCAGGTGGCGAAGAAGCCAACGTGCAGCCAGGGAAGATGGCGCTCGTTGGCCAGATAGCTGGGAAACCACGTCAGGAAAAACACCAGCGTGGTGTTGCCGGCAAACTGACCCAGACTGGCGCCGAGGATCTGGCGACAGCCCAGCAGGCGCCTGGCGTCACGCCAGTTAAATGGAACGTTCTGGATTTTATTGTCAATGCCGTTTGCGCCGATATAATCCAGCTCCGCTTGATTAGCCGTGCGCGATTCATGGGGTTCGTGATAAAAACGCCACCACACCAAAGTAAATAAAATACCTAATCCGCCGGTGAGGAAAAAAAGCGTTCTCCAGCCATGATGTTCGAGGATTAAAAATAACAGCGGCGAGAAGGCCGCCAGTCCTATATATTCACCAACCGTATATGTTGCCGTCGCCCGCGCGCGCTCATGCTGCGGGAACCAGGTGCTGACGATGCGGCTGTTGGCCGGGAAGCAGGGCGCTTCGCTGACGCCGAGTCCCAGGCGCAGAAGCAGCAGAGATTTAAGCCCGAGGGTGAAACTTTGCAGCAGGGTAAACAGCGACCAGAAGAAAATTGACAGGGCATAGGTCAGTTTGTTGCCGAAGCGGTCTAAAAACATGCCGCCGGGGATCTGCGCCAGGGCATAGGTCCAGGCAAAGGCGGAGAAAATGATGCCCATCATCGCCGGATCGATATGAATTTCCTGGGTTAACTGTGGGGCAACGATACCGAGGATGGTGCGGTCGAGATAATTGATCATCGTTCCGACGGACAACAGCAGTAAAATAACTATCCGAACGCGGCTTCTTTTTTTCGTCCCCGATGAGGAAGTGAGGACTTCCTGAGAGTTTGACATACTCATAGCGAGTTCCTTTAAAGTTTAAAATATTTTTGCATATATTTGTATATGCAAAAATATCTCCGGGAGCTATAGGTAGTATCTATGAATGGCAACGCTTTGTGGCACATTCATCCGCTTCAGAAAATAATATTTGATGCACCGCCAATATTTTCCCGCGCGTGCGCATTATTGGTGGCTTGCATGGTATATTAGCATCAGTGGATTTATTCTTATATTATACGGGCAAAAATAATGAACCTAAAGCAACTTTATTATTTTAAACGTCTGTCTGAAACTGAACATTATACCGAAGCGGCCTCCAGTCTGTGCATCACCCAGCCTTCGCTAAGCCATGCGATATCAGAGCTGGAGAAGGAGTTAGGGGTCGCGCTGTTCGCCAGACAGGGGCGGAACGTTAAAATTACGCAAAACGGCAAGCGGTTTCTGCCGTATGTCGAAGATGCGCTGGCCTCACTGGAAAATGGCCGCACAGTTTTGCAAAAAAACGGCGCTGAAAATAAAGAAAACATTCGTATCGCCTTTATTTACACGATGGGCGAATATGTTGTTCCGCAGTTAATTAATAAATATTCTCTTTCACCTGAATTTCACAACGTGACTTTTTCTTTTACTCAAGGGACCTCGCTGACGCTGTTGCAGGAGCTGAAAGCGGGAAAAGTCGATCTGGCGATCTGCTCTTATATTGCCGATGAACCCGATATCGATTTTATTCCGGTTATTCAGCAGGAGCTGGTGGTGGTGACCGCCAGGGATCATCCGCTGGCCCGGCTGTATGAACATGAAGTCGACCTCGTGGAGACGATTCATTATCCCTATATCTATTTTTCAGAAAATAGCGGCTTACGTCCGTTTATCGATAATGTATTTATGCAGCAAAAGCTGGTGCCGGAGATTGCCTGCTACGTGGAAGAGGATACCGCGATGGCCGGGCTGGTCAGCATTGACTACGGGATCGCGATCATGCCGCGGATCTCGGCGCTCTCCCATTACAACGTCCATATCCTGAAGATTAAAAACACCCTCCCTCCGCGCTATATCTATCTGGCGACCATGAAAGACCGCGGACTTTCCCCTGCGCTGCAGTCGTTTAAAAATGTGGTCATCCACGACAGCCAGAAGATCTGTTAGCGAATAGCCCGGAGAGGTCCTCCGGGCTGAGGGGTTATCAGGAGAGAATATCCATCACTTCACGCAGCTTGTCGATGGCGATCTGTCCCGGCGCGGAAGCCTGACCCACGGTACCGAAGGTCATGGCTGAGCCAAAAAGACGCCCGGTCACCCGGCTGACGCCGCCCGATTTTCCCATCGACATGGTGATCAGCGGGCGGGTGGCATACTTCTCTTTCATGGTCAGCGTGGCGGCGAGCAGGGTCAGAACGTCCTGCGGCGATTGCGGCATCACCGCGATCTTCGGCAGATCGGCGCCCAGATCCTGCATGCGGCGCAGGCGATAGATGATATCTTCCTGGGCGGGGGTCTTATGAAAATCATGGTTACTCATGATCACTTTGACGCCCGCGGCATGCGCATCGTCAACCAGCGCGCGGATCTGCGCTTCATCATTGAACAGCTCGATATCGATGACATCAACCAGGCCACTGCGCGCCGCTTCGCGGTTGAGCGCGAAGTAGGCGTCGTCGCTGAGCTCGGTCTCGCCGCCTTCTTTCTTGCTGCGGAATGTGAACAGCAGCGGCAGCGCTTTCAGCGCGCCACGGATTTCCGCCAGCGCGGCCATCACCTGAGCCATCTCTCTGACCTGAGTAAAGTGGTCAACGCGCCATTCGATGATAACGGCGCCGGCGTCGACCAGGCCGTGGGCGTTACCCAGTATTTCATCCAGCGTTTTGCCGATCAGCGGTACACAAATTAAGGTTTCCCCTTCCTGGAAGGTGATGTTCTTTACGGTAACTGCATTTGTCATGTAGGCATCCATTATTATTCGCGTTGAACCTCAGGCGGTGACTGCGGTGGGTGATACTTTTTGCGCCGCCCGAGCCTGCAGTTGACGATAGCCGATGTACAGGGCGATCACAAAGCCGATCACGGCGATCGCAAAATCAAACCACATAATGCTGGCAATACTGATCTGCGAAAGTTTGGCGGTGATCAGCGGGATCGTGAAGCTGGCGATACTGCCGGCGGTGTAGAAGATGCCGGTTGCCTTGCCTTTCCCGTTCGGGAAGCTCATCGCCATGATCGTCGCTCCCAGCTGTAGCACTCCGCCCGCGGCGGCAAAGCCGATGACAAAGGCGAAGCCGGTAACCATCATCGGCGTCGGGAACAGGCACACCAGCAGCAGCGAGACCATCGACAGGCCAGTATAGATGATCATGGCGACGGCAGAGCTGAACACCTCTTTGACGAAGGCGGCGGTCACGAAGACGCAGACCAGCGACCCGACGGTATAGATGCTGAGCAGCTTAATCGCCGAGGCATAGGGCAGGCCGACCACGAACTGACCGTACTGCGCCAGCCACTGGCTGACCAGATAGAAGGTCGCCATGCCGATGTAGCCGTACAGGGTGAAGATCACCATATCCAGTTTGTTGGCCTGCGGACGGGCGGAGGTTTCCGCCTGTGGCCCTGGGGTGGCCTCTTTTTTCGCCGCCTGGCTATCCGGGAACGGCATTTTGAGCAAATAGAGGCCGCTCACAACAAACAGCGCCGCCGCAATCACGAACGACCAGCCGAACCACAGATTCGCCCAGATCAGGAAGCTGATAATGAACGGCAGCAGGAACTGTCCGGCGGAGACGAAGGCTTTGATCAGCACGTTGGCCCGGCTGGCGGAGTGCGGGAAAGATTCCATCAGCGCCGGATAGGTGCCGGAGTCGAGGAAGCTGTTCGCCAGGCCCGCCATAATGCCGAAGACATATGCCAGATAGATATTTTTGGTCAGCAGAATGCCGATAAAAAAGATCAGATAGCTGAGGATCCCCAGATAGATAAAGGGCTTACGACCAAAGCGATCCGACAGAAAGCCGGTCACGATGGTCGCCAGTTTGCCGATCCCTAACGAGGAGATCACCACTGATACGCCGGCAGCGTCTGTTCCCCACTGCTCCTGGAGATGGGCCATGTTGAGGGTGATCAGCAGCACCCCCATGCCATGAATCAGGTAGTTGAGGTACAGCCCTGCCGCGGTAGGGACGTATTTATTTTTCATCGCTTGCCCCTTAGAACAGGATGCTTTTGATGTAATCAACCGGCATCTGTTTACCCGTCCAGATTTCGAACGCGCGCGCGCCTTGCCACAGCATCATCCCGAGGCCGTTTAGCGTACGGCAGCCTTTTTCCTCAGCCACTTCCAGCAGGTGGGTTTTGCGCGGGTTGTACACGACGTCGGAGACGATCAGGTCCGGACGCAGGAAGCTGTCGTCCGGGAGCAGCATCTGGCCTTCGAACGGCTTCATGCCGACCCCGGTGGCATTGGTCAGGATCACGCTGCTGTCGATTTCGGCACGCAGTTTGTCATGATCGTCGAGATCGAACAGATGGATCTCGCAGCGCGTGTTGTTGCGGATCTTGGCTACCGTTTCTTCGGCGTTGGCGAAGAATTTATCGCGACGGTTGAAGATCGAGATCGCTTTCACGCCATCCAGTGCCGCCTGGACGCAGAGCGCGGTCGCCGCGCCGCCGGCGCCGAGCACGGTCATCTTCTTGCCAATAATATCGATACCCGCTTCGCTAAGGGCGCGCATATAGCCGGTGCCGTCGGTAATATGCCCGGTCAGTACGCCGTCGTCATTGACCACGGTATTCACCGCCCCGACCAGCTGCGCCGCCGGCGAGAGCTTATCGAGATACTGGCAAATCTCGGTTTTGTTCGGCATAGAGACGTTAAAGCCGCGCAGCTTCAAAGCCCGGAAGCCCTGCACAACGTCTTTCAGCTCCTGATTACCGACTTCAAAAGCCAGGTAGACGTAGTCCAGCCCGAGATGGGCGAAAGCCTCGTTGTGCATGGTGGGCGACATGCTGTGGCGAATCGGGGTGGCGATCAGACCAATCAGCTCAGTGTGTCCAGTAATACGTTCTGCCATGACAAAAATCCTCAATAAGTTAGAAAGGGAATTCGTTGTGCTTCGCGGCTGCCCAGCGCACCCATGTCTTCGAGGGTGTCCAGCACGTTGCGGCCTTCGCGGATGCCGTCGATAATGCGTCGCGCCATCACGCTGTCGCCGATATTCATGATTTTGACGTTATTGGCATTGGCCCAGCGCTCGATCTCGTCGAGACCCGTCCGGTTGGCGCGCATCCCCAGGCAGACAAAGCCGTAGTCGAAGGGGATATCGAAGGTATGCTGTGTATTTTTCACCTGGAAATGGTCGGCAGCCACCGCCATCAGTTGCGTATTCATGTGCTGTTCGACCTGGTGCTCGTCGAGCATGTTCAACATGGCATTCCTGGTAATGATGTCGAGATCGCGACCGGCGGCGTCCTGCATTTCGATTAATACCGCTAGCGCGCCGCGAGCGGTAAAGTATTCGATGACGTCAAGGCCAACGGCGCCCGCGCCGACAACGGCGATGCGTTTGCCCTCGACATGGGTAAATTTCGCCAGATTGTCGATCATGCCGGTAATGGAAAAGACCTTGCCTTCCGCGGCGTCAATATTCTCCCGCAGTCCTGCAATAGGCGGCAGCAGGGGGGTCGAGCCGGTGGCATTGACGATCAGATGCGGACGCAGGGCGGAAACCGAGGCCACGTCTGCCCGTTTGCCGACCTGCAGCATCAGGTTGTCCAGCGCGGCGATGCGGTTTTTCATAAACTGCGGGAAATCCGCGATGCGTTTTTTCTCCGGCAGACGGGCGATATCGCTGGCGAGACCGCCGACGTGATTTTTCGCCTCCAGCAGCCAGGTGTGGCAGCCGACTTCCGCCGCGGTGCAGGCGGCCTCCATCCCGGCAGTGCCGGCGCCGATGACGACCACGTTCGTTTCGCGATTAACGCGCCGCGTTTTGTAGGTATCGCCGTGAATGATGTCCGGGTTAATTGAACAGCGCAGCGGGCGCGAGCGGGCGATGCGATGGTCGGCGCAGCCGATGTTGCAGGAGATGCATTTGCGCATCAGGCGTTCTTTACCGCTTTGCACCTTCTGCACCCACTCCGGCTCGGCAATCAGACCGCGACCAATGGCAATGAGATCGGCATCGCCGCTGGCGAGGATATCCTCGGCCACCTGCGGGGTACGGATATTGCCGGCGATGACCGTGGGCTTATGGAATTTATCGCGCACCGCGCGGGAGAGATAACGCTTCCAGCCATCCTCCAGCGACATCTGGTCGATTTGCAGATTCAGGTTGTCGTTCTGCGCCGCCGAGACGTTGATGATATCGACCTTCTCCTGGCAGAGCTCAAGGATGCGCAGAGAATCTTCGAGGGTATTGCCGCCCTTGAGGAAGTCGTCGGCGCTAATGCGCAGGCTGACCGGAAAACGCGGCCCGACGCAGGCGCGAACTTTATCGACAATCAGACTTAATATCCGGGCGCGGTTTTCGACGCTGCCGCCAAATTCATCGGTGCGCTTGTTAAATAGCGGCGATAAAAACTGGCTAATTAAATAGGAGTGGCCAGCATGAATTTCGACGCAGTCAAAACCCGCGCGACGAACGCGCTCTGCGGCGTCACCGAATTTTTCCACCGCGTGATAAATTTCCTCATGGGTCATTGGCCGCGGAATATTACCGTGCTTTTTCGAGGGCATCGTCGAGGAGGAGAGCGGTGTCTGACCTTCGAGGCGGTAGGCATAAGCCGAAGCGCCTGCGTGATTTAACTGAATGGATACGCAGGCGCCATGTTTATGCAGGGTCTCGGTTAATTTAAACAGCCGCGGGATATATTGATCGTTATCGATCCGCAGCTGGGTGGTGCCGTTGGAGGCGAAAGGGAAATCAATACAGATGTTTTCGATGGTGATAAGCCCGGTGCCGCCTTTGGCCCGCAGTTCGTAGTATTCCAGCTGTTCCTGCGAGACCTCGCCATTGAGCGTGGCCATATTGGTGCCCATCGGGGGCATAATAATGCGGTTTTTTAGCGTCATGCCGTTGATGGTCAACGGACTGAAAAGGTGCGGATAGTGGCTCATCTCTTCTCTCCACAGGAGGCCGGGAAGCCGCTATGCGGGGGCCCGGGCGTGTCCTTAGTTAATATTTCTCTGTGGGAAAAGATAGCGAGGCGAAAAATCGAAAAATAATGCTTTTTTTTGCTGTGAGCTATAGGGGTTCTCTATGAGATTAACGCTTTTTTCACATTGTTATATTTTTATATTAAACACTCGTACCTTATTTTTACTTGCAGTGAAGGGATAATACATAAACCACGCAGGTCAGGGGGAGGAAAGCGGAATCATTCGTCTTTATCGCGTGGGGCAGGCCAACGTCATGGGCTGACGCTCGGCGAAGCAATATTGTTTTTTGTGCGTAAGATCTCAATTTTCTGCCGCAATAAACTAAAAAGCCCGGTCAAATGACCGGGCGCGAAGATTAATTCATAAACGCCGGCAGCTTGTGCTCATAGTCGGAAATAGCCGCTTCATGTTGCAGCGTCAGGCCGATGCTATCCAGGCCATTGAGCATGCAGTGGCGACGGAAATCGTCGATCTTAAAGCTGTAGGTTTTATCCCCCGCTTTAACCACCTGCGCTTCCAGGTCCACTTCAAACGTAATGCCCGGTTTGGCCTGCACCAGTTTGAACAGCTCGTCGACCTGCTCATCGCTCAACGTCACCGGCAGCAGCTGGTTGTTGAAGCTGTTGCCATAGAAAATATCGGCAAAGCTTGGGGCGATAACGACTTTAAAACCGTAATCGGTCAGCGCCCACGGCGCATGCTCGCGCGAGGAGCCACAGCCGAAGTTTTCCCGCGCCAGCAGGATAGATGCGCCTTTGTACTCAGGAAAGTTCAGCACGAACTCCGGGTTCGGCTGTTGACCTTTATCGTCGAGGAAGCGCCAGTCGTTGAACAGGTGCGCGCCAAAGCCGGTGCGGGTCACTTTCTGCAGAAACTGCTTGGGAATGATCGCGTCGGTATCGACGTTTGCAGCATCCAGCGGAACCACCAGGCCGGTATGTTGGGTAAATTTCTCTGCCATGATGGTCTCCTTACTTCAGATTACGGATATCGGCGAAATGGCCGGTCACAGCTGCCGCCGCGGCCATTGCCGGGCTCACCAGGTGCGTGCGTCCGCCGCGGCCCTGGCGGCCTTCAAAATTACGGTTGCTGGTGGAGGCGCAGCGCTCGCCCGGGTTCAGGCGGTCGTTGTTCATCGCCAGACACATAGAGCAGCCCGGTAAGCGCCACTCAAAGCCGGCTTCGATGAAGATCTTATCCAGGCCTTCCGCTTCCGCTTGCGCTTTCACCGGACCGGAACCCGGCACCACCAGCGCCTGGACGCCCGGCGCCACTTTACGCCCTTTGGCGATTTCCGCCGCCGCGCGCAAATCTTCGATACGCGAGTTGGTACAGGAGCCGATGAATACTTTATCGATAGCCACTTCCGTCAGCGGAATGCCGGATTTCAGCCCCATATAGGCCAGCGCTTTCTCGGCGCTGGCGCGTTCCACCGGGTCGCTGAACGACGCAGGATCGGGGATATTATCGCTGACCGAAATCACCTGGCCCGGGTTGGTGCCCCAGGTCACCTGCGGGGCAATCTCAGCCGCCTGCAGCGTCACTACGGTGTCAAATGTGGCGCCGTCGTCGGTTTTCAGGGTTTTCCAGTACGCCACCGCATCGTCAAAATCTTTGCCTTTCGGCGCGTGCAGACGGCCGCGTACGTAATTGAAGGTGGTTTCATCCGGCGCGACCAGGCCCGCTTTCGCGCCCATCTCGATCGCCATGTTGCACAGGGTCATACGGCCTTCCATGCTCAGATCGCGGATCGCTTCGCCGCAGAACTCCACCACGTGGCCGGTGCCGCCGGCGCTGCCGGTTTTACCAATGATCGCCAACACGATATCTTTGGCGGTGATGCCCGGCGCCGCTTTGCCTTGCACTTCGATTTTCATGGTTTTCGCACGACCCTGTTTCAGGGTCTGGGTCGCCAGCACATGCTCTACTTCGGAGGTGCCGATGCCGAAGGCCAGCGCGCCGAAGGCGCCGTGGGTGGCGGTATGGGAGTCGCCGCACACAATGGTCATCCCCGGCAGGGTAACCCCTTGTTCCGGGCCCATCACGTGAACGATGCCCTGGTACGGGTGGTTCAGATCGTACAGCTCAACGCCGAACTCTTTACAGTTCTTAATCAGCTCCTGCATCTGAATGCGGGCCATCTCGCCGGACGCGTTAATATCTTTGGTCTGCGTCGAGACGTTGTGATCCATGGTGGCGAAGGTTTTACCCGGCTGGCGCACCTGGCGGCCGTGGGCGCGCAGGCCGTCAAAGGCCTGCGGGGAGGTGACTTCATGCACCAGATGGCGGTCGATATACAACAGCGGAGTTTCGTTTTGCGCCTCATACACCACGTGCGCATCAAACAATTTTTCGTATAACGTCTTCGCCATGATTACACCCCTTCTGCGACATAGCGGGCAATGATATCGCCCATTTCATCAGTGCTGACCGCCGCCGTGCCGCGCGCTAAATCGCCGGTACGAACGCCTTCCTCCAGAGCGCGGTTAATCGCGCTTTCAATCGCGCTCGCCGCCTCGTCAGCGTCGAGGCTATAGCGCAGCAGCAGCGCCAGGGAGAGGATCTGCGCGATCGGGTTAGCGATATTTTTGCCGGCGATATCCGGCGCCGAGCCGCCCGCTGGCTCGTACAGGCCGAAACCTTGTTCGTTGAGGCTGGCGGAGGGCAGCATACCCATCGAGCCGGTGATCATTGCGCACTCGTCGGAGAGGATGTCGCCGAACAGGTTGGAGCACAGCAGCACGTCGAACTGGGACGGATCTTTAATCAGCTGCATGGTGGCGTTATCGATATACATATGCGCCAGCTCAACGTCCGGATACTCCTTGCCGATCTCGGTGACGATTTCGCGCCACAGAATGGACGACTGCAGGACGTTGGCTTTATCGATGGAGGTCACTTTGTGACGACGTTTACGGGCGGATTCAAACGCGATGCGCGCGATACGTTCGATTTCAAAGCGGTGATACACCTCGGTATCAAAAGCTTTCTCATGCTGACCGCTGCCTTCGCGACCTTTCGGCTGGCCGAAGTAGATGCCGCCGGTCAGTTCGCGAACGCAGAGAATGTCGAAGCCGTTGGCGGCGATGTCGGCGCGCAGCGGGCAGAACTCTTCCAGACCCTGATACAGTTTGGCCGGGCGCAGATTGCTGAACAGTTTAAAGTGTTTACGCAGCGGCAGCAGGGCGCCGCGCTCTGGCTGTTCTGCGGGCGGCAGGTGTTCCCACTTCGGGCCGCCGACGGAGCCGAACAGGATCGCGTCCGCCTGCTCGCATCCGGCGACGGTCGCCTGCGGCAGGGGAGTTCCCTGACGGTCGATGGCCGCGCCGCCGACGTCGTACTGGCTGGTGGTAATGTGCATGGCAAAACGTTGGCGCACGGCTTCCAGTACTTTCATCGCCTGGTTCATCACTTCCGGGCCAATGCCATCACCCGGCAAAACGGCAATATGGTAATTCTTCGACATTACACGGTTTCCTTATTGTTCTCTTTATTCTGAGCTTTGCGTTGCAATTCTTTTTCGACTTCGGCGGCGCGCCAGATGTTGTTCAGCACGTGAACCATCGCTTTGGCTGACGACTCTACGATATCCGTTGCCAGACCAACGCCGTGGAAACGGCGACCGTTGTAGTCAACGACGATATCCACCTGGCCCAGGGCGTCTTTGCCGTGGCCTTTCGCGCTTAAGCCATATTTCACTAATTCAATGTTGTAATCGGTGACGCGGTTAATCGCCTGGTAGATAGCATCAACCGGACCGTTGCCGTTGGCGGCTTCCGTTTTGATCTCATCCCCGCAGACCAGCTTGATCGAGGCGGTGGCGATATCGCTGGAGCCGGACTGAACGTTGAAGTAATCCAGGCGGAAATGCTCCGGCTCTTCCTGCTGCTTGTTGATAAAGGCCAGCGCTTCCAGATCGTAATCGAAGACCTGGCCTTTTTTGTCCGCCAGCTTCAGGAACGCGTCGTACAGGTGATCCAGGTTGTAATCGCTCTCCTGGTAGCCCATCTCTTCCATCCGGTGTTTCACCGCCGCGCGGCCGGAGCGGGAAGTCAGGTTCAGCTGCACCTGGTTCAGGCCGATGGATTCCGGGGTCATGATTTCGTAGTTTTCGCGGTTCTTCAGCACGCCGTCCTGGTGGATACCGGAGGAGTGGGCGAAGGCGCCGGTGCCGACGATGGCTTTGTTCGCCGGGATCGGCATGTTGCAGATCTGGCTGACGGTCTGGCTGGTGCGCCAGATTTCATGGTGGTTGATATTGGTGTGCACGTTCATGATGTCTTTGCGCACTTTAATCGCCATGATGACCTCTTCCAGCGCGCAGTTGCCGGCGCGCTCGCCGATACCGTTCATCGCGCCTTCTACCTGGCGGGCTCCGGCGTGGACCGCGGCGAGGGCGTTGCCGACGGCAATACCCAGGTCATCATGGGTATGGACGGAGATAATGGCTTTGTCGATATTCGGTACGCGCTCATACAGGCCGCTGATAATGTTGGCGTACTCGAACGGCATGGTGTAGCCGACGGTATCCGGAATATTAATGGTGGTGGCGCCAGCGTTAATCGCGGCTTCCACGACGCGAGCCAGGTCAGCAATCGGCGTACGGCCGGCGTCTTCACAGGAGAACTCGACATCGTTAGTGTAGTTGCGCGCCCGCTTCACCATATAAACCGCGCGTTCAATGACCTCATCCAGGGTGCTGCGCAGTTTGGTGGCGATATGCATCGGCGAGGTGGCGATGAAGGTGTGGATACGGAACGCTTCGGCCACCTTTAAGGATTCCGCCGCCACGTCGATATCTTTCTCGACGCAGCGCGCCAGGGCGCATACGCGGCTGTTTTTGATGGTGCGCGCGATGGTCTGCACGGATTCAAAATCGCCCGGAGAAGAAACCGGGAAACCGACTTCCATCACGTCAACACCCATGCGCTCGAGGGCCAGAGCGATCTGCAGCTTCTCTTTGACACTCAGGCTTGCCTGTAACGCTTGTTCGCCATCACGTAAGGTCGTATCGAAAATAATGACTTGCTGGCTCATGGTTTGGATCCTTAGTCTGTGTCCTGGCGCCTTGTTGACGAGCATAAAAAAACCCGCGCCAAGGCGCGGGTTTTATAGTCTTGCTGGAAGATGACTTAACGCTGAACGTCGCCCAACAGCCTACCGCGCAAATGGCATGCGTTTAGTAGTAGTAGGCTGGTGATGCGAGTGGTGCGAATCATTGCGTCAAACTCCAGATGAAATCGTTATGCTTTTAGAGTTACTGGATAGCCGTTTCAAAGTCAACCCCTGGCATGGAAAAAGCGTTTTTGGTCCGCGGCGTGAATTAGCTAATTGTGCTGATGTTAGCCCTTTTTTGCCGAAGATCCTATTTTGGACCTGCGGGGGCGCACAGGGATATGTTTCATTTGAAAATGCACTTTGCATTAAAGGCCTCGCTCACGATGCGCCGCGAGCGAAGCGGTAAAAAATCGCTATCTGAATGAAATAATTATATTTATTTTTCGTGTGAATATGTCTACCCCTTAGCGGATCTTTTTTCAATGATAAATAGTTGTTAATTTTATGGGGTGGAAAATAAAATACTTTATTATTGCTTAAGTTACAGTTAATCATTGGTGTTGTTTTTATTTTCCTGGATTATGGTTAGACTCATCTTCATTAAGTAACTCATATTGTTTGAGCAGTTTATTTATTCCGGTGGTACCGGTTTGACACTGCCACTCATAGCCTTGATATATTCCTAAAATACACCTTTGCTATTTTGCAAATGTCATTGGCATGATAAATGATATTTTCGGCGCTAATTATAGCGGTTTAGTAAAGGGAATTCATCGTGACGGCGGAACTAGATATGTTAATTGAAAGTCCAGAATATAAATCAGCCCCCGGACAGGAAGTCGTAAAACCTCAACTACGGATGGTTGATCTCAATCTGCTTACCGTTTTTGATGCGGTTATGCAGGAACAGAATATTACCCGTGCCGCCCATACGCTCGGCATGTCTCAACCGGCGGTGAGCAACGCGGTTTCACGTCTGAAAGTGATGTTTAATGATGAGCTGTTTGTGCGCTATGGCCGCGGTATTCAGCCGACGGCGCGGGCCTATCAGCTGTTTGGCTCAGTGCGTCAGGCGCTGCAGCTGGTACAAAACGAATTGCCAGGCTCCGGTTTTGAACCCTTGAGCAGTGAGCGTGTTTTCAATCTGTGCGTCTGTAGCCCGCTGGATAACATCCTGACGTCGGTGATTTTTAATAAAGTCGCCGAAATCGCGCCCAATATCCATTTAGTCTTTAAATCAGCGCTTAATCAAAATACGGAACATCAGTTACGTTATCAGGAAACGGAATTTGTGATCGGTTATGAAGAATTTCGTCGTCCTGAGTTTGCCTGTGTACCGCTATTCAAAGATGAAATGGTTCTGGTGGCTAGCCGCAACCATCCGCGTATCTCCGGACCGGTGATGGAGGCTGATATTTATCGCGAGGAGCATGCCGCGGTGGCTCTCGATCGGTATGCCTCATTCAGTCTGCCGTGGTATGACACCGCCGATAAACAAGCGCGCATCGCATATCAAGGTAATGCGATGGTCAGCGTATTAAACGTGGTGTCGCAAACGCAGATGGTGGCCATTGCGCCGCGCTGGCTGGCAAATGAGTTTGCCGATAAGTTAGCGCTGCAAATATTACCTCTGCCGCTGAAGGTGAATAGCCGGACCTGCTATCTCTCCTGGCACGAAGCGGCGGGTCGCGATAAAGGTCATCAGTGGATGGAAGAGCTGCTGGTGGATATTTGTCAGCGCTGAGCCGATGGCAATAAGCATGAAAGGGGCTTCGGCTCCTTTTTTTATATGATTTAATTACAATAATGCAGAATTTTATGCTGTTTACCCTTTCGGTTGCTCTCCGCCCGTTAACAAAAAATGGATCAATTCCTGCTATCGCGCCTTTTCTCCGAGTATTTACTATTCTCTTTTCTTATATCTGAAGCATTCCACCATATTTTCCTCTCTCCGCTTGTTTTTCTTCTTATTCTACTTAGAAAGCATCTCCGGTGGCGAATTGCCTGCCTGCTGGCGAGCAGTTATGGTAGTGGCATGCAGTCCATTCACCTCAGTGCGGAGGGGTACTCCTTCGCATCGTGCGAGCGCGCGGAAATTGAGTTCCGCTGTCGTAAAACAATAAGCCTGGAGGCAAACCATGGAGATGTTGTCAGGAGCCGAGATGGTCGTCCAATCGCTTGTCGATCAGGGCGTCAAGCAAGTATTCGGCTATCCCGGAGGCGCAGTCCTCGATATCTATGATGCGTTACATACCCTTGGCGGTATCGATCATGTGCTGGTTCGCCACGAGCAGGCGGCGGTGCATATGGCGGATGGCCTGGCGCGAGCGACCGGGGAGGTCGGTGTGGTGCTGGTGACCTCAGGGCCTGGGGCGACGAACGCCATCACCGGTATCGCGACGGCCTATATGGACTCTATCCCGCTGGTGATCCTCTCCGGGCAAGTGGCGACATCGCTTATCGGCTACGATGCCTTCCAGGAGTGCGACATGGTGGGGATTTCCCGCCCGGTGGTGAAGCACAGTTTCCTGGTGAAGCAGACCGAAGATATTCCCGGCGTGCTGAAGAAAGCCTTCTGGCTGGCGGCCAGCGGTCGCCCCGGGCCGGTGGTGGTCGATCTGCCGAAGGATATACTCAATCCGGCGAAGAAACTGCCGTACGTCTGGCCAGACGCGGTCAGCATGCGCTCGTATAACCCGACGACCAGCGGTCATAAAGGCCAGATCAAACGCGCCCTGCAGACCCTGGTGGCGGCGAGCAAGCCGGTCGTCTACGTCGGCGGCGGGGCGATCAATGCGCATTGCGAACCTCAGCTGCGCGAGCTGGTGGAAAAGCTGAAGCTGCCGGTGGCCTCCTCCCTGATGGGGCTGGGCGCTTTCCCGGCGACGCACTCGCAGGCGCTGGGGATGCTGGGCATGCACGGCACTTATGAAGCCAACAAGACCATGCACCATTCAGACGTGATTTTTGCCGTCGGCGTTCGCTTTGACGATCGGACCACCAATAACCTGGCCAAATACTGTCCGAACGCAACTGTGCTGCATATCGATATCGATCCGACCTCAATCTCGAAAACCGTGCCAGCAGATGTGCCGATCGTCGGCGATGCCCGGCTGGTGCTGGAGCAGATGCTGGAGCTGCTGGAGCAGGAAGAGGCGCAGCAGCCGCTGGACGACATTCGCGACTGGTGGCAGCAGATTGAGCAGTGGCGCGCCCGCCATTGCCTGCGCTACGACGACCAGAGCGACAAGATCAAACCGCAGGCGGTGATAGAAACGATCTGGCGCCTGACTCAGGGCGATGCCTATGTCACTTCCGATGTGGGTCAGCACCAGATGTTCGCCGCCCTCTATTACCCCTTCGACAAGCCGCGGCGCTGGATTAACTCCGGTGGCCTCGGCACCATGGGCTTTGGCCTACCGGCTGCGCTGGGGGTCAAAATGGCTCTGCCGGACGAAATGGTCGTCTGCGTGACCGGTGACGGCAGTATCCAGATGAACATTCAGGAACTCTCTACTGCGCTGCAGTATGAGCTGCCGGTCCTGGTGCTTAACCTTAACAACCGCTATCTGGGGATGGTGAAGCAGTGGCAGGATATGCTCTATTCCGGGCGCCACTCGCAGTCCTATATGGAGTCGCTGCCGGACTTCGTTCGTCTGGCGGAAGCCTACGGCCACGTTGGGATCCGCATCAGCGAGCCGCAGGAGCTGGAGACGAAGCTTGCAGAAGCCCTGGAGCAGGTGCGACAGCGCCGGCTGGTGTTTGTCGATGTCACCGTCGACGGCAGTGAGCATGTGTACCCCATGCAGATCCGCGGCGGCGGCATGGATGAAATGTGGTTGAGCAAAACGGAGAGGACCTGATTATGCGCCGGATATTATCGGTATTACTGGAAAACGAATCGGGCGCATTGTCCCGCGTTATCGGCCTCTTTTCCCAGCGCGGCTATAATATAGAAAGCCTGACTGTCGCCCCGACGGACGATCCGACCCTCTCCAGGATGACCATCCAGACCGTGGGCGATGAAAAAGCGATCGAGCAGATTGAAAAGCAGCTGCACAAGCTGGTGGATGTCCTGCGGGTCAGCGAGCTGGGGCAGGGGGCTCATGTCGAACGCGAAATCATGCTGGTGAAGGTCCAGGCCAGCGGTTACGGCCGTGAAGAAGTGAAGCGCAACACCGAAATCTTTCGTGGACAGATTATCGACGTGACGCCTTCTATCTATACCGTTCAACTCGCCGGCACCAGCGATAAGCTCGACGCTTTCCTGGCCTCCCTGCGCGATGTCGCTCGGATCGTGGAAGTGGCTCGCTCCGGCGTGGTCGGCCTGTCTCGCGGTGATAAAATCATGCGCTGAGGATCGGGAACTGATGCAAAAATAGCCCGGCAGCGACTGTCGGGCTTTTTTTTTTGCGAAATCAGTAGGAACTGTAAGCGAAAGCGGTTGCTGCGCTAACTATTCTGCGCTTAGATGTTATAAAAAGGGTTCCATACCTGAATAATGGTTATGTTTGGCACTTCTTACCCAAGGGGCAATTGTGAAACTGGATGAAATCGCCCGGCTGGCCGGTGTTTCAAGAACCACCGCGAGCTATGTGATTAATGGCAAAGCGAAGCAGTACCGCGTAAGCGACAAAACGGTCGAAAAAGTGATGGCTGTCGTGCGAGAGCACAACTATCACCCGAATGCGGTCGCTGCTGGCCTGCGTGCAGGACGCACACGCTCTATCGGTCTGGTGATCCCGGATCTGGAGAACACCAGCTATACCCGCATTGCAAATTATCTGGAGCGGCAGGCGCGCCAGCGCGGTTATCAGTTGCTGATTGCCTGCTCGGAGGATCAGCCCGATAACGAAATGCGCTGTATCGAGCATCTCCTACAGCGCCAGGTGGACGCCATCATTGTTTCCACCTCGCTGCCGCCGGAGCACCCTTTCTATCAGCGCTGGGCTAACGATCCGTTTCCGATTGTCGCCCTCGACCGCGCCCTTGACCGCGAGCACTTCACCAGCGTCGTCGGCGCTGACCAGGATGATGCCGAGATGCTCGCCGCCGAGTTGCGGACTTTTCCCGGCGAAACGGTGCTTTATCTGGGCGCGCTGCCGGAACTGTCGGTGAGCTTCCTGCGCGAGCAAGGCTTCCGTAAAGCCTGGCAGGACGATCCGCGTGAGGTGCATTATCTCTATGCCAACAGCTACGAGCGAGAAGCGGCGGCCCAGCTGTTTGAGAAATGGCTTGAAACCCATCCGATGCCGCAGGCGCTGTTCACCACCTCTTTCCCGTTGCTGCAGGGCGTCATGGATGTGACGCTGCGCCGTGAGGGTAAACTGCCTTCCGAGCTGGCGATCGCCACCTTCGGCGATAATGAGCTGCTCGATTTCCTGCAGTGTCCGGTACTGGCCGTGGCCCAGCGCCATCGCGATGTCGCTGAGCGGGTGCTCGAGATCGTCCTCGCCAGCCTCGATGAACCGCGCAAGCCGAAGCCGGGCCTCAGCCGTATTCGTCGTAATCTTTATCGCCGCGGCAGCCTGAATCGCCGTTAAGGGCGCAATATCGTCAGCACCCAGGATTAATCCTGGCAGGCCTGCCAGAGAGCAGGCCGTTGGCGATAAATCAGGCAACTGACGTCCAGAATGCAAAACTGAATATATTTCAGACAAATCCCTAAACTTCTTTACGCGTTATTTTGTTTTATTCGCTGGCAATCGTTTTGTGACTCAAAACGGGACACAAAAAATGATTGTGCCGGCTTTAATTGTATTATTTTGTTACATTCACCAGGTTAATTGCTGAATTAACACCCATTTTGTTAGCCCCAACCTTTCTCTCCTGCCTTATCCCGCGCCTGGTCAGCCCTTCAGCCAGCAACAGGTACTGTTAACGGCCGGCATAATGGCCTAAAATGCCGCTCGCGTCGCAAACTGACACTTTATATTTTCCCGCCGAAGATATTTTGATGTTTATAACTGTTACGAGTTTGTTGGTTATTTTCTTACACGTATTCATAACGTTAATTTGCCTCGCCTGTTGATGATTTTTTCATCAGGGCTAATGTCGGCTGTAAATAATGGGTTTTTGAGCTCCGTTGGCATTCGTGCTGGCTTGACAAGCTTTTCCTCCGCTCCGTAAACTCCTTGTGGTGGGAATTTGTGGGATAAAGTGGCGAAAAGGGGTGAGGCTGGCATGTTCCGTGGAGCAACGTTAGTCAATCTCGACAGCAAAGGCCGCCTGGCCGTGCCAACGCGCTATCGCGATGGGCTGATCGAGGACGCTGCCGGTCAATTGGTATGCACCATTGACATTCATCACCCGTGCCTGCTGCTTTATCCATTGCCTGAATGGGAAGTCATCGAGCAGAAATTGTCGCGTTTATCGAGCATGAATCCCGTTGAGCGGCGCGTACAGCGTTTGCTTCTGGGTCATGCCAGCGAATGTCAGATGGATAATGCCGGTCGCTTGCTGATAGCGCCGGTGTTACGGCAGCATGCCGGGCTGACAAAAGAAGTGATGCTGGTCGGGCAGTTTAATAAATTTGAACTGTGGGACGAAACGACCTGGTATCAACGGGTCAAGGAAGATATCGACGCTGAGCAGTCCGCGACCGGTGAACTGTCGGAGCGCCTGCAGGATTTGTCTTTATAAAAATGATGGAAAATTTTAAACACACTACGGTACTTCTGGATGAAGCCGTCAACGGCCTCAATATTCGTCCAGACGGTATCTATATTGATGGTACCTTTGGTCGCGGCGGTCACTCGCGCCTGATCCTCTCCCAACTGGGAGCGGAAGGACGCTTGCTGGCAATCGATCGCGATCCTCAGGCGATTGCCGTCGCGCAAACCATCGATGATCCCCGCTTTTCCATCGTACATGGTCCATTTTCACAGCTTGCTGAGTACGTCGGCGAGCGCAATCTTACCGGTAAGATCGACGGCATTCTGCTCGATCTTGGCGTCTCTTCCCCGCAGCTTGACGATGCGGAACGCGGCTTTTCCTTTATGCGCGACGGGCCGCTGGATATGCGCATGGATCCGACGCGCGGTCAGTCCGCGGCCGAATGGCTGCAGACCGCTGAAGAAGCGGATATCGCCTGGGTGATTAAAACCTTCGGCGAAGAGCGTTTCGGTAAACGGATCGCCCGCGCGATCGTCGAACGTAATCGCATTGCACCGATGACCCGCACCAAAGAGCTGGCGGAGGTCATCGCCGCGGCGATGCCGGTAAAAGATAAGCACAAACATCCCGCGACCCGTACCTTCCAGGCGGTGCGCATTTGGGTAAACAGTGAACTGGAGGAGATAGAGCAGGCGCTAAAAAGCTCGCTCAGCGTGCTGGCCCCGGGCGGGCGGCTGTCGATCATTAGTTTTCATTCGCTGGAAGATCGCATTGTAAAGCGCTTTATGCGTGAGCAAAGCCGCGGTCCGCAGGTTCCGGCGGGAATACCGATGACCGAATCGCAGCTCAAAAAACTGGGCGGCCGTGAGTTACGAGCACTAGGTAAGTTGATGCCGGGCGAAGAAGAGGTGGCAGAGAATCCACGTGCCCGTAGTTCAGTGCTGCGTATCGCAGAGAGGACGAACGCATGATCGGCAGAGTGACAGAGGCCTTAAGCAAAGTTAAAGGGTCGATTGGAAGCAACGAGCGCCATGCTTTGCCTGGCGTGATCGGGGACGACCTTCTGCGGTTTGGGAAACTGCCACTCTGCCTGTTCATTTGCATCATTATTACGGCGATTACCGTGGTCACCACCGCGCACCACACGCGCCTGTTGACCGCGCAGCGTGAACAACTGGTTCTGGAACGCGACGCCCTGGACATTGAGTGGCGCAACCTGATCCTCGAAGAGAACGCGCTCGGCGATCACAGTCGGGTTGAACGGATCGCGACCGAGAAGTTGCAGATGCAACACGTCGATCCATCACAAGAAAATATCGTTGTACAGAAATAAGGATTATTGCGACGGATGAAAGCAGCGCCAAAAACGCCAAAAGCAAAACGTCAGGAAGAACAGGCCAACTTTATCAGTTGGCGTTTTGCGTTGCTGTGCGGCTGCATTCTGCTGGCGCTGACTTTCCTGCTGGGGCGCGTTGCCTGGCTACAGGTGGTCAGCCCGGATATGCTGGTGCGTCAGGGCGATATGCGTTCCCTGCGCGTACAGGAAGTGTCCACCGCGCGCGGGATGATTACCGACCGCTCCGGACGTCCACTGGCGGTCAGCGTGCCGGTGAAAGCTATCTGGGCCGATCCGAAAGAACTCCATGATGCCGGCGGGGTAACCCTGGATACGCGCTGGAAGGCGCTGGCGGATGCCCTCAATATGCCGCTGGATCAGCTGGCGACGCGCATCAATACCAATCCGCGGATGCGTTTCATCTATCTGGCGCGTCAGGTTAACCCTGACATGGCCGACTACATCAAAAAACTGAAGCTGCCGGGCATTCATCTGCGTGAAGAATCCCGTCGTTACTACCCTTCCGGGGAAGTGACCGCTCACCTCATCGGTTTTACCAACGTCGACAGCCAGGGGATTGAAGGGGTCGAAAAAAGCTTTGATAAATGGCTCACCGGCCAGCCGGGCGAGCGTATCGTGCGTAAAGACCGCTATGGCCGGGTAATTGAAGACATCTCTTCCACCGACAGCCAGGCGGCGCACAACCTGGCGCTGAGCATCGATGAGCGTCTGCAGGCGCTGGTCTATCGTGAGCTGAACAACGCCGTGGCCTTTAACAAAGCCGAGTCCGGCAGCGCGGTGTTAGTGGACGTGAACACCGGCGAAGTGCTGGCGATGGCCAACAGCCCGTCCTACAACCCAAACAACTTCGCCGGCACGGCGAAAGACACCATGCGTAACCGCGCCATCACCGACGTCTTCGAACCGGGTTCGACGGTGAAGCCGATGGTGGTGATGACGGCGCTGCAGCGCGGTATCGTCAACGAAAATACCGTACTCAATACCGTGCCTTATCGAATTAACGGCCACGAAATTAAAGACGTGGCGCGCTACAGCGAATTGACCCTGACCGGGGTGCTACAGAAGTCGAGTAACGTCGGTGTTTCTAAGCTGGCGTTAGCGATGCCGTCCTCAGCGTTAGTAGATACTTACTCACGTTTTGGGCTTGGAAAGGCGACCAATTTGGGGTTGGTCGGAGAACGCAGTGGCTTATATCCTCAAAAACAACGGTGGTCTGACATAGAGAGGGCCACCTTTTCTTTCGGCTACGGGCTAATGGTAACCCCGTTACAGTTAGCGCGAGTCTACGCAACGATTGGCAGCTACGGCATCTATCGCCCGCTGTCGATTACCAAAGTTGATCCACCGGTTCCGGGCGAGCGTGTCTTCCCGGAATCACTCGTTCGTACCGTCGTTCATATGATGGAAAGCGTGGCGCTGCCCGGCGGCGGCGGCGTGAAAGCGGCGATCAAAGGTTATCGCATCGCGATTAAAACCGGTACGGCGAAAAAAGTGGGGCCGGATGGCCGCTATATCAACAAATATATTGCTTACACCGCAGGCGTTGCGCCCGCCAGCCATCCGCGCTTTGCGCTGGTGGTGGTGATCAACGACCCGCAGGCAGGTAAATACTACGGTGGCGCCGTTTCCGCGCCGGTGTTCGGTGCCATCATGGGCGGCGTATTGCGCACCATGAACATCGAACCGGATGCGCTGGCAACGGGCGAAAAAAGTGAATTTGTAATTAATCAAGGCGAGGGAACAGGTGGCAGATCGTAATTTGCGCGACCTTCTCGCTCCATGGGTGCCAAACGCACCGGAGCGCATTCTGCGAGAGATGACGCTGGACAGCCGGGTGGCGGCTTCCGGCGATCTCTTTATCGCGGTACAGGGTCATCAGGCGGACGGGCGTCGTTATATCCCGCAGGCGATAGCGCAAGGTGTGGCTGCCATTATTGCTGAAGCGCAGGGCGAAGCGAAAGACGGTGAGATCCGTGAAATGCACGGCGTGCCGGTTATCTACCTGAGCCAGCTTAACGAACGTTTATCGGCGCTGGCCGGGCGTTTTTATCATCAGCCGTCGCAGCAGCTGCGTCTGGTGGGCGTGACCGGTACCAACGGCAAAACCACCACCACCCAGCTTCTGGCGCAATGGGCGAAACTGCTCGGCGAAACCAGCGCGGTGATGGGGACCGTCGGCAACGGGCTGCTGGATAAAGTGGTGCCGAGCGAAAACACCACCGGCTCTGCGGTCGATGTTCAGCACGTGCTTTCCGGCCTGGTCGAGCAGGGGGCAACCTTCGGCGCGATGGAAGTCTCTTCCCACGGGCTGGTGCAGCACCGCGTGGCGGCCGTGCAGTTTGCCGCCTCGGTATTTACCAACCTGAGCCGCGACCACCTCGACTACCATGGCGATATGGCGCACTACGAAGCGGCGAAATGGCTGCTGTACTCCACCCACCATTGCGGCCAGGCCATCGTCAACGCTGACGATGAAGTCGGTCGTCGCTGGCTGGCGAAGCTACCGGACGCGGTGGCGGTGTCGATGGAAGATCATATCAATCCGAACTGCCACGGCCGCTGGCTGAAGGCCACCGCGGTCAACTATCACGACAGCGGCGCCACCATCCAGTTTGACTCCAGCTGGGGCAACGGTGAAATCGAAAGTCGCCTGATGGGCGCCTTTAACGTCAGCAACCTGCTGCTGGCGCTGGCCACGCTGCTGGCGCTGGGCTATCCGCTGGCCGATCTGCTGAAAACGGCGGCTCGTTTACAGCCGGTATGCGGCCGTATGGAAGTGTTCAGCGCGCCCGGTAAACCGGCCGTGGTGGTGGATTATGCCCATACGCCTGACGCGCTGGAAAAAGCGCTGCAGGCCGCGCGCCTGCACTGCAGCGGCAAGCTGTGGTGCGTCTTCGGCTGCGGCGGAGACCGCGACAAAGGCAAGCGTCCGCTGATGGGCGCGATTGCTGAAGAGTTCGCCGATATCGTGGTCGTCACTGACGACAACCCGCGTACCGAAGAGCCGCGGGCGATTATCAACGATATTCTGGCCGGCATGCTCGATGCAGGTCATGCAAAAGTGATGGAAGGCCGTGCGGAAGCGGTCACCAACGCCGTGATGCAGGCGCAGGAGAACGACGTGGTGCTGGTGGCGGGTAAAGGCCATGAAGATTACCAGATCGTCGGCAACCGTCGTCTGGATTATTCCGACCGCGTCACCGTCGCGCGTCTGCTGGGAGCGGTAGCATGATTCGCTTTACGTTAAGCCAGCTCGCCGCGATCGCTCATGGCGAACGGCAGGGTAGCGATATCGCTATCGACGAGGTGACCACCGACACCAGTAAAATCACGGCGGGCTGCCTGTTTGTGGCGCTGAAAGGCGAGCGTTTCGACGCCCATGATTTTGCCGAACAGGCGAAAGCGGCAGGCGCCGGCGCGCTGCTGGTGAGCCGTCCGCTACCCTGCGATCTCCCGCAGGTGATCGTGAAAGATACCCGGCAGGCTTTCGGCGAGTTGGCCGCCTGGGTACGTCAGCAGGTGCCGACACGCGTCGTCGCCCTGACCGGCTCGTCCGGTAAAACCTCGGTCAAAGAGATGACCGCGGCGATCCTCAGCCAGTGCGGCAACACGCTGTATACCGCCGGCAACCTGAACAACGATATCGGCGTGCCGATGACCCTGCTGCGTCTGACCAAAGAACATCAGTACGCGGTGATTGAGCTTGGCGCCAACCACCAGGGCGAAATCGCGTGGACCGTCAGCCTGACGCGTCCGGAAGCGGCGCTGGTCAACAACCTTGCCGCCGCGCACCTTGAAGGTTTCGGCTCGCTGGCGGGCGTGGCGAAGGCGAAGGGCGAAATCTATACCGGTCTGCCGGAAAACGGCATCGCCATTCTCAATGCCGACAACAACGACTGGCTGAACTGGCAGGCGGTGATTGGCGATCGCAAAGTGTGGCGCTTCTCGCCGAACGCGGCCAACAGCGATTTCACCGCGACTAACGTGCAGATCACCAGCCACGGCACCGAATTTACGCTGCAGACCCCAACCGGCAACGTTGACGTACTGCTGCCGCTGCCGGGACGCCACAACATCGCTAACGCGCTGGCGGCGACCTCGCTGGCGATGGCGGTAGGCGCCGATCTGGCGGCGGTGAAAGCCGGTCTGGCGCAGCTGCAGGCCGTTCCGGGACGTCTGTTCCCGATCCGCCTGACCGAGAGTCAGCTGCTGCTGGATGACTCCTATAACGCTAACGTCGGTTCGATGACCGCGGCGGTGCAGGTGCTGTCAGAGATGCCCGGCTTCCGGACGATGGTGGTCGGCGATATGGCGGAGCTTGGCGCGGAAAGCGCGGCTTGCCATCGTGAAGTCGGCGAAGCGGCGAAAGCGGCAGGGCTGGATTGTGTTCTCAGCGTCGGCGCCTTGAGCGCGGATATCAGCCGCGCCAGCGGCGTGGGCGAACATTTTAACGATAAAGCTGCCGTGGTGGCTCGCCTGCGCGAGCTGCTGGCGGAGCATAAGATAATGACCATTTTAGTGAAGGGTTCACGTAGTGCCGCCATGGAAGAGGTAGTACGCGCATTACAGGAGACTGGGACATGTTAGTATGGCTGGCCGAACATTTGGTCAAATATTATTCCGGCTTTAACGTCTTTTCGTATTTGACGTTTCGCGCCATCGTCAGCCTGCTGACCGCGCTGTTCATCTCTCTGTGGATGGGCCCGCGCATGATCGCCCGTCTGCAAAAACTCTCCTTCGGCCAGGTGGTTCGTAACGACGGTCCGGAGTCCCACTTCAGCAAACGCGGCACGCCGACCATGGGGGGGATCATGATCCTCACCGCGATCACCGTGTCAGTGCTGCTGTGGGCTTACCCCTCCAACCCGTACGTCTGGTGCGTGCTGACGGTATTAATCGGCTACGGGATCATCGGCTTCGTTGATGACTACCGTAAAGTGGTGCGCAAAGACACCAAAGGCCTGATCGCCCGCTGGAAATATTTCTGGATGTCGGTGATCGCGCTGGGCGTGGCGTTCGCGCTCTATCTGGCCGGGAAAGACACCCCGGCGACCGAGCTGGTGGTGCCGTTCTTTAAAGACGTTATGCCGCAGCTGGGGCTGTTCTATATCCTGCTGGCCTACTTCGTGATCGTCGGCACCGGCAATGCGGTTAACCTGACCGACGGTCTCGACGGCCTGGCGATCATGCCCACCGTCTTCGTCGCGGCGGGTTTTGCGCTGGTGGCGTGGGCGACCGGTAACATGAATTTCGCCAACTACCTGCACATCCCCTATCTGCGCCACGCCGGCGAACTGGTGATCGTCTGTACGGCGATCGTCGGCGCGGGGCTGGGCTTTCTGTGGTTTAACACCTATCCGGCGCAGGTCTTTATGGGCGACGTCGGTTCGCTGGCGCTCGGCGGCGCGCTGGGCATTATCGCCGTGCTGCTGCGTCAGGAATTCCTGCTGGTGATTATGGGCGGCGTTTTCGTGGTGGAGACCCTGTCGGTGATCCTGCAGGTCGGCTCCTTTAAGCTGCGCGGTCAGCGTATCTTCCGCATGGCGCCGATCCACCACCACTATGAACTGAAAGGCTGGCCGGAGCCGCGCGTTATCGTGCGCTTCTGGATTATTTCGCTGATGCTGGTGCTGATTGGCCTGGCGACGCTGAAGGTACGTTAATCATGGCAGATTATCAGGGTAAAAAAGTCGTCATTATTGGGCTGGGCATGACCGGCCTGTCATGCGTGGACTTTTTCATGGCGCGCGGCGTAACCCCGCGCGTGATGGACACCCGCGTCGCGCCTCCCGGGCTGGATAAATTGCCTGAATCGGTCGAATGCCATGTCGGCGGCCTCAATGATACCTGGCTGCTGGCGGCGGATCTGATTGTCGCCAGTCCCGGCATCGCGCTGGCTCATCCTTCGTTGAGCGCGGCGGCGGACGCTGGCGTAGAGATCGTTGGCGATATCGAACTGTTCTGCCGCGAAGCGCAGGCGCCGATCATCGCCATTACCGGCTCGAACGGCAAAAGCACCGTCACCACCCTGGTGGGCGAGATGGCGAAAGCGGCCGGGGTTAACGTCGGCGTGGGCGGCAATATCGGCCTGCCGGCGCTGATGCTGCTGGATACCGATCGTGAGCTGTATGTCCTGGAGCTCTCCAGCTTCCAGCTGGAAACCACCTCCAGCCTGCAGGCGGTGGCGGCAACCATCCTCAACGTGACTGAGGACCATATGGACCGCTACCCGCTGGGGCTGCAGCAGTATCGCGCGGCGAAGCTGCGGATTTACGAGAATGCGAAGACCTGCGTGGTCAACGCGGACGATGCGCTCACCATGCCGGTACGCGGCGCGGACGATCGCTGCATCAGCTTTGGCGTCGATGTCGGTGACTACCACCTTAACCGTCAGCAGGGCGAGACCTGGCTGCGCGTTAAAGGTGAGAAAGTCCTCAATGTAAAAGAGATGTCTATCACGGGTCAGCATAACTACAGCAACGCCCTGGCGGCGCTGGCGCTGGCCGATGCCGCGGGCCTGCCGCGTGCCAGCAGCCTGAAGGCGCTGACCACCTTTACCGGCCTGGCGCATCGCTTCCAGCTGGTGCTGGATCACAACGGCGTGCGCTGGATTAACGACTCGAAGGCAACCAACGTCGGCAGTACCGAGGCGGCGCTGAACGGCCTGCAGCTTGATGGCACGCTGTATCTGCTGCTGGGCGGCGACGGCAAGTCCGCTGATTTCACCCCGCTGAAGCGCTACCTTGGCGGCGATCGTATCCGCCTGTACTGCTTTGGTCGCGACGGTGCCGAGCTCGCCGAGCTGCGTCCTGAGGTGGCGGTACAAACTGAAACCATGGAACAGGCGATGCGTCAGATTGCGCCCCTGGTGAAAGCGGGCGACATGGTTCTCCTGTCGCCGGCCTGCGCCAGCCTGGATCAGTTTAAGAACTTTGAACAACGGGGCGAGATGTTTGCCCGCCTGGCGAAGGAGTTAGGTTGATGCGTTTCTCTCTCCCACGCCTGAGAATGCCGCAACTGAGCTTGCCTCGGTTGAGACTGCCGCGACTGCCGGGGATGTTTATCTTCGCCTGGCTGTTCGCCGCGCTGAAAGGCTGGGTGATGGGCTCGCGCCCAAAAGATAACGACAGTCTGGTGATGTATGACCGGATGCTGCTGTGGCTGACCTTCGGCCTGGCGGCGATCGGCTTTATTATGGTGACCTCGGCGTCAATGCCGGTGGGGCAGCGTCTGGCGAACGATCCTTTCCTCTTCGCCAAGCGTGACGGCCTGTACATTGTGCTGGCCTTTGTCCTCGCGCTGGTGACGCTGCGACTGCCGATGGATTTCTGGCAGCGCCACAGTACCGCGATGCTGATCGCCTCGATCGTCATGCTGCTGATCGTGCTGGTGGTGGGTAGCTCGGTAAACGGTGCATCGCGCTGGATCGCCCTCGGTCCGCTGCGCATTCAGCCGGCGGAGTTCACCAAGCTGTCGCTGTTCTGCTACATCGCCAACTATCTGGTGCGTAAAGCTGATGAAGTGCGCAACAACCTGCGCGGCTTCTTAAAACCGATGGGCGTGATTTTCGTGCTGGCGATCCTGCTGCTGGCGCAGCCTGACCTCGGTACGGTGGTGGTGCTGTTCGTCACCACGCTGGCGATGCTGTTCCTCGCCGGCGCCAAGCTGTGGCAGTTCATCGCCATTATCGGCATGGGCATCTCGGCGGTGGTCCTGTTGATCCTCGCCGAACCGTACCGTATTCGCCGCGTGACCTCCTTCTGGAACCCGTGGGAAGACCCGTTCGGCAGCGGCTACCAGCTGACCCAGTCGCTGATGGCCTTTGGCCGCGGCGAGATGTGGGGGCAGGGACTCGGTAACTCGGTGCAAAAACTGGAGTATTTGCCGGAAGCGCACACTGACTTTATCTTCGCCATCATCGGCGAAGAACTCGGTTATATCGGTGTGGTACTGGCGCTTTTAATGGTATTCTTCGTCGCTTTCCGCGCCATGTCGATTGGCCGAAAAGCGCTGGAGATCGATCATCGCTTCTCCGGCTTCCTCGCCTGTGCGATTGGTATCTGGTTTAGCTTCCAGGCGTTAGTTAACGTCGGGGCGGCGGCGGGGATGCTGCCGACGAAAGGTCTGACGCTGCCGCTGATCAGTTATGGTGGTTCCAGTCTGCTGATTATGTCGACGGCCATCATGTTGTTGTTGCGAATTGATTATGAAACGCGTCTGGAAAAAGCCCAGGCGTTTACACGGGGTGTTCGATGAGCGGTCAGGAAAAGCGGTTGATGGTGATGGCGGGCGGTACCGGCGGGCATGTGTTCCCGGGACTGGCGGTCGCGCACCATCTAATGGACCAGGGCTGGCAGGTTCGCTGGCTGGGTACCGCCGATCGTATGGAAGCGGATTTAGTGCCGAAAAACGGCATCGAGATTGATTTTATCCGTATCTCCGGCCTGCGTGGCAAAGGGATTAAAGCACAGCTGCTGGCGCCGGTGCGGATCTTCAACGCCTGGCGTCAGGCGCGGGCGATCATGAAGCGTTTCCAGCCGGACGTGGTGCTGGGCATGGGCGGCTATGTGTCCGGGCCTGGCGGTCTGGCGGCGTGGTCGCTGGGGATCCCGGTGGTCCTCCACGAGCAAAACGGCATTGCCGGCCTGACCAACAAGTGGCTGGCGAAGATTGCGAAGAAAGTGATGCAGGCGTTTCCAGGCGCCTTTCCGCATGCGGACGTGGTCGGGAATCCGGTGCGCACCGATGTGCTGGCGCTGCCGCTGCCGGGGCAGCGTCTGGTGGGCCGTCAGGGGCCGATTCGCGTACTGGTGGTCGGTGGCTCTCAGGGCGCGCGCGTCCTGAACCAGACCATGCCGCAGGTGGCGGCGAAGCTCGGCGATACGGTGACCATCTGGCATCAGAGTGGTAAAGGCGGCCAGCAAACCGTGCAGCAGGCCTATGCCGCCGCGGGGCAGCCGCAGCATAAAGTGACGGAATTTATTGATGATATGGCCGCGGCGTATGCCTGGGCAGATGTCGTGGTTTGCCGTTCCGGCGCGCTGACGGTTAGCGAAATCGCGGCCGCGGGCTTACCGGCGCTGTTTGTACCGTTCCAGCACAAAGATCGTCAGCAGTACTGGAATGCGCTGCCGCTGGAGAAAGCCGGCGCGGCGAAAATTCTCGAACAGCCGGCATTCACGGTAGAGGCGGTAGCCTCTACTCTGGCGAGCTGGGATCGGGAAACCTTGCTGGATATGGCGGAACGAGCGCGTGGCGCTTCGATTCCGGACGCTACCGAGCGGGTAGCAGAAGAGGTCAGCGCCGTAGCTTTGGCGCGCTAATTGCGGTGATTTTCACCGCCCGAATACAGAAGTTGATGGCGTAAAGAATGAATACACAAGATTTGGCAAAACTGCGTTCCATAGTGCCCGAGATGCGTCGCGTCCGGCACATTCACTTTGTCGGCATCGGCGGTGCCGGTATGGGCGGTATTGCCGAAGTGTTGGCTAATGAAGGTTACCAGATCAGCGGCTCCGACCTGGCGCCGAATCCGGTGACCCAGCAGCTGTCGCAGCTTGGCGCCACCATTTATTTCAACCATCGCCCGGAAAACGTGCGCGATGCCAGCGTTGTGGTCGTTTCCAGCGCGATTTCCGCCGATAACCCGGAAATCGTCGCCGCGCACGAAGCGCGCATCCCGGTGATCCGCCGTGCGGAAATGCTGGCGGAGCTGATGCGCTTCCGTCACGGGATCGCGATTGCCGGAACTCACGGCAAAACCACCACCACCGCGATGGTGTCCAGTATTTACGCCGAAGCCGGGCTGGACCCGACCTTCGTCAACGGCGGGTTGGTGAAAGCGGCGGGCGTGCATGCCCGTCTCGGCCATAGCCGTTACCTGATTGCGGAAGCGGATGAGAGCGATGCGTCGTTCCTGCATCTGCAGCCGATGGTCGCGATTGTGACCAACATCGAAGCCGACCATATGGATACCTACCATGGCGACTTCGAAAATCTGAAGCAGACCTTTATTAATTTCCTGCACAACCTGCCGTTCTACGGACGCGCGGTAATGTGCGTGGACGATCCGGTTATTCGTGAACTGCTGCCGCGCGTCGGCCGGCAGATCACCACCTACGGTTTCAGCGACGACGCCGACGTTCGCGTAGAAGACTACCGTCAGGTTGGGGCGCAGGGGCATTTCCGCCTGGTGCGTCAGGATAAAGAACTGCTGCAGGTGACGCTCAATGCTCCGGGACGCCATAACGCGCTGAACGCGGCGGCGGCGGTTGCCGTGGCGACGGAAGAGGGGATTGACGATCAGGCGATCCTGCGCGCGCTGGAAAGCTTCCAGGGTACCGGCCGTCGCTTCGACTTTCTTGGCGAATATCCGCTGACGGAAGTCAACGGCAAAGCGGGCAGCGCGATGCTGATCGATGACTACGGTCACCACCCGACGGAAGTCGACGCCACTATCAAAGCGGCGCGTGCCGGCTGGCCGGATAAAAATCTGGTGATGGTATTCCAGCCGCACCGTTATACCCGTACTCGCGATCTGTACGATGATTTCGCCAACGTGCTGACCCAGGTCGATGCGCTGCTGATGCTCGATGTCTACCCGGCAGGCGAAGCGCCGATCCCGGGCGCCGACAGCCGCTCGCTGTGCCGTACGATCCGCGGTCGCGGTAAAGTCGACCCGATTCTGGTATCCGACCCGGCGCAGGCCGCGGCGATGCTGGCGTCGGTGCTGACCGGCAACGATTTAGTGCTGGTGCAAGGTGCCGGAAACATTGGAAAAATCGCCCGTCACCTGGCTGAAATCAAACTGATCCCGCAAAAAACGGAGGAGGAGCGCCATGGCTGATAAAATCGCGGTGCTTTTCGGTGGAACCTCCGCTGAACGTGAAGTGTCGCTGAATTCAGGCGCCGCGGTGCTGGCCGGGCTGCGTGAAGCCGGGGTGGATGCCCATCCGGTTGACCCGCGCGATGTCGATATTACCCAGTTGAAAAAGCTGGGCTTTAAGAAAGCGTTTATTGCACTCCACGGCCGCGGCGGGGAAGATGGCACGCTGCAGGGGCTGTTGGATCTGATCCAGCTGCCTTATACCGGCAGCGGCGTGATGGCTTCGGCGATTTCAATGGATAAACTGCGCAGCAAATGGCTGTGGCAGGGGGCCGGATTACCGGTCGCGCCGTGGGTGGCGCTGACCCGCGCCCAGTTTAGCGCCGGATTATCTGCTGATGTCGAACAGCAGATTGCGGCGCTGGGTCTGCCGCTCATCATCAAGCCCAGCCGCGAAGGCTCCAGCGTTGGGATGTCGAAAGTCAGCGAAAGCTGTGATTTAGCGAGTGCACTCGCGCTGGCTTTTCAGCATGATGATGAAGTTTTGGTCGAAAAATGGCTCAGTGGGCCGGAATTTACCGTCGCCATCGTCGGTGAAGAAATTTTACCGTCAATACGTATCCAGGCGGCTGGAACCTTCTATGATTATGAGGCGAAGTATCTCTCTGATGAGACGCAATATTTCTGCCCAGGATTGGAAGATCCAGCGCGTGAGTCAGCCATTCAGAGCCTGGTGCTTAAAGCCTGGAATGTTCTGGGTTGCAAAGGCTGGGGCCGTATTGACGTCATGCTGGACAGCGATGGCCAGTTTTATCTGCTGGAAGCGAATACTTCCCCGGGCATGACCAGCCATAGCCTTGTACCGATGGCGGCGCGTCAGGCAGGAATGAGCTTCTCCCAGCTTGTTGTACGAATTCTGGACCTGGCGGGGTGATATGTCGCAGGCTGCGCTGAATACGCGGAACCATGAAGAGGACGTTTCTTCTTCGCGTCGGAGTAATGGAACGCGGCTGGCAGGGATCGTTTTCCTGCTGGCGGTGCTGTTTACCGTGCTGGTCAGCGGGTGGATGGTTCTTGGCTGGATGGAAGACGCGCAGCGTTTACCGCTGTCGAAGATGGTGGTGACCGGTGAGCGTCACTATACGCGCAATGATGACATCCGCCAGGCGATCCTGGCGCTGGGTTCGCCGGGCACCTTTATGACTCAGGATGTGAACATCATTCAGAGTCAGATTGAACGTCTGCCATGGATTAAGCAGGCGAGCGTCCGAAAGCAGTGGCCCGATGAATTGAAGATTCATCTGGTTGAATATGTGCCGATTGCACGCTGGAATGATCAACATATGGTGGATGCAGAAGGAAATGCCTTCAGCGTGCCGGCGGATCGCACCAGCAAACAGAATTTACCGATGTTATATGGCCCGGAAGGCAGCGAGAACGAAGTGCTGCAAGGGTACCGTGACATGGGGCAGGTGCTGGCAAAGGATAAATTCACGTTGAAAGTGGCGGCAATGACCGCCCGTCGTTCCTGGCAGTTGACGCTTAATAATGACATTAAGCTCAACCTTGGCCGTGGCGACACCATGAAACGGCTTCAGCGCTTTATGGAACTCTACCCGGTTCTTCAGCAGCAGGCGCAGACCGACGGCAAACGGATTAGCTACGTTGATTTGCGTTATGACTCGGGTGCGGCAGTGGGCTGGGTACCTGCTCCCGCAGAGGAAACTAATCAACAACAGAATCAGGCACAGGCAGAACAACAATGATCAAGGCGACGGACAGAAAACTGGTAGTTGGACTGGAGATTGGCACCGCCAAGGTGGCCGCTTTAGTAGGGGAAGTTCTGCCCGACGGCATGATTAATATCATCGGCGTGGGCAGTTGCCCATCGCGTGGTATGGATAAAGGCGGTGTGAACGACCTCGAGTCGGTGGTGAAATGCGTACAGCGCGCCATCGACCAGGCCGAACTGATGGCGGATTGCCAGATTTCATCAGTTTATTTGGCTCTTTCGGGTAAACATATAAGCTGTCAGAATGAAATCGGGATGGTACCGATTTCGGAAGAAGAAGTGACGCTGGACGACGTCGAGAACGTGGTCCATACCGCGAAGTCAGTTCGCGTACGCGATGAGCATCGCGTCCTGCACGTGATTCCGCAGGAATACGCCATTGACTACCAGGAAGGGATAAAAAACCCGGTAGGACTGTCCGGCGTGCGTATGCAGGCGAAGGTACATCTGATTACCTGCCATAACGATATGGCGAAAAACATTGTTAAAGCGGTGGAACGTTGTGGTCTGAAAGTTGACCAACTTATTTTCGCCGGTTTAGCGGCCAGTTATTCCGTATTAACAGAAGACGAACGTGAGCTGGGCGTCTGCGTGGTGGATATTGGCGGTGGTACAATGGATATCGCCGTCTATACCGGCGGCGCGCTGCGTCACACCAAAGTGATCCCGTACGCGGGCAATGTGGTGACCAGCGATATCGCCTATGCCTTCGGTACGCCGCCGAGCGACGCCGAAGCCATTAAGGTTCGTCACGGTTGCGCATTGGGTTCCATCGTCGGTAAAGACGAAAACGTCGAAGTACCGAGCGTAGGCGGACGGCCGCCGCGTAGCCTGCAGCGTCAGACGCTGGCTGAGGTGATTGAACCGCGCTATACCGAACTGCTTAATCTGGTCAATGAAGAGATCCTGCAGCTGCAGGAACAGCTCCGCCAGCAGGGGGTTAAACACCATCTGGCGGCGGGGATTGTGTTAACCGGCGGCGCGGCGCAAATTGAAGGTCTGGCGGCCTGTGCGCAGCGCGTGTTCCATACTCAGGTGCGCATTGGCGCGCCGCTGAACATCACCGGTTTAACGGACTATGCCCAGGAGCCGTATTATTCGACGGCGGTGGGGCTGCTGCACTACGGAAAAGAGTCACATCTGAGTGGTGAAGCGGAAGTCGAAAAACGCGTGACGGCGTCGGTGGGCTCGTGGATTAAGCGACTCAACAGCTGGCTGCGAAAAGAGTTTTAATTTTTTAAGAGAACGCAGACAATTAGCGTTCTCAGGCGACAGGCACAAAACGGAGAGAAACTATGTTTGAACCTATGGAACTGACCAACGACGCGGTGATTAAAGTCATCGGCGTCGGTGGCGGCGGCGGTAATGCCGTTGAACACATGGTGCGCGAGCGCATTGAGGGTGTTGAATTCTTCGCGGTGAACACCGATGCGCAGGCGCTGCGTAAAACGGCTGTTGGCCAGACTATCCAGATCGGTAGCGGTATTACCAAAGGTCTGGGCGCTGGCGCGAACCCGGAAGTCGGCCGTAATGCGGCGGACGAAGACCGTGAAGCGCTGCGTGCGGCCCTTGATGGCGCAGACATGGTGTTCATCGCGGCAGGCATGGGCGGCGGTACCGGTACCGGCGCGGCGCCTGTTGTTGCCGAAGTGGCTAAGGATCTGGGGATCCTCACCGTGGCGGTGGTCACTAAGCCGTTTAATTTTGAAGGCAAGAAGCGCATGGCGTTTGCTGAGCAGGGGATCACCGAGCTGTCCAAGCACGTTGACTCACTGATCACCATCCCGAACGACAAGCTGCTGAAAGTACTTGGCCGCGGCATTTCTCTGCTTGACGCGTTCGGCGCGGCAAACGACGTCCTCAAAGGCGCGGTGCAGGGTATCGCCGAACTGATCACCCGTCCGGGCCTGATGAACGTCGACTTCGCGGACGTCCGTACCGTGATGTCAGAAATGGGCTACGCGATGATGGGCTCCGGCGTGGCGAGCGGTGAAGACCGTGCGGAAGAAGCGGCTGAAATGGCTATCTCTTCTCCGCTGCTGGAAGATATCGACCTGTCCGGCGCGCGCGGCGTGCTGGTTAACATCACCGCGGGCTTCGACCTGCGTCTGGATGAGTTCGAAACCGTGGGTAACACCATCCGCGCATTTGCTTCGGATAACGCTACCGTGGTTATCGGTACCTCTCTGGACCCGGATATGAACGACGAACTGCGCGTCACCGTAGTGGCGACCGGTATCGGCATGGACAAGCGTCCGGAAATTACCCTGGTGACCAACAAACAGGTTCAGCAGCCGGTGATGGATCGCTACCAGCAGCACGGTATGTCCCCGCTGACGCAAGAGCAGAAGCCGGCGGCAAAAGTGGTGAACGACAATACGCCGCAAACCGCGAAAGAGCCGGATTATCTGGATATCCCAGCCTTCCTGCGTAAGCAAGCCGATTAAGAATCGACTGGAAGTTGGGCATCTGCGCTCTTTGTGCTAAACTGGCCTCCCGATAGTGGTGTACACTTCGGTTGGATAGGTAAATTGGCGAGATTATACGATGATCAAACAAAGGACTCTTAAACGTATCGTTCAGGCGACTGGTGTCGGTTTGCATACCGGCAAGAAAGTCACACTGACGTTACGCCCTGCGCCGGCAAATACCGGGGTCATCTATCGTCGCACCGACTTGAATCCACCGGTAGATTTTCCGGCTGATGCCAAATCTGTGCGTGATACCATGCTCTGTACTTGCCTGGTTAATGAGCATGACGTGCGGATTTCTACGGTTGAACACCTGAACGCCGCATTGGCTGGCCTGGGTATCGACAACATTATTGTTGAAGTCGATGCACCGGAAATCCCGATTATGGACGGCAGTGCGGCTCCGTTCGTTTATTTGTTGCTGGACGCCGGCATCGATGAACTGAACTGCGCCAAGAAATTTGTACGTATCAAAGAGACGGTTCGCGTCGAAGATGGCGACAAATGGGCTGAATTCAAACCGTACAATGGTTTTTCGCTGGACTTTACCATCGATTTTAACCATCCGGCGATTGATGCCAGCACCCAGCGCTATACGCTGAACTTCTCGGCCGATGCGTTCATGCGTCAGATTAGTCGTGCGCGTACCTTCGGTTTCATGCGCGATATCGAATATCTGCAGTCCCGCGGCCTGTGCCTGGGCGGCAGCTTCGATTGTGCCATCGTTGTTGACGATTATCGCGTACTGAACGAAGACGGTCTGCGCTTTGAAGACGAATTTGTTCGCCACAAAATGCTGGATGCGATCGGTGACCTGTTTATGTGTGGTCACAACATTATCGGCGCATTCACGGCGTACAAATCGGGTCACGCGTTGAATAACAAACTGCTGCAGGCTGTTCTGGCAAAACAGGAAGCCTGGGAGTATGTGACCTTCGAAGACGACGCAAAACTGCCAATGGCGTTCCGCGCACCGTCGATGGTTTTGGCGTAAGCCTGACCATTCAGTAAATTCGACTGGTAACCTGGTACTCTCTCCGACCAGGGAACCAGTCGTTTTTCTTTTATAGCCTCTTCCCGTTATTTTTCGCTGCGATTTCTGGGTAATAATTAGCGCGCGTTCGCTGCTTTATTAAGCGTTTTCCCCGGGCAACAGCCTTCATTCATGCTGCCTCAGCGCGCTATTAATGTTAGTATTTGAGCGCAAAATTATTTCTCCGGGTTGCTTTACCCCGTGGACATCAGGTTGTCCTGCGAAAAACGTTAATAAAGAGACAGCCTGAACGACAACGGGTATACCAAAGAAAGGTAATGAACGTGAGTGGATTGCTGACGCGCTGGCGACAGTTTGGCAGACGGTATTTTTGGCCGCATCTCCTGTTGGGGATGGTCGCGGCCAGCCTCGGCCTGCCTGCGCTAAGCAACGGCCATGAGACCGCGACGCCAGCGAAGGCGACCGCCAGCAACCATAATCCGAGCAAAGTTAATTTCTCCCAGCTGGCGCTGCTGGAGACGAATCGCCGGCCAAACTTTACCGTCGACTACTGGCATCAGCACGCCATTCGCACCGTTATTCGTCATCTCTCTTTCGCCATGGCGCCGCAGGCCTTGCCGGTGGCGGAAGAAGCGTCCCCGCTGCAGGCGCAGCATCTGGCGCTGCTCGACACGCTCAGCGCGCTGCTGACGCAGGACAGCACGCCGCCGGTGGTGTTCCGCCAGGCGGCGTATATCCCTTCCTCATATTCTGCCTTCCGCGTCAGCGCCTGGATAAGCCAGGTGGCGGGGATCCGCGCAGGGCCTCAACGTCTCAGCTGAAAATAACCACGGACTATCCTATTTTTTGTGACTCCGCGCCGCGGGGCGTTTGAGATTTTATTATGCTTATTAAAATGTTAACCAAGGTTTTCGGCAGCCGTAACGACCGTACGCTGCGTCGTATGCGCAAAGTCGTCAATATCATCAACGGTATGGAACCGGCGATGGAAAAACTCTCTGATGACGAGCTGAAAGCGAAAACCGCTGAATTCCGCGCGCGCCTGGAAAAAGGCGAAGTGCTGGAAAACCTGATCCCTGAAGCTTTCGCCGTCGTTCGCGAAGCCAGTAAGCGCGTGTTCGGCATGCGTCACTTCGACGTTCAGCTGCTGGGCGGTATGGTGCTTAACGATCGCTGCATCGCAGAGATGCGTACCGGTGAAGGTAAAACCCTGACCGCGACCCTGCCGGCCTACCTCAACGCGCTGACCGGCAAAGGCGTTCACGTGGTGACCGTCAACGATTATCTGGCCCAGCGTGACGCCGAAAATAACCGCCCGCTGTTCGAATTCCTCGGCATGACCGTTGGCATCAACATGTCCGGCCTGCCGGCGCCGGCGAAGCGTGAAGCCTACGCTGCCGATATCACCTATGGCACCAACAACGAATACGGCTTCGATTACCTGCGCGACAACATGGCCTTCAGCCCGGAAGAGCGCGTTCAGCGTAAACTGCACTATGCGCTGGTGGATGAGGTGGACTCCATCCTGATCGATGAGGCGCGTACCCCGCTGATCATTTCCGGCCCGGCGGAAGACAGCTCTGAAATGTACCGCAAGGTCAACAAGATCATTCCACACCTGATCCGTCAGGAAAAAGAGGATTCGGACACCTTCACCGGCGAAGGCCACTTCTCGGTGGATGAAAAAGCGCGTCAGGTTAACCTGACCGAACGCGGTCTGGTACTGATTGAAGAGCTGCTGGTACAGGAAGGCATTATGGATGAAGGTGAGTCCCTGTACTCCCCGACCAACATTATGCTGATGCACCACGTTACCGCCGCGCTGCGCGCCCATGCGCTGTTCACCCGCGACGTTGACTACATCGTTAAAGATGGTGAAGTTATCATCGTTGATGAGCACACTGGCCGTACGATGCAGGGCCGCCGCTGGTCCGATGGCCTGCACCAGGCCGTTGAGGCCAAAGAGGGCGTGGAGATCCAGAACGAGAACCAGACCCTGGCCTCTATCACCTTCCAGAACTATTTCCGTCTGTATGAGAAACTGGCGGGGATGACCGGTACCGCCGATACTGAAGCCTTTGAATTCAGCTCCATCTACAAGCTGGATACCGTGGTCGTCCCGACCAACCGTCCGATGATCCGTAAAGACATGGCGGATCTGGTCTATATGACCGAAGCGGAAAAAATTCAGGCGATTATCGAAGATATTAAAACCCGTACCGCAGCCGGTCAGCCGGTGTTGGTGGGGACAATCTCGATCGAGAAATCGGAAGTGGTTTCCCGTGAGCTAACCAAAGCCGGCATTAAGCACAACGTTCTGAACGCCAAATTCCACGCCAGCGAAGCGGACATCGTCGCCCAGGCAGGCTATCCTTCCGCGGTGACCATCGCTACCAACATGGCGGGCCGTGGTACCGATATTATGCTCGGCGGTAGCTGGCAGGCGGAAGTCGCGGCGCTGGAAAACCCAACGCCTGAGCAGATTGAACAAATCAAAGCCGACTGGCAGGTGCGCCACGATGCGGTACTGGCCGCAGGCGGCCTGCACATCATCGGTACCGAGCGTCATGAATCACGCCGTATCGATAACCAGCTGCGCGGCCGTGCCGGTCGTCAGGGGGATGCCGGTTCTTCCCGCTTCTACCTGTCGATGGAAGATGCCCTGATGCGTATCTTCGCCTCCGATCGCGTATCCGGCATGATGCGTAAACTGGGGATGAAACCCGGCGAAGCCATTGAGCACCCGTGGGTCACCAAGGCTATCGCCAACGCACAGCGTAAAGTCGAGAGCCGTAACTTCGATATTCGTAAGCAGCTGCTGGAATATGATGATGTGGCCAACGACCAGCGCCGGGCAATTTACACCCAGCGTAACGAACTGCTGGACGTGTCTGATGTCAGCGAAACCATCAACAGCATCCGCGAAGACGTGTTTAAGGCGACTATCGATGCCCATATTCCGCCGCAGTCGCTGGAGGAAATGTGGGATATCGAAGGCCTGCAGGAGCGTCTGAAAAACGACTTCGACCTCGACCTGCCAATCAAAGAGTGGCTGGATAAAGAGCCGGAGCTGCATGAAGAGACCCTGCGCGAACGTATTCTGCAGAGCGCGGTAGAGACCTACCAGCGTAAAGAAGAAGTGGTCGGCGCCGAAATGATGCGCCACTTCGAGAAAGGCGTGATGCTGCAGACCCTGGATTCGCTGTGGAAAGAACACCTGGCGGCGATGGACTACCTGCGCCAGGGTATCCACCTGCGCGGCTATGCGCAGAAAGATCCGAAGCAGGAGTACAAGCGCGAATCGTTCTCTATGTTTGCCGCGATGCTGGAGTCACTGAAGTATGAAGTGATCAGCACCCTGAGCAAAGTGCAGGTGCGGATGCCGGAAGAAGTCGAGGCGATGGAGCAGCAGCGTCGTGAAGAGGCCGAGCGCCTGGCGCAGATGCAGCAGCTCAGCCATCAGAGCGATGATGAAGCCGCTGCACAGGATCTGGCGGCGCAAACCGGCGAACGTAAAGTGGGGCGTAACGATCCCTGCCCGTGCGGTTCCGGTAAAAAATACAAACAGTGCCATGGCCGTCTGAGCTAAGGGCTGATAAAAAAACAAAGGCGCAGAGTTCTGCGCCTTTTTTATGGAGCTGATTCAATGAAAAAACTGCAAATCGCCGTAGGGATAATTCGCAATCCAGAAGGCGACATCTTTATTACCCAGCGCGCCGCCGATGCCCATATGGCGAATAAACTGGAGTTCCCGGGCGGGAAGATTGAATCTGCTGAAACGCCAGAGCAGGCATTGATCCGCGAGCTACAGGAAGAGGTGGGGATTACGGTCACCACGTTTTCACTATTTGATAAGCTGGAGTATCAGTTCCCCGATCGCCACATTACGCTGTGGTTTTTCCTCGTGGAAAGCTGGGAAGGCGAGCCCTGGGGCAAAGAGGGGCAGCCGGGACAGTGGATGGCGCGGCAGGCGCTGGATCCGGCGGCGTTTCCCCCGGCGAATGAACCGGTTATCCGCAAACTTATCGCCCAGGGCTGAGCCCCGGGTCGGGAGACTAACCCAACAGGCGTTGGGTTAGCGTGCCGTCAAATCAGGGCTGCTGTTCGCTCCAGTCATCGCTATCGGAGAGATCGCCCGCGCTGGGGATGCGCTTCTCCTCTGCTGCCCATTCTCCCAAATCGATCAGCTGGCAGCGCTTGCTGCAGAACGGACGATAGGGGCTTTGTTCACCCCATACCACATTTTTGCCGCAGGTCGGACAATTGACGATAGTCTCTTCTGACATGTTATCTCCTTAACAGCAGGCCAGTTCAAAATCAAAGCGCTCCGGCACGATCCCATACTCACTGTCCAGCGGCAGGAAGCGGATGGCGAAACGGCTCTTATGGCCGGAGATCTGCGGATAAAGCTGGTGGGCCAGATCGAGACGCAGGCGCAGCAGATCGGCATCTTCGCCATTATCCTGATAAAAGCCATTGAGGCTGGTCTGTTTGCGAAACTGCCCGGAGTTACGGATCAGATCGAGGATCAGGCTCAGGGACTGGACCAAAGGATCGAGGCTGGCAAGCCAGCTGGCCACCTGCTCGTCACGATGCGCCTGCGGCATATGGAGCCAGATATGCAGGGTCGGTAAATCGAAGCTGCAGCAGCCTCCAGGGATACTCAGACGCTGACGCACTAGCGCAATCAGGCGATCTTCACGCAGAAACTGACCAATGCGCGGCGCGGCCATCAGGGTGCTGGAAGACTGCTTGAGCTGCTGGCGCAGCGCGTTAATACGCTCCTGATCGACTCCCGGCACTTCTGCCCAGGACTGGAGCTTACGCTGCTGGCGCTCCAGCTCTTTGACCAGATCGGTACGCACCTCGCCGCGCTCCAGGACATCCAGCAGATCGCCGGCGTTACGGAAAAAATGGAGCGCATCGGCATGGCTGGCAATCATCGGATGGAAAGCCATCTGCTGGATCAGAAATTCGATGCGCAGCCAGGTGCGCATTTTCTCATTAAGAGGATGTTCAAACAGAACGGGGGTATGCATTACGAGTTTTCCTGTGAGGCGGCCTGCGATGCCAGCGTTAAATACTTTTCGTGCAGGCGGGCAACATCCGATGCCACTGCATCCGGCGTGCCAGTGTTTTCAATAACATCGTCCGCGACGGCCAGGCGCTGCTCGCGCGTGGCCTGGGCGGCAAGAATATGTTCAGCATGTTCGCGGCTGACCTTATCGCGCAGCATGGTGCGTTCGATTTGCGTCTCTTTTGGCACATCGACGACCAGGACGCGATCGGCCTGGCTGGACAGGCGGTTTTCGACCAGCAAAGGTACGACCCAGAGGAGATAAGGGGAGGTGGCGGCCTGCATCTGGCGGCGCGTTTCCTGCTGAATTAGCGGATGCAACAGCGCGTTGAGCCAGGCTTTTTCCTCCACCTGAGCAAAAATTTTTTCCCGCAGCAGACGGCGGTTTAGCGTGCCGTCGGGAGCAATCATCTGTGGCCCGAAGTGGCCGGCAATGGCCTGGAGCGCCGGGGTGCCGGGTTCGACTACCTGGCGGGCGATAACATCGGCATCGATAACGTTAATCCCGAGCTGCGCGAAGGCGTCGGCAACCGTACTTTTACCGCTGCCAATCCCGCCTGTTAACGCGACTGTGTACCCCATATCTTCTGACCCTGAAACGGATTGCTCGTATTTTTTGGTATTCAGACAGCGAGGACGGGCAGTATGCCGGAGAGGCGACAGCGATCTTGTCGTGATGGCCCCGTGCCAACCGGGAGCGCCGTCCGCTATTCTGTTTATTTTAATCAAGCAAATCAAATGGTTAAAAATAATACGCTGGCGGGTGGAGACATAAGCGCTTTTTTCTCCATTCACCAGGTAAATTTATACGATTGTAGCGTAAAAAAAGTGAAAATCGCAGTCTTGCGCGGGCCTGATTCGTGCGTATGATAACGTCACTGGAGTTGTGCTCTCACATTAATGCCATTAACCCCAGGAATTCGCACATGCGTATTGAAGAAGATCTGAAGCTTGGTTTCAAAGACGTTCTTATCCGCCCGAAACGCTCTACCCTCAAAAGCCGTTCTGATGTTGAGCTGGAACGTGAATTCACCTTTAAACATTCAGGCCTGACCTGGTCCGGCGTGCCGATTATTGCGGCAAACATGGATACCGTCGGCACCTTCAGCATGGCGAAAGCGCTGGCCACTTTTGGCATTCTTACCGCAGTACACAAGCACTACACCGCAGAAGAATGGCAGGCGTTTGTCCAGAGCGTATCCGCAGACGTTCTCAAGCATGTGATGGTTTCCACCGGTACTTCCGACGCGGATTTCGATAAAACGCAACAGATCCTCTCTGAGAACCCACAGTTGAATTTTGTGTGCATTGACGTCGCCAATGGCTACTCTGAACACTTCGTACAGTTTGTGGCGAAGGCGCGCGAAGCCTGGCCGCAAAAAACCATTATCGCGGGGAACGTGGTCACCGGTGAAATGTGCGAAGAGCTGATCCTCTCCGGCGCCGATATCGTCAAAGTTGGCATTGGCCCGGGGTCCGTTTGCACCACCCGTGTCAAAACCGGGGTCGGCTACCCGCAGCTCTCCGCTGTGATCGAGTGTGCTGATGCTGCACACGGCCTTGGCGGCCAGATCATCAGCGATGGCGGTTGCACCATGCCGGGCGATGTGGCGAAAGCCTTCGGCGGCGGCGCTGATTTCGTGATGCTCGGCGGTATGCTGGCGGGCCACGAAGAGAGCGGCGGTACTGTGGTTGAAGAGAACGGTGAAAAATTCATGCTGTTTTACGGTATGAGCTCCGAGTCGGCGATGACCCGCCATGTGGGCGGTGTCGCGAAATACCGCGCGGCGGAAGGGAAAACCGTGAAGCTGCCGCTGCGTGGCCCGGTGGACAATACCGCGCGCGACATTCTCGGCGGCCTGCGTTCAGCCTGCACCTACGTTGGCGCCTCGCGACTGAAAGAGCTGACCAAACGCACCACCTTTATCCGCGTTCAGGAACAAGAGAACCGGGTATTCAACAGCCTGTAACCGGCTGCGCTGGCGCCTGCGCGGTGCCAGCGTTTCTCATCCTCCCGCCCCGCCAATGGCATCGCCCAGGTGAAAAACGGGCAAATACATCGCCACCACCAGGATCCCAACCAGCGAGCCGGTTATTACCAGCATCAGGGGTTCCAGATGCGCAGCCAGACTGTCGGCTCGCTGATGGGTCTGCTCACGATGATGATGCGCCAGGTTTTCCAGCATCTGATCCAGCGCCCCCGCGCTTTCCCCCGTACGGATGAGCTGCAGACACAGCGGTGTAAATCCGCCGCAGCGGCTTAACGCCTGCCAGATCGGATCCCCCTGAACGATCAGCGCGCGGGCCTGCGCCAGGCGCTGGCGCCACAGCGGGCACGACAGGGTCTCTTCAACGCTTTGCAGCCCCTGCAGAAAGCTGATACCAGCGCTTTGGGTTAACGCCAGAACGGTGAATATCAGGCTCAGCTGTTGGCCGCCGATCAGGGGGCCGACGAGAGGGAGCGCGTTAAGCAGCTGCTGGCGACGCAGCAGCCAGTCGGCGCGCTGCCGGACCAGCTGGTTGAGCAGCAGCGGGCTCAGCAGAAAGGCCAACAGCAACGGCCAGCCGCGGCTCAGCATGTCGCCTGCCGCAATAACCATTCGCGTCAACAACGGCAGCGGCGTATTGAACGTCTGGTAGATGGCGGTGAATTCGGGAAGGACAAAATAGAGCATTCCAAGCACCACCAGCAACGCCAGAGTGAGCACGATTAGCGGGTAGCGCAGCGCCTTTTTGACCTTGCCGGCAAGCCGCTGCTGCTCCTGCTGCTGGTTGGCCAGCTGCTGGCAGCAAATATCGAGTTTGCCCGTCAGTTCGCCGGTGCTAATCATCGCCAGATACAGTGGCGGAAAAGCCTGCGGCCACTGCGCCAGTGCGGCAGAGAAGGCTACGCCCTGGGCCAGTTCGCGGCCCAGCGCCTCAAGCAGCGCCTGCCACTGCGCATGCGGTTGCTGCTGCGCCAGCAGCGATAACCCTTCCGCCAGCGGTAGCCCGGCCTGCAGCAGGGTTGCCAACTGGCGGATGGTTTCGCTGCTGTAGCGCGGGTGCCACAGGCTTTGCTTCACCGAACAGCGGCGTATAGCCAGCGGCATGATGCGCTGCTGCTGGAGGTGATGCAGCACCTCCGGACGACAGGCTTGCCATAGCATCCCCTGACAAGGAGCGCCTTGTGCATCGACGCCTCGCCAGCGCCAGAGACGCTTAGTCGCCATGGGGGATCCCCAGCACCCGCACCACCTCTTCGAGGCTCGTCAACCCCTGTTCGATAGCCTGACATCCGCTTTCAAAGAGCGTCATCATGCCCGCGGCTCGCGCCAGAGATTCGATCTCAAGGGCGTTGAGTCCCTGGACTATCCCCTGACGTAGCCCCGGGGTGACAGGCAAGACCTCGAACAGCGCCAGACGGCCATGATACCCGTGATAACAGTTTTCGCAGCCTGCTGCCTGCCAGCGCGGTAGCGGGCGGGGCCACAGACTGTGCGGCAGGTCGGCGGCGCTGCCGGCATTGCGCCGGCAGTGGGGGCACAGCTTGCGGACCAGACGCTGGGCGATAACCAGCGAGAGCGCAGAAGAGATCATCCAGCGGGCGATGCCCATTTGCTGCAGGCGAGTGAGGGTTTCGCTGGTGGAATTGGTGTGCAGGGTAGAGAGCACCAGATGGCCCGTTTGAGCGGCTTTCAGCGCGATTTCAGCGGTTTCGGCATCGCGGATTTCACCCACCATCACAATATCCGGGTCCTGGCGTAACAGGGCGCGCAGCACGCTGTGAAAGGTCAGCCCGGCGCGCGGATTGATTTGCGTCTGGTTCATCCCGGCGATAGGGATCTCCAGAGGATCCTCGACGCTACAGATGTTCACTTGCTCTCGGTTTCGGGCCTGCAGGGCGCTGTAGAGGGTCACCGTTTTCCCGCTTCCGGTTGGGCCCGTGACCAACAGCAGCCCCTGCGGCTGATTCAGGGCCTGGCGAAAGGCCGCCAGCTGAGAGGATGAGAGGCCGAGAGCCTCCAGATCCAGCGCCTGGTCAACCTGATGCAGAAGGCGCAGGACAATTTTCTCGCCATAGCGGCAGGGCAGGGTGGCGATGCGAAAGGAGAGCGGCCGTCCGGCGAGGTTCAGCGCGAACTGGCCATCCTGCGGCAAACGATGCTCGGCGATATCGAGATTGGCCATCACCTTGAGTCGTGCGATAACCGGCGCGGCCAGCTCGGGCGCCAGCAGCGGCAGAGCGTGTAGCACGCCATCGACACGCAGGCGGATCCTTAAGTGCGCTTCCGTGGGCTCGATATGAATATCGGACGCCCGCTGACGCAGGGCCTGCTCGAGGATCTGGTTGACCCGCTCGGCGATGTTTTCCGGCCCTGCATTTTGCGCCAGCAGCGCCTGCTTTTCCTGGACTTGCAGGCGCTTATCCATCTGCTCCTGGCTCCAGCATTCAATATCGATCCGTTTTTGCGTCGCGAAACGCAGTGCCTCCATTAGCTCCGTCGGTGGGGTATCGACCACCGCAATGGATATCGTCTGCTCATCGCTGTGCAGCAGCAGGGCGTGATGGCGACGACAGAGAGGGATCAGCTGTTCTGTTTTCATGTTGTCGCCCTCACTTCACCCGGAAGACGTCTTCGCAGGCCTGCTGAAGTGCGCTGTTGTCGGTGATAGTGCAGACCCGCTGCCAGCCGGTGACGCCTTCGGCGTTATCCCAGGTCGGGGTCAGGGTGACGCCCAGTCCGTTGAGACTTTCCTGGCCGGTGAGGGTAACGACTCCTTTGGCCACGCTCATGGCGGAGAGGTAGCGCGTGGTTGTTGGCGAGGGGATGCCATTGCTGCCGCCGTCGCATGTCGTCAGGCCGCCATGATCGAGCGCGCAAAGTTCGATTGCCGTCCGGTAGGGGACAAAGGTCTGCAGCAGGTCGGTGAGGGCGGCTTTACGCAGGTAGTTCTGGTAGGCCGGGATGCCGATGGCGCTGAGAATGGCGATGATGCCGATGACCACCATCAGTTCAATCAGGGTAAAACCTCGTTGTTTATCCATAAGTCGCTCCTTGTTGTGACAGGAGCACTGTGACGGGATTCTGGGGGGCAGGCGAGGAGACGAAAACGATCCGGGAAACCGGGTTCCAGGGTTTTTACCGGGATTGCATGGCGAGCAAGAGCGACTGCGAGTCGGGTCGCAAATTCAGGCCTTCACGCCCGGAAGCGTGAAGGCCAAATCCTCAGCGGAAACGCATCGACAGGTCGAGCGCCTGCACATGTTTGGTCAGGGCCCCGACGGAGATATAGTCGACCCCGGTCTCGGCAAATTCGCGGATAGTGTCAAAGGTGACGTTGCCGGAGACCTCCAGCGCCGCCTGGCCAGCGGTGATTTTCACCGCCTCGCGCATCAGGTCGGTGGTGAAGTTATCGAGCATAATGATATCGGCCCCGGCTTTTAACGCCTGCTCCAGCTCATCCAGCGTTTCCACTTCCACTTCCACCGGCACATCAGGATGCAGCCAGAATGCCTTCTCCACCGCCTGACGGATCGAGCCGGAGGCGATGATGTGGTTTTCTTTAATCAGGAAAGCGTCGAACAGCCCCAGACGATGGTTGGCGCCGCCGCCGCAGAGAACCGCGTATTTCAGCGCGGTACGCAGCCCTGGCAGCGTTTTACGCGTATCCAGGAGTTGGGTTTTGGTGCCGGCCAGCAGGTCGACATAGCGGCGGACGACGCTGGCGACGCCGGAGAGGGTTTGCACAAAGTTCAGCGCCGTACGTTCGCCAGTGAGCAGAATGCGCGATGGGCCTTCCAGCTCGAACAGGGGTTGATCGGCTTTGACCGCGTCGCCATCGGCGACGTGCCAGGTGATCGTCACGTCGTCACCGGCGAGCTGAATGAAGACCTCTTCCACCCAGCGTTTACCACAGAAGACGCCATCTTCGCGGGTAATGACCACCGCATGCGAGCGTGCATCCTGCGGCAATAATTGTGCGCTAATATCGTTGCTGGCGTCGACTTCGCCGCCCAAATCTTCCCGCAGGGAGTGTGCGACAGCATCGGTAATATCGAGATTAATTCGTTCCAGCAGCACGTCACGGCGGCGGTCGGGGTTGTAACGACGAGGCGACATGATAAAGCTCCAGATAGATAAGATTCAGAAGTGGGAAACATGCTAACCTGAACGACGTTTCAGTACCATACACACTTCATCCTTTGGGCCGGCGTGTGGCCCGGAAGCATGAGTTCGCGAAAGGAGATCCCGCATGCAGTTGAACGAGGGATGGCTGGTCGGCGCGCGTCGGGTTCCCTCGCCGCACCATGACTGCCGTCCGGATGAAGAAGCCCCTTCCTTACTGGTAGTGCATAACATTAGCCTGCCACCAGGTGAATTTGGTGGTCCATGGATTGACGCGCTGTTCACCGGCACCCTGGATCCGCACGCGCATCCTTTCTTTGCCGAGATCGCTCATCTGCGCGTTTCGGCGCATTGTCTGATTCGGCGTGATGGTGAAATCGTGCAGTATGTGCCTTTCGATAAGCGTGCGTGGCATGCGGGGGTCTCCTGCTATCAGGGGCGCGAACGCTGCAATGACTTTTCCATCGGCATAGAGCTGGAAGGCACGGATACCCTGGCGTATACCGATGCGCAGTACCAGCAGCTGGCGGCGGTGACGGATCTGCTTATCACGATTTATCCTGCCATCGCCACAAACATCACGGGCCATAGCGATATCGCGCCCGTGCGCAAGACAGACCCGGGACCGGCCTTTGACTGGAAAAAATTTCGTGCGCTGCTCAGCGCGCCGTCAGAAAAGGAGACCTCATGACGCTGTTTACTACGCTGCTGGTGCTTATCGCTGAACGCCTGTTTAAACTGGGCGAACACTGGCAGCTTGATCATCGGCTGGAGGTGGTGTTCCGCCGGATAAAACATTTCTCGTTGCCGGGAACGCTGCTGATGACCCTGGTCGCCGTCGCGGTGGTCTACCTCATTCAGCGCTTGCTGCAGGGGCAGCTGTTCAACGTACCGCTGCTGGTGTTCTGGATCTTGCTGGGTCTGCTGTGCATCGGCGCCGGCAAGGTTCGGCTGCACTATCATGCCTATCTGAAAGCGGCGTCGCGCAATGACAGCCGCGCCTGCGATGCGATGGCCAGCGAGCTGACGTTGATCCATGGCGTCCCGCCGGGCTGTGATGAGCGCGAGTACCTTAGCGAACTGCAAAATGCGCTGTTATGGATTAACTATCGTTACTACCTGGCGCCACTCTTTTGGTTTGTGGTGGGTGGGGCGTGGGGGCCGCTGACGCTTATCGCTTATTGCGTTCTGCGTGCCTGGCAGACGTGGCTGGCGCGCTACCAGACGCCGCATCACCGTTTACAGTCTGGAATCGATGGTATCCTGCATATTGTCGACTGGCTGCCGGTGCGTCTGGTGGGGGTTGTCTATGCCCTGGTGGGGCATGGAGAGAAAGCGCTTCCGGCGTGGTTTGCATCGTTAGGCGACCGCCATTCGTCGCAGTATCAGGTATTGACCCGCCTGGCGCAGTATTCCCTGGCCCGTGAACCGCACGTGGATAAAGTGGCGACCCCAAAGGCCGCGGTGTCGATGGCCAAGAAAACCTCGCTGGTGGTGGTGGTGATCATGGCGCTGCTGACGATTTACGGCACCCTGGTGTAACGGCCTGCGCCCGTACTCTATCTGTCAGGATACCCCACCTGCGTGGCTTTGATTGCCGGATGGCGCTGCGCTTATCCCGCCTGGGGCTCACACCACGCAGGCCGGCAAGCAACAGCGCCGCCGGGCGCTATATCTGACGCCGCGCTTGTCATGTTGCCGGGGGGCGGCTTCGCCTGACCCGGCCTGGAGAACCCGCGCCTGCGGGCAGCATACCGAACCGCTACAGCGTATCCGCCGGCGGGATGCCGAAGTCGGGCATGCCGTCCTCTCTCCAGGAGACGAGTTTTAGCCGCGTATGACGATTGGGATCATACAGCGGGTCGCCTTCAATCTCGGTGTAATTCCGCGCGTGATATACCAGCACATCTTCCCCCGCCGGCGTTTGGGTAAAACTGTTATGGCCCGGGCCATACTGGCGGTTTTCATAGCTGGTCCGGAACACTGGCTGCGGGGCTTTATGCCAGTTTTCCGGCTGCAGCGGATCGGCCTCCCGGTCGATCCAGAGCAATCCCATGCAGTAGTTTTCATCGGTGGCGCTGGCGGAATAGCTGATGAAAAGCTTATCGCCATGCACCAGCACCGCGGGTCCTTCATTGACCTTAAATCCCCGGCACTCCCAGTCGAACTCCGGCTTGCTCAGCATGACCGGCTCGCCTTTTAGCGTCCACGGGTTGGCCATTTCAGCGAGATACAGGTTTGAGTTGCCCTCGATATGCGGAGATTTTTGCGCCCATAGGTACCAGCGTTTGCCCTGATGGATAAAGGTGGTGGCATCGAGGGCGAAGGTATCGAAAGGCGTCACCACCTGGCCTTTTTCCTGCCAGCGGCCGGTCAGCGGATCGCTGTCGGCGCACTCGATAACGAACATGCGATGCTGGAACATGCCCAGCGCATCCAGATCGTGGGTATGGGTGGCGGCAAAATAGATATACCACTTACCGTCTATCTCATGTAGCTCCGGCGCCCAAATCAGCTGGCTCATCGGCCCGCTTTGCGGTGCGCGCCACACCACTACCGGCTCAGCATCGCGCAACCCCTCCAGGGTTGCCGCGCGCCGGATCTCCAGCCGGTCGTATTCCGGCACTGAGGCAATAAAGTAGTAATGATTCAGGTGGCGCAGAATAAAGGGATCTGCGCGTTGCTCAATAAAGGGGTTTGGCCAGTTGTTCATCAGGCTTTCCTTACGTGTTCACTGGTTTTCAGTTCCTGGTATTCATTCAGCTCGCTGTAGTTGCTGCGGCGCTTCTCTAAATCGCTCTGAATCTGGCGCATCAGGGTGCGGTCAACTTTAAGCAGGCGCACCACGCCGGCGGTGATCAGGTAGCCGACGCCGGGGATGACCGAGAACAGCAGCACGATGCCGTTGAGGGCCGAGGCGCTCTGCGCTTTGGCGCCGGCGTCGTAGCCGTACCATGACAGCAGGAATCCGACCATCGCCCCGGCGACCGCCAGGCCGACTTTAAGGAAAAACAGATTGCCGGAGAAGCTAATACCGGTGATGCGCTTGCCGGTTTTCCACTCGCCGTAGTCGTCAACATCGGACATCAGCGACCAGTGCAGCGGGGAGGGGATCTGATGCAGGATATTGAGCAGGAAGTAGAGCACCATAATCAGCGTGGTGGCGTGCGGATTAAAGAAATAGAAGGCGCAGGAGAAGATCGCCAGCACGATGTTGGTCCAGAAGAAGACCTGCAGTTTGCACCAGCGGTCGGTGAGGACTTTTGCCAGCATGCTGCCAATCATCATCCCGACCACGCCGAGGCTGATAAACAGCGTGGCAAAATGGGTGCTTTGCCCCATCACCCAGGTGACGTAGTACATGGTGGCGGCCATGCGGATAAAGCCCGGACAGACGTTGCATAGCGTGAGCAGCAGGATGCGTACCCACTGGTCATTTTTCCACACGTCTTTGAGATCTTTTTTCAGTTCATCATTGGTCTGCACCGCCGGGTGGATGCGTTCGCGCACGGTGGCGAAGCAGAACAGGAACATACACATGCCGATAAAGGCCAGCACGGTCATCGCCATCTGATAGCCTTTCGCTTTATCGGCGCCGCCGAACCAGTCGGCCATGGGCAGCAGCGTCAATGACAGCAGCAGCGTGGCGATACCCACCATCACGAAACGATAGGACTGGCAGGCAACACGTTCTTTCGGGTCGGCGGTCATCACCGTTCCCAGCGAGCAGTAGGGTATATTAATCGCGGTATAGGTAATCGACAGCAGAAAGTAGGTAACAAACGCATAGATGACTTTGCTGTTATAGGTCCACTCAGGAGTGGTGAACATCAGCACGCTGAACAGGGCGTAGGGGAAGGCAATCCACAGCAGCCATGGACGAAAGCGACCATATTTACTGCGGGTGCGGTCGGCGAGGGCGCCCATGATCGGGTCGGTCACCGCATCGATGACGCGCACCGACAGCAGCAGTACGCCCACCAGCGCCGGCGCCAGGCCGAAGATATCGGTATAAAAATAGTTAACAAACAGCATGATGGCGCCAAAGATGATATTGCATCCGGCATCCCCCATCCCATAACCAATCTTTTCTTTTATTGAAAGTCTATTGTCTGCCATGTGCGGTCTCTCCGTTGCAGTATGGAGAGAATTATTGGCTGCTATCGAGAGAATTACGTTGCAGGAACGCGTTGACGATATGGATAAATAAGCTATGGAAGGGAAAGTGTGAAGCAGATAACAATGCTCTGCGCCCGTTATTAAGGGAGGGCGCAGAGCAAAGAGAATTATTGATGAGATGTATTATTGTGCTTTTACGGTGGCGGCGGCTTTCTGTTTAAACAGATAACCCACGCCCAGCACTGCGATCCATACAGGGATCAGCCAAACGGAAATCGCCATCCCCGGGGTCATCAGCATAATGATCAGCACCGCGGCCATAAACAGCAGGCACACCCAGTTACCCAGCGGGTAGAAGAGGGCGGGGAAGCGGGTGGTGACGCCCTGCTGCTGTTTGGCGCGACGGAATTTGATATGCGCGAGGCTGATCATCGCCCAGTTGATCACCAGGGCGGAGACCACCAGCGCCATCAGCAGGCCAAATGCGGATTCCGGCGCCAGGTAGTTGATCAGCACACACAGGGCGGTGACCACGGCGGAGACGAGAATGGTATTGACCGGCACGCCGCGTTTGTCGACGCTGAGCAGCGCTTTCGGCGCGTTCCCCTGCTGGGCAAGGCCGAACAGCATACGGCTGTTGCAGTAGACGCAGCTGTTATACACCGACAGGGCCGCCGTCAGCACCACCACGTTGAGGGCGTTTGCCACCAGCGTATCGCCAAGCTCATGGAAAATCAGGACGAACGGACTGGTGTCCGCGGTCACGCGCGTCCACGGCAGCAGCGAGAGCAGGACCGCCAGCGAACCAACATAGAAGATCAGGATACGGTAGATAACCTGGTTGGTGGCTTTCGGAATGCTTTGCTCCGGGTTATCCGCTTCCGCCGCGGTGATACCCACCAGCTCGAGACCGCCGAAGGAGAACATAATGATCGCCATCATCATCACCAGCCCGGTAAAGCCGTGCGGCAGGAACCCGCCTTGATCCCACAGGTTACGTACCGTCGCCTGCGGGCCGCCGTTGCCGCTGAACAGCAGCCAGCCGCCGAACAAAATCATCGCCACGACGGCGACCACTTTGATAATGGCAAACCAGAACTCCATTTCACCGAACACTTTCACGTTGGTCAGGTTAATGGCGTTGATGGCGATGAAGAAAACCGCCGCTGAGGCCCAGGTCGGGATTTCCGGCCACCAGAACTGGATATATTTGCCGACGGCGGTCAGTTCCGCCATTGCCACCAGGACATACAGCACCCAGTAGTTCCAGCCGGAGGCGAAGCCGGCAAAGCCGCCCCAGTATTTATAAGCAAAGTGGCTAAACGAACCGGCTACCGGCTCTTCCACCACCATTTCGCCCAGCTGACGCATGATCAGAAAGGCGATAAAACCGGCAATCGCGTAACCAAGAATGATACCCGGGCCGGCGGACTGAATGACGGACGCGCTCCCCAGAAACAGGCCGGTGCCGATAGCCCCGCCCAGCGCGATGAGCTGGATATGGCGGTTTTTGAGGCCGCGCTTCAGCCGATCGCCGTGCTGTTGACCTTCCATATGAAACCTCGTGTGTGGTTATTTTTTGTGTACGTCATCCGTCAGGTTGCTGCTTCACTGCTGTCCCTGCCAGAAAGCATAGCCAGCGAAAATTTGGGCGAAGTGGCCCACTTTTTACCTGAGTGATGGCGCGCACATATTGTTGTGTTTGTGTATTTTTCGACTTCCGTTTCTGTATTGTTTTGTTTACGGAAGGCGGTGCAGTAATTCAGAAAAGGGCCTTTCGTCTCAGGGAGAATAGTGGTAAGCGCGTTTGAATGCACCTGCTTTATGAAGGGATGATGACCATGTGTTTAAAAAGACATCAATAGACACATTCAGTATTATTCCGACGCATTGTTCTCATTTGGTTATTTATTCGTATTTACTGCTTTTATATTCACTTATCTGGTCGTTGAATCGGTTCAGATAGCGTAATTTTTCGTTTCCATTAAGTTAATGCTACCTCTTTATGAGTAAACGTAACATTTGTGCAAGGTTACATTTCTGAAATGTTATTTCTGTAAGGTTGTTAAAATGTCCGTGGTTTACTGATTTCAATCAAAACCTGTATGGACAGAAGGTGAATACTTTGTTACTTTAGCGCTACGAACTTTAAATTGGTAAGACCAATTGACTCCGGGCTAATGGCAGAGACAGGGAATATGGCCTACAGCAAAATCCGCCAACCAAAATTATCCGATGTGATAGAGCAGCAGCTGGAGTTTCTGATCCTTGAGGGGACCTTGCGCCCCGGTGAAAAACTCCCGCCTGAACGCGAACTGGCTAAACAGTTCGACGTTTCCCGCCCCTCGCTGCGTGAGGCGATTCAACGCCTCGAAGCCAAGGGCCTGTTGCTTCGTCGTCAGGGAGGTGGAACGTTTGTACAGAGCCGCCTGTGGCAGAGCTTCAGCGATCCGCTGGTCGAGCTGCTGTCCGATCACCCTGAATCCCAATTCGATCTGCTTGAGACCCGTCACGCGCTGGAAGGCATTGCGGCTTATTACGCGGCGCTGCGCAGCAATGATGAAGATCGCGACCGTATCCGCGAGCTGCATCAGGCTATTGAGCGGGCTCAGCAGTCGGGCGATCTGGACGCCGAGTCCGGCGCCGTCGTCCAGTACCAAATCGCCGTCACCGAGGCGGCACACAATGTGGTTTTGCTCCATCTGCTAAGGTGTATGGAGCCGATGCTGGCGCAAAACGTGCGTCAGAACTTTGAATTGCTGTATGCCCGCCGGGAAATGCTCCCGTTGGTCAGCAACCATCGCACTCGCATTTTCGAGGCGATAATGGCCGGGGAGCCGGAGCAGGCGCGTGAGGCGTCGCACCGTCACCTGGCGTTCATTGAGGAAATTTTGCTGGACCGTAGCCGTGAGCAGAGTCGTAGAGAACGCTCGCTGCGTCGTTTACAGCAACGAAAGGACGAGAACTCCGGTTCTTAAGCGCCATTTTTAGAGCGCGGCAACTAAACGCAGAACCTGTCTTATTGAATTTTTGGTTGTTCAAAGGTGAAGAACGAAGAGTTCAATGGGACAGGTTCCAGATTAATCAACGATTAGATAGATAAGGAATACCCCCCATGTCAGAACGTTTACCAAATGACGTGGATCCGATCGAAACTCGCGACTGGCTACAGGCGATCGAATCGGTCATCCGTGAAGAAGGTGTTGAGCGCGCTCAGTATCTTATTGACCAACTCCTTTCTGAAGCCCGCAAAGGCGGGGTGAAAGTGGCTGCTGGCGCATCGACCGGCGGTTACGTAAACACTATTGCCGTTGAAGATGAACCGGAATATCCGGGTAATCTGGATCTGGAACGTCGTATCCGTTCTGCGATCCGCTGGAACGCCATCATGACCGTTCTGCGCGCATCGAAAAAAGATCTCGAACTGGGCGGCCACATGGCTTCTTTCCAGTCTTCCGCCACCTTCTACGAAGTGTGCTTCAACCACTTCTTCCGCGCACGCAATGAGCAGGATGGCGGCGACCTGGTGTACTTCCAGGGTCACATCTCTCCGGGCGTTTATGCGCGTGCTTTCCTGGAAGGTCGTCTGACTGAAGAGCAGATGAACAACTTCCGTCAGGAAGTTCACGGTAAAGGTCTGTCCTCTTATCCGCACCCGAAACTGATGCCGGAATTCTGGCAGTTCCCGACCGTTTCTATGGGCCTGGGCCCAATCGGGGCGATTTATCAGGCTAAATTCCTGAAATATCTGGAACACCGTGGTCTGAAAGACACCTCCAAACAAACCGTTTACGCGTTCCTGGGCGACGGTGAGATGGACGAGCCGGAATCTAAAGGCGCGATCACCATCGCGACCCGTGAGAAGCTGGACAACCTGGTCTTCGTTATCAACTGTAACCTGCAGCGTCTTGATGGCCCGGTCACCGGTAACGGCAAAATCATTAACGAACTGGAAGGCATCTTCGCGGGCGCTGGCTGGAACGTTATCAAGGTTATCTGGGGCGGTCGTTGGGATGAGCTGCTGCGTAAAGACACCAGCGGTAAGCTGATTCAGCTGATGGAAGAAACCGTTGACGGTGACTACCAGACCTTCAAATCCAAAGACGGCGCTTATGTGCGCGAGCACTTCTTCGGTAAATATCCGGAGACCGCCGCGCTGGTTGCCGACTGGACTGACGAGCAGATTTGGGCTCTGAACCGCGGCGGCCACGATCCGAAGAAAGTTTACGCTGCACTGAAGAAAGCGCAGGAAACCAAAGGCAAAGCGACCGTCATCCTCGCCCATACCATCAAAGGTTACGGCATGGGTGATACTGCTGAAGGTAAGAACATCGCTCACCAGGTTAAGAAAATGAACATGGACGGCGTTCGCTACGTCCGCGATCGTTTCAACGTGCCGGTTGCCGATGCCGATCTGGAAAAACTGCCGTACGTAACCTTCCCGGAAGGTTCCGAAGAGCACACCTATCTGCACGCTCAGCGTCAGAAACTGCACGGCTATCTGCCGAGCCGTCAGCCGAACTTCACTGAGAAGCTGGAGCTGCCGACGCTGGAAGATTTCCGCCCGCTGCTGGAAGAGCAGAATAAAGAGATCTCTACCACTATCGCGTTCGTTCGTGCCCTGAACGTGATGCTGAAGAACAAATCCATCAAAGACCGCCTCGTGCCGATTATCGCCGACGAAGCGCGTACTTTCGGTATGGAAGGTCTGTTCCGTCAGATCGGTATCTACAGCCCGAACGGTCAGCAGTATACCCCGCAGGACCGTGAGCAGGTTGCTTACTACAAAGAAGACGAAAAAGGCCAGATCCTGCAGGAAGGGATCAACGAGCTGGGCGCAGGCGCATCCTGGCTGGCTGCGGCGACCTCTTACAGCACCAACAACCTGCCGATGATCCCGTTCTACATCTACTACTCGATGTTCGGGTTCCAGCGTATCGGCGACCTGTGCTGGCAGGCAGGCGACCAGCAGGCTCGCGGCTTCCTGATCGGTGGTACTTCCGGTCGTACGACGCTGAACGGCGAAGGTCTGCAGCACGAAGATGGCCACAGCCATATTCAGTCTCTGACTATCCCGAACTGTATCTCTTACGATCCGTCCTACGCCTACGAAGTGGCGGTCATCATGCATGACGGCCTGGAGCGTATGTACGGTGAGAAACAAGAGAACGTTTACTACTACATCACGACCCTGAACGAAAACTACCACATGCCGGCGATGCCGGAAGGCGCCGAGGAAGGTATCCGTAAAGGTATCTACAAACTCGAAACCATCGAAGGTAGCAAAGGTAAAGTTCAGCTGCTGGGCTCCGGTTCTATCCTGCGTCACGTCCGTGAAGCAGCGCAGATCCTGGCGAAAGACTACGGCGTGGGCTCTGACGTGTACAGCGTCACCTCCTTCACCGAACTGGCGCGTGATGGCCAGGATTGCGAACGCTGGAACATGCTGCACCCGCTGGAAACCCCGCGCGTGCCGTACATCGCTCAGGTGATGAACGACGCTCCGGCTGTGGCATCCACTGACTATATGAAACTGTTCGCCGAGCAGGTTCGTACTTACGTACCGGCTGACGATTACCGCGTACTGGGTACCGATGGCTTCGGTCGTTCCGACAGCCGTGAAAACCTGCGTCACCACTTCGAAGTTGATGCTTCCTATGTGGTCGTTGCAGCGCTGGGCGAACTGGCTAAACGTGGTGAAATCGATAAGAAAGTGGTCGCTGACGCTATCGCGAAATTCGACATCGATGCAGAAAAAGTTAACCCGCGTCTGGCGTAAGAGGTAAAAGAATAATGGCTATCGAAATCAAAGTACCGGACATCGGGGCTGATGAAGTTGAAATCACCGAGATCCTGGTCAAAGTTGGCGACAAAGTAGAAGCTGAACAGTCGCTGATCACCGTAGAAGGCGATAAAGCCTCTATGGAAGTCCCGTCTCCGCAGGCTGGCGTCGTAAAAGAGATTAAAGTCTCCGTCGGCGACAAAACCGAGACTGGCAAACTGATTATGATTTTCGATTCCGCCGAGGGTGCAGCAGCCGCTGCACCTGCGCAGGAAGAGAAGAAAGAAGCCGCTCCGGCCGCTGCTGCGCCAGCCGCCGCCGCGGCAGCGAAAGAAGTGCACGTCCCGGATATCGGCGGCGATGAAGTTGAAGTCACCGAGATCATGGTTAAAGTGGGCGACACCATCGCCGCTGAGCAATCCCTGATCACCGTAGAAGGCGATAAGGCCTCTATGGAAGTGCCAGCGCCGTTCGCGGGTACCGTGAAAGAGATCAAAATCAACACCGGCGATAAAGTATCCACCGGCTCCCTGATCATGATCTTCGAAGTCGCGGGCGCTGCGCCTGCGGCCGCTCCGGCACAGGCTGCCGCTCCGGCTGCCGCGGCACCGGCTGCTGCTGCCGGCGCGAAAGACGTTAACGTCCCGGACATCGGCGGCGACGAAGTTGAAGTCACCGAAGTGATGGTGAAAGTCGGCGATAAAGTGGCTGCTGAGCAGTCCCTGATCACCGTCGAAGGCGACAAAGCGTCTATGGAAGTGCCGGCGCCGTTCGCGGGCACCGTCAAAGAGATCAAAATCAGCACCGGCGATAAAGTCAAAACCGGCTCCCTGATCATGGTCTTCGAAGTGGAAGGCGCTGCGCCTGCCGCCGCTCCGGCTCAGGCTGCTGCACCGGCACCGGCTGCTGCACCGGCTCAGGCTGCTAAGCCTGCCGCGGCGCCGGCTGCGAAAGCAGAAGGCAAAACCGAATTCGCTGAAAACGATGCTTACGTTCACGCGACTCCGCTGATTCGCCGCCTGGCGCGCGAGTTCGGCGTTAACCTGGCGAAAGTGAAAGGCACCGGCCGTAAAGGTCGTATCCTGCGCGAAGACGTTCAGGCCTACGTGAAAGAAGCCGTTAAACGCGCTGAATCCGCACCGGCGGCTGCCGCTGGCGGCGGTATCCCGGGCATGCTGCCATGGCCGAAGGTTGACTTCAGCAAGTTCGGCGAAATCGAAGAAGTGGAGCTGGGCCGTATCCAGAAAATCTCTGGTGCTAACCTGAGCCGTAACTGGGTCATGATCCCGCACGTTACCCACTTCGATAAAACCGATATCACCGATCTGGAAGCGTTCCGTAAGCAGCAGAACGCCGAAGCTGAGAAGCGTAAACTGGACGTGAAATTCACCCCGGTTGTCTTCATCATGAAAGCTGTGGCCGCTGCGCTTGAGCAGATGCCGCGCTTCAACAGCTCGCTCTCCGAAGATGGTCAGCGCCTGACGCTGAAGAAATACATCAACATCGGTGTGGCGGTTGATACCCCGAACGGTCTGGTGGTTCCGGTCTTTAAAGACGTGAACAAGAAGAGCATCACCGAGCTGTCTCGCGAACTGACCACCATCTCGAAGAAAGCGCGCGATGGCAAACTGACGGCGGGCGAAATGCAGGGCGGTTGCTTCACCATCTCCAGCATCGGCGGCCTGGGTACGACCCACTTCGCGCCGATTGTTAACGCGCCGGAAGTGGCCATCCTCGGCGTGTCTAAGTCCGCGATGGAGCCGGTATGGAATGGTAAAGAGTTCGTGCCGCGTCTGATGCTGCCGATCTCTCTGTCCTTCGACCACCGCGTGATCGACGGTGCTGATGGTGCCCGCTTCATTACCATCATCAACAACACCCTGAGCGACATTCGCCGCCTGGTGATGTAATCGAAAAAGCCGGCCTGACGGCCGGCTTTTTTCTGATAACCTCAGGCTGTTTGGGATTATCAGCAACAAAGGACAAAATCGTTTGCCGTTTGTTGTTTAAAAATTGTTAACAATTTTGTAAAATACACGCGGATAGAACGTCCCGGTGGACTTGGGCGTAAGAATAATAGCGTCAGACCCGCCGGATATAAATTACAGAGGTCATGATGAGTACTGAAATCAAAACTCAGGTCGTGGTACTTGGGGCAGGTCCTGCAGGCTACTCTGCAGCTTTCCGTTGCGCTGATTTAGGTCTGGAAACCGTCATCGTAGAACGTTACAGCACCCTCGGTGGGGTGTGCCTGAACGTGGGTTGTATCCCTTCTAAAGCGCTGCTGCACGTGGCAAAAGTTATCGAAGAAGCGAAAGCGCTGGCCGAACACGGCATCGTTTTCGGCGAACCGAAAACTGACATTGACAAGATCCGCACCTGGAAAGAAAAAGTCATCACTCAGCTGACCGGTGGTCTGGCTGGCATGGCCAAAGGGCGTAAAGTGAAGGTGGTTAACGGTCTGGGTAAATTCACCGGCGCTAACACCCTGGAAGTGGAAGGCGAAAACGGCAAAACCGTGATCAACTTCGACAACGCCATCATCGCGGCGGGTTCCCGTCCGATTCAACTGCCATTTATCCCGCATGAAGATCCGCGCGTATGGGACTCCACCGACGCCCTGGAGCTGAAATCCGTACCGAAACGCATGCTGGTCATGGGCGGCGGTATCATCGGTCTGGAAATGGGTACCGTATACCATGCGCTGGGTTCAGAGATTGACGTGGTTGAAATGTTCGACCAGGTTATCCCGGCGGCCGATAAAGACGTGGTGAAAGTCTTCACTAAACGCATCAGCAAGAAATTCAACCTGATGCTGGAAACCAAAGTGACTGCCGTTGAAGCGAAAGAAGACGGTATTTACGTTTCCATGGAAGGCAAAAAAGCGCCAGCGGAAGCACAGCGTTACGACGCCGTACTGGTGGCTATCGGTCGCGTACCGAACGGCAAAAACCTCGACGCAGGCAAAGCGGGCGTGGAAGTGGACGATCGTGGCTTCATCCGCGTTGACAAACAAATGCGCACCAACGTGCCGCACATCTTTGCTATCGGCGATATCGTCGGTCAGCCGATGCTGGCGCACAAAGGCGTCCACGAAGGTCACGTTGCCGCTGAAGTTATCTCCGGCCTGAAACACTACTTCGATCCGAAAGTGATCCCGTCCATCGCCTACACCGAGCCAGAAGTGGCATGGGTCGGCCTGACTGAGAAAGAAGCGAAAGAGAAAGGCATCAGCTACGAAACCGCCACCTTCCCGTGGGCGGCTTCCGGCCGTGCTATCGCTTCCGACTGCGCAGACGGTATGACCAAACTGATCTTCGACAAAGAGACCCACCGTGTTATCGGCGGCGCGATTGTCGGCACCAACGGCGGCGAGCTGCTGGGTGAGATCGGCCTGGCTATCGAGATGGGCTGTGACGCTGAAGACATCGCGCTGACTATCCACGCTCACCCGACTCTGCACGAGTCTGTTGGCCTGGCGGCAGAAGTCTTCGAAGGCAGCATCACCGACCTGCCGAACGCCAAAGCGAAGAAAAAGTAACTTTTTCTTTCAGGCAAAAAGCATAAGCGGCTCCCGGAGCCGCTTTTTTTATGCCTGATGTTTAGAACTATGTCGCTATTCATAAACCGCTACACCTCATACATACTTTGTAAATAGTCACTCAGTAAACTTATAGGTAGTTAACGATATCGATGAGGTGTGTGATGAAACGCTTTTTAACCAGTGCGCTGGTCGCAGCAACGTGCTTATCCGGTGTAGCCTGCGCGGCTGACGCCACGATTCCATGGGCGGATAACAGCGGCGGCACGGAAACGACCCATATCGCGGCGATGGGCCAGGATCTGAATGCCCAGCATCAGCAGGTGACGAAGACCAGTGAAGGGGTATGGGCGGCGAATTCCGGCAGCATCAGCGCTGACGAAGCGGCATTGTCCAGTACGAAACCAGCCTTTGCCGGCGATCCGTCTCTGATGCCCCACCAGGGCTAAGTGAATGAAAACGCCCGGTTGCGTATACGTAACCGGGCGTTTTTTTATGGCTTGACCACCTGCCAGCCGGCGTCAGCATCGGGGGCAAAGCGCGTTATCGCCTGGGCCTTTGCCGCACTCTCTTCACCGAGATTGGCCTGATAAACCGTATCGTGCTGATCGATCATAAAGCTCATCACGCCGGTTTCCCCCCACGCCACCGGCCATGCCAGCAAGGCGACGCTCTGCTCATCTCTACCGGTGATAATGCGGAAGCGGTAGCCATGGTAGCCGCTGCCGGGTACCGTCGGGCTAAAGGCGGGCCCAAGCGGACTTGGCGCTTCGCCCGGCGAGGTGGGCCAGTACAGACCATCTTTTTTGCCTTCGCTACTGATGATTTTCTGCGCCCAGCGGTGGTTCAGTTGATAGTAATCCTGCTGGGCGTCAACGTAGGCGTGCATGGCGGCTATTGCCGACAGTTCATTACGGCCGATAGCGCGGGTGAGGATCTCCTCTTCGCCAGCGGCCATATCAAAGCGCCAGCCCTGGGATGATTTGACGATGGGGACGGGCAGGCGCCATGCTTCGCTACCAACGTCGAGCCAGGCGTTATCACCCTGCTGCACAATCACATGTTTCACCTGCCAGTCGCGCTGGAAGCGGTCGACGGCAGTGGGGTCGATCCCGTCGGGGGGTAAAAAATGCTGCCAGTTATCGCCAAGCACCTCGCTCAGCGCCGCGTCATTTTGCTGGCCGATCGCCTCGGCCAGCGCGCTCGCGGCCTGCTCGGGGGTGGCATATTGTTGCTGGGCGAAGGCGGCAAGCGGTGACAGCATTAACGTGAACAGGGCAATAGGTAATGGGTTTCTCATTCTGCTCATCCTCAGCGGCGGCGTAGTTCATGGTGTTCAGAAAGACGCTCTCTGGCGCCGTCGCGCTGCTCGCGGTTTACGCTGGAAAACTGACGACTCTGTCGTCCCCGTTCCTGCTGCGCTTGCCAGGAGGGGGCGCGGCTTTCGTTGCCGCTAAGGGCGCTGGCGCGCAGATGATTGACCGTCTGCTGACGCTGGGCGGGCGTGGCGGAATGGAGCTGCTGCCGGCGCTGTTGCTGCTGCGGTGTAGCATTCTGCTCGTGGTTCTTAATGGTTTCCCTACGCTGCTGTTGCTGCGGCGTCGGGTTTTTCAACTGTGCTTTCGCCGCGTCTCGACGCTGCTGGGTTGATGTCGGCGCGCTGTCGTAACCGCGGTAGTTGCTGCGCTGGGTGGCTTGTTTCAACTGCGCCGAGGCCGCCTGACGCTGGGCATCGCGCGAGGGTGTGTTTGCCGCCAGGTTGCCTGCCGTGGCGGTCGACGCGCTGCGCTGCTGAAGCTGGGTCATTGCCGCCTGGCGCTGCGCCTCACGATCGACCGGCGCATGCTGGGTCGCGCTCAGTCCGCCGGATACGTTGGTCTGATGAAAGCGCTGGGCGACGGTATTATCGGGGTATGGCACGTGACCGCGATAGGCGGGATTGTGCTGCCAGTTTACGTGATCGCCCGGCAGGTTTTGTCCGGTAATGCGGTTAAAATTATTCACATTGATATTGATGTTATCGCCATTATGCGAGTAATCCCCGCGGTGGTAGTCGTCATCGTGATGGTGGTAGTCATCATCATCATCCCAGTCGATGCTGCTGAACAGCGCCCAGGTGGTCGCCACGCCCAGGCTGTAACCGAATCCTTTCACGAAGCTATCGGTAAACTGCTCCCCGGGAGGGGGCGGCAGATAGACCGGAGGATAGGCGCTATTCGGCCAGGTACCATAGACGGTGGAGGGGTTGTAGTTGGGAACATAGACCACCTGCGGGTCGGTCGGTTCTATTTTTATGACCTGGGTCGGCGCAGGCGCCGCCGCGGTAGTGCTTGACGTTGATACGGTGCTGCTTTTCGAAGTGGTGGCCGGCACAGGCGCCGCTGCGGCGACAATCACTTTTTGCTGCGGCGTGGATTTCAGCGTCCCTGTCTCCTGGGCGATGGCACGCAGGCGTTGCACCGAGTCCATCACATCATGCGGCTGGGCCAAAAACGCATTACCCAGATTTTCCACCCAGGGCGGATTCTCACCCATCATCGCCAGCAGGGCAGGGAAAGCGACAAGCGATTTGACGCTGGGATCCCATGGCTGGCTGGCAACTGCCTGAACGGCGGGATCCCCTTTCATGGTAGGGTTATCCTGGGACCACAGCACCGCCTGCATGACGTTGTCCGGGTAGGTGGAAGCCATCAGCACCTGCGACAGCAGTCTGTCCGGGTAGAGCGCGATGGGGGCTACCCACTGGTCAATCTGCGCCTGGGTGTAGGTGGCGGCCACTGGCTGCGCGGCGGCGGGTGCGGCTGGCGTTGGCGCTGGCGCAGGCTGCGCCGTCGGCTGAGTGACCGTCTCTGGAGTACGGCTTTGCACATAGAGTGTTCCCGCCGCCGCGAGTAAGCCAGCGCTACAGAGCAGGGCGATAATATGGGGTTTGAACGGCAGTGACATAGAAGCTCCTGACCCAAAAAGTAACCCATCTCGCTAAAGTATCGGCGAAAACGGCGCGTTTGCTGAGTATAAGTAAGCGGTATGGCTTTTTATTGATGATTGTTGGGATCGGTCCATGGCGTTGTACGCGGAAAGGAATTTTTGTCGCGGGATTTGAACAGAAAGCCTGCAATATCCTGCCCTTAACGATTCAGCTAAATTTTAATGTTGCTTTTTTGTAAACAGATTAACACCTTTCAAAAATCCTGCTATGCTGCCGACGCGGTATCGGGCATTTACCCTACAAACTGCTGTCTCACAGGAGCGTGAAGAAAATCGCCCAGCCACTAAATCCTTCAAGATGCGTCAAGGCGGCAAACTGCCAATACCGAAGCAGATTGATTGAAGAGGTGTAGGCCGCATTATGACAATGAGAAGCGAGGAGAACCGTCGTGCTAGAAGAATACCGTAAGCACGTAGCTGAGCGTGCCGCCATGGGGATTGTTGCCAAACCCTTAGATGCAACCCAAATGGCCGCGCTGGTAGAACTGCTGAAAAACCCGCCTGCGGGCGAAGAAGAATTCCTGTTAGACCTGCTGATTAACCGTGTACCGCCGGGCGTCGACGAAGCCGCCTATGTTAAAGCTGGATTCCTTGCCGCGATCGCCAAAGGCGAAACGACCTCCCCCCTGGTTACCCCTGAAAAAGCCGTTGAACTGCTGGGCACCATGCAGGGCGGTTATAATATCCACCCGCTGATCGATGCCCTGGACGACGCGAAACTGGCGCCGATTGCCGCGAAAGCGCTGTCCCATACTCTGCTGATGTTCGATAACTTCTACGACGTGGAAGAGAAAGCGAAAGCGGGTAACGAGCACGCTAAACAGGTTATGCAATCCTGGGCCGACGCTGAGTGGTTCCTGAACCGCCCGCAGCTGGCAGAGAAAATCACCGTTACCGTTTTCAAGGTCACTGGCGAAACGAACACCGATGACCTGTCTCCGGCGCCGGATGCCTGGTCGCGTCCGGATATCCCGCTGCACGCCCTGGCGATGCTGAAAAACGCCCGCGAAGGCATTGAACCGGATCAGCCGGGCGTGGTTGGCCCGATCAAACAGATCGAAGCCCTGCAGCAGAAAGGCTACCCGCTGGCCTACGTCGGCGATGTGGTCGGGACCGGCTCTTCACGTAAATCGGCCACCAACTCGGTGCTGTGGTTTATGGGCGACGATATCCCGAACGTGCCGAACAAGCGCGGCGGCGGCCTGTGCCTGGGCGGCAAAATCGCGCCAATCTTCTTCAACACCATGGAAGATGCGGGCGCGCTGCCTATCGAAGTGGATGTGTCAAACCTGAACATGGGCGACATCATCGACGTTTACCCGTTCAAAGGCGAAGTGCGTAATCACGAGACCAACGAACTGCTGGCCAGCTTCGAGCTGAAAACCGATGTGCTGATCGACGAAGTCCGTGCCGGCGGCCGTATCCCGCTGATCATCGGTCGCGGCCTGACCACCAAAGCACGTGAAGCGCTGGGCCTGCCGCACAGCGATGTCTTCCGTCAGGCTAAAGACGTGGCGGAAAGCACCCGCGGCTTCTCTCTGGCGCAGAAAATGGTTGGCCGCGCCTGCGGCGTTGCCGGTATCCGCCCGGGCGCCTACTGCGAGCCGAAAATGACCTCCGTCGGTTCTCAGGACACCACCGGTCCAATGACCCGTGATGAACTGAAAGACCTGGCGTGCCTGGGCTTCTCCGCTGACCTGGTGATGCAGTCCTTCTGCCACACTGCGGCCTATCCGAAGCCGGTTGACGTCACCACGCATCATACTCTGCCGGACTTCATTATGAACCGCGGCGGCGTCTCGCTGCGTCCGGGCGATGGCGTGATCCACTCCTGGCTGAACCGCATGCTGCTGCCGGATACCGTGGGCACCGGCGGCGACTCCCACACCCGTTTCCCCATCGGTATCTCCTTCCCGGCGGGCTCTGGTCTGGTGGCCTTCGCCGCCGCGACCGGCGTGATGCCGCTGGATATGCCGGAATCGGTGCTGGTGCGTTTCAAAGGTAAAATGCAGCCGGGCATTACGCTGCGCGACCTGGTCCACGCGATCCCGCTGTACGCCATCAAGCAGGGCCTGCTGACCGTTGAGAAGAAAGGTAAGAAAAACATCTTCTCTGGCCGCATCCTTGAGATTGAAGGTCTGCCGGATCTGAAAGTGGAGCAGGCGTTCGAGCTGACCGATGCCTCCGCTGAACGTTCTGCTGCAGGTTGCACCATCAAGCTGAACAAAGAGCCGATCGTTGAGTATCTGAACTCCAACATCGTCCTGCTGAAGTGGATGATCGCCGAAGGCTACGGCGACCGCCGTACCCTGGAGCGTCGTATCCAGGGCATGGAGAAATGGCTGGCGGATCCGCAGCTGCTGGAAGCCGATGCTGACGCGGAATACGCGGCAGTGATCGACATCGATCTGGCGGATATCAAAGAGCCGATTCTGTGCGCGCCGAACGATCCGGACGATGCCCGCCTGCTGTCTGACGTACAGGGCGAGAAAATCGACGAAGTGTTCATCGGCTCCTGCATGACCAACATCGGCCACTTCCGTGCCGCCGGTAAGCTGCTGGACAGCCACAAAGGCCAGTTGCCGACTCGCCTGTGGGTGGCGCCGCCAACCCGTATGGACGCCGCGCAGCTGACCGAAGAAGGTTACTACAGCGTATTTGGTAAGAGCGGGGCGCGTATCGAAATCCCTGGCTGTTCCCTGTGTATGGGTAACCAGGCGCGCGTCGCCGACGGTGCGACGGTGGTTTCCACCTCTACCCGTAACTTCCCGAACCGTTTAGGTACCGGCGCTAACGTCTATCTGGCCTCTGCCGAGCTGGCAGCGGTGGCTTCTCTGCTCGGTAAACTGCCGACGCCGGAAGAGTACCAGACCTTCGTGGCGCAGGTGGATAAGACAGCGGAAGATACCTATCGCTATCTGAACTTCAACCAGCTGGATCAGTACACTGAAAAAGCTGACGGCGTGATCTTCCAGACCGCGGTGTAAAACTATCCGGTCAGCCCGGCTGACCGTTTGGCTACAAACTCCCCAATGCCCGGTGAACATTGCATCACCGGGCATTTTTATTTCCAAACCTCCTGCCTGTTACGCTTTTTTTCTTTCGGTCTGCTGCGATAATTACTCCATGGGTACAGTGCAGCGGTGACGCATTGCCCTTGCAGAGGAAAAGACGATGGACTACGAATTTCTGCGCGATATTACCGGAGTGGTAAAGGTGCGAATGTCGATGGATCACGAGGCGATTGGCCACTGGTTCAACGAGGAGGTGAAAGACAATCTTGCTCTGCTTGACGAAGTGGAGCAGGCTGCGCGCACCGTGAAAGGCAGTGAACGTTCCTGGCAGCGTGCCGGACATGAATATACGCTGTGGCTGGATGGCGAAGAGGTGATGATCCGCGCCAATCAGCTGGAATTTTCCGGCGACGAAATCGAGGAGGGGATGAGCTACTACGACGAAGAAAGCCTCTCTCTGTGCGGTGTTGAGGATTTCCTGCAGGTGGTTGCCGCCTATCGTGAGTTTATGCAGCAGCGTTGATGACTCGTTTTGCGCCGGGCTGCGGAAAACCGTAGCCCGGCTAAGCGTCGCGTGCGCAGGGCACATCTCCGGGTCGCGACGAGTACCTTTCCCCCGCTTCCAGCCGGCGCAGAACCCAGGCCCGGCAAGCAAAAGCGCCGCCGGGCATTTGAGGCATTACACGGCAGGAATATTGCGGCCGTAGTAAATCTCGCGCATCTCTTTCCACAGCAGGTCGGTAATGACCTTGCGCTCTTCAGCGGTCAACTCTTCCGGTCGGGTATGGAACATGTAGTGCTTAAGGTCGAACTCCTTAAGCAACATTTTGGTATGGAAGATATTTTCCTGATAAACGTTGACGTCGACCATGTCATACAGCGACTTCATATCGTCAGACATAAAGTTCTGAATTGAGTTGATTTCATGATCGATAAAATGCTTCATCCCATTGATGTCGCGGGTAAAGCCACGCACGCGGTAGTCAATGGTCACAATGTCCGATTCCAGCTGGTGAATCAGATAGTTCAGCGCTTTGAGCGGTGAAATAACCCCGCAGGTAGAGACTTCGATATCGGCGCGGAAGGTGCACAGGCCGCCTTCCGGGTGGCTCTCCGGATAGGTATGCACGCAGATATGGCTTTTATCGAGATGGGCGACCACGGTTTCAGGCAGCGGGCCGGGGTGTTCGGTCTGGTCGATAAGCCGCGGGTCGACGGGCTCTTCGCTTACCAGAATGGTCACGCTGGCGCCCTGGGGTTCATAATCCTGGCGGGCGATATTCAGGATATTAGCGCCAATAATAGAGCAGGTTTCGCTCAGGATCTCTGTCAGGCGATTGGCATTATAAAGTTCGTCGATATAGGCGATGTAGCCGTCGCGCTCTTCTGCCGTTTTGGCGTAACAGATATCGTAGATACAAAAACTCAGGCTTTTGGTCAGGTTGTTAAAGCCGTGCAGCTTCAATTTTTTCAATTTAGTTCACCCCCTTATTTCGCTTCACGGTGCGGACAGAGCATCATGCAGATACTGTGGTAAGGCGAAGGCCGCCGTATGGATTGCCGGATTGTAGTAACGGCAGGTCAGGTTGGCTTTGTGAAAGCGCGCCTGAATGATTTCGCTGGAAAGATGGCGCAGCGCCTCGTTGTCGCTCGCCCAGGCAAAGGTCATAATCCCGCCGTAATAGGTCGGAATCGCCGCCTGGTAGAAGCTGACGTCGCGAAAATAGTGGCTCAGTTTGCGATGGCTGCCGACCGCTTCATCCTGCTGGAGGAAGCAGACGCCGTTCTGCGCAACGAAAATCCCTCCCGGATTCAGGCAGCGTTTGCAGCCTTCATAAAAAGCCGAGGTGAAGAGGCTTTCCCCCGGGCCAATAGGGTCGGTACAGTCTGAAATGATCACATCAAACGTTTGCGTCGTCTGGTTAACAAAATTGACGCCGTCATCAATCACCAGCGTAAAGCGCGGATCGTCATAGGCGCCGGCGCTATGGTTGGGCAGGTACTGGCGGCAGAATGAGACCACCCCGGCGTCGATTTCCACCATGGTGATGCTTTCGATGCTGCGATGACGAGAGACTTCGCGCAGCATCGCGCCATCGCCGCCGCCGATGATCAGGACATGCTTGGCGTTGCCGTGAGCCAGTAGCGGCACGTGGGTCATCATTTCGTGATAGATAAACTCATCGCGTTCGGTGGTTTGCACGACGCCATCCAGCGCCATCACCCGTCCAAAGGCGCGGTTGTCAAAGATGATCAGATCCTGATGATCGGTTTTTTCGTGGTACAGCACGTTATCAACGCTAAAGTACTGACCAAAATGGTCATGCAGCGTTTCATGCCACAGTGGATTATCGGCCACGGTGAGGCTCCTCCTTCGTTAACATCTGTTACACCCGTAAAACGAGTGCAACATCATAGACAACTATAGATGAGGATGCACGGCGGTTATTGCAGCAATGCGGCAGGAATAACCGCACCGCCCGGAGAGGGCGGTGGGGAGACAGGGCTATTTTGCCGGCGCGGGTTGGCTATCCACTATCCGCACGGAATAGACCATGGTGGCGCCTGGGGGGATCTTCGGTGGCAACCCTTTACTGCCATAGGCTTTGTCGGGCGGGACGACCAGCGTCACGGAGCCGTGGTTCTGCAGGCGCTTCAGCGGCCCGCGAAATACCGGGGGATAGGCATCCAGTTTCTGGGTAAGCGCCTGATCTTTCGTCTCCATATCATTGATCACCGTTCCGTCCGTCAGCATCTCTTTGATCACCACGGTCACCAGATCGTTGCCGCTAATTTTTCCTTTACCCGGGTAATCGATACGGCTGTAGACGCCCTCTTTGAAGACCACACCTTTTTTGCGCGCAAACGCCTGCTGGTATTTCTGACCGGCGCTGATGTTTTTCTGCTCGATTTTATTCAGGTTCTGGAAAACCTGCTGTGAAATGTCAAACAGCGCTTTATTACGCGCCTGTTCGCCGAGGCGAAGCTGGCCGCTGAAAGCATCTTCGATGCCCTGCAGCACCAGGCCAGCGTCGACGTTAACTCCCTGAGTGCGACGAGTCGTGAGGACGTTAAGCGCCTCTGTACCCATCGAGGCGCCGATGGCGTAAGCCTGCTGTTCACCTGGCGCGCTGAGTTTGGCGGCGGTTTTGCCGGTGGTATTTCTCGGCGTGACCGTCAGCTGCGTCCGCAGCAGCTGGATTTCATCCTCTTTCATCCGCAGCTGGGCGTTATCTTTGTCCGCCTGCAGGCGATAGGCCGCCACTATGGCCGCCATCTCGGGGGGCTCATCTTTTGCCGCCACGGCGGCATCGGCGCGGCTCGATGGCGCTTTCTCCGCCGCGGCGAGCCGGTTAGCCAGCGACTGCTTATCGGCGTTAAGGGTTTTGATCTGGTCGAGGGCGGTCTGCTTCTCTTTTTCCGCCGCCGCCAGCTGGTTGACCAGCGGCTGTTTGTCGGCGTTAAGTGCTTTGACCTGGTCGAGGGCGGCCTGTTTCTCTTTTTCGGCCGCCGTCAGCCGGTTGACCAGCGGCTGTTTATCAGCGTTAAGAGTTTTGACCTGGTCGAGAGCAGCCTGCTTCTCTTTTTCCGCCGCCGCCAGCCGGTTAGCCAGAGACTGCTTATCGGCGTTAAGGGTTTTGACCTGGTCGAGGGCGGTCTGCTTCTCTTTTTCCGTCGCCGCCAGCCGGTTGACCAACGGCTGTTTGTCGGCGTTAAGGGTTTTGACCTGGTCGAGGGTGGTCTGCTGCGCCTTCTCTGCCGCGGCGAGCCGGTTAGCCAGCGTCTGCTTATCTGTATTCAGAGCGGTGAGGCTGGCGCTGAGCCGTTTATTTTCAGCTGCGGCTTGCTGAAGCTGTAACGTTAATTGTTGGATCTGCTTCAGCGCGGCGGCCTGACTTTGCTGCAGAGTCGTATTCTGGACTGCGCCTTCTTTTTTAATTAACGCCTCATTTTTCGCGGTGGCGGCGGTTAAGGCGATCTGTAATTCTTTTATTTTGTTATTTAAGGCCGCATGCTCATTCGCGATGGAGGTTTCTGTGGCCGGAGTGTTAGCAAGCTGTTTTTTTAATTGCTGAATAGTTTTATTTTTTTGCTCAATCGTCGCCTGCTGGCTGACGATTCTTTTTTGCAATTGTGCGGTATTGGGCGTCTTTTTTTTATTATCCGCAGGTTGACGATCGCCTGACGTTTGCTTTGCGGTTGCAGCATCGCTTTTTTCATGCGCCTGGGTTTGCTGCTGGGCGTAGTCAAGAAACGCCGGCGCGGCGCCGGCGAAGAAAGGTGTTGAAAGCGCCAGCGCCGCGACGAACATCAGCAGGGGCGCGTTGAGGGTCAGCGTGGCGGCTCTGTTCATGGCTGCTTGCTTTCACCCCGCTGTACCAGGCTATCGATTAGCGTTTTCTGAATATCGGCGCACAATTTGATGGATTTAAACTGATACATGGAGTCAATGCCAAGCCGGGTGGGATCCGCCACTTTCTCGCGCACGCTGTTATATTGTGACGCCGCACGCACTAAGGCATTGAAGTCATTGCTGAGTTTGGTTGCCTGCTGTGGGTTAACCTCTTTTAGCGAGTCCAGCGCCTGTCGGCAGGATTCAATGCGCGCTTGTTCGCTGGCCGCTCGCTCCTGCTCTGCCTGCTGCTGCGACGTTAGCGGGGTGGTGAGCGGTTTTACCTGCTGGCGAGGGGCGGTATTGCTACAGCCGGCTAATAACATAGCGGCAAGTGGAATAATACGAAGAGTCAGCGAGATATTCACAATTTCAGTCCATGAAGTAGATATATTTTCAACGGATTCTAAAAGGCTGCTTTTTATTTTGCAATATATCATCTGGGATATTTTATTATTTTTATCTGGCAGGGCTGTTAGTACGGGTTTAATTTATTTATTGGCTTGATATATTGCGAGGTAGATAAAATTTATTTTGTATAAAATAATAATGGTAAATACTAAAGGCGGGTGAGTCGGGGAAAAGCGCGGCGCGTTGCCGCCCGCGCGGGAAATTATTTGACGTAAGCCAGCAGGCTAAGTGAATCGCGGGCCAGCGCTTTACATTTTTTCGCCGTCGGAAGGTTAATGCCGCTGAGATCGCGATAGCTGTCTTCGCCAAGGGCTTTCATGTTGTAGCTGTCGTAGTTGCTCAGATCCCATTGGTTCTGCTGAGCAAAGAACACCAGGGCGCGACGGATCTGCGTGTTGGGCAGGTTCTGGTAGCCACAGTCGTTTTTCAGAAACACAAAAACCGCGGTTAAATCAGCCATGTCTTCCGCTTCTGATTCGCTGAGCGCGTAGCTGTTGGCGGAGAGAGTAAGCAGGCTGCCGAGTACCATTGTTCTGAAAAGCGTCTTCATTTTTTCTACCGTTAGATCACCGACGCTTCAAATTAGCATACTTCTTTACACAGCGCCGATCTTTATTCTTACTCTTCTGCTTGACCTTCCCGTTACGGTAGGGTTTAAGCTCAAATATTCGCCCGCAGAATAAAAGGATGTGAATATGCAACGTCGAGACTTCCTCAAACTGACCGCTGCGGTCAGCATGGCCAGCGCGTTACCGCTTTGGAGCCGTGCGGTCTTTGCGGCCAGTCGCCCGGCCCTGCCGGTACCGCCGCTGTTGACGGCTGATGCGCGCAACCGTATCGCGCTGACCATCCAGGCGGGCAAAACGCAGTTTGGCGCTTTGAACGCCACCACCTGGGGGTATAACGGTTCGCTACTGGGTCCCACGCTGCAGCTGACGCAGGGGAAGGCTATCACGGTGGACATTACCAACCAGCTGGCAGAGGAGACGACGCTGCACTGGCATGGTCTGGAGGTACCCGGCGAGGTCGACGGAGGACCGCAGGGGGTCATCGCCCCGGGCGCCACTCGGACGGTGAGCTTCACGCCAACGCAGCGGGCGGCCACCTGCTGGTTTCACCCGCATCAGCACGGGACCACCGGTCGGCAGGTGGCGATGGGGCTGGCGGGGCTGGTGCTGATCGAGGATGAAGAGAGCGGACGCCTGCTGTTGCCGAAGCAGTGGGGAATCGATGATGTACCGGTGATTGTTCAGGACAAGAAGTTTACCGCCGCTGGCGAAATTGATTATCAGCTGGATGTGATGAGCGCTGCCGTCGGCTGGTTTGGCGATACGCTGCTGACCAATGGCGCTCTCTATCCTGAACATGCCGCCCCGCGAGGCTGGCTACGTCTGCGCTTGCTGAACGGCTGTAATGCCCGTTCCCTCAATTTTGCGACCAGCGATAAGCGCCCGCTGTACGTGGTGGCCAGCGACGGCGGTCTGCTGGCAGAGCCGGTGAAGGTCAATGAATTACCGGTCTTGATGGGGGAGCGTTTTGAGGTGCTGGTGGACACCAGCGACGGCAAACCTTTTGATCTGGTGACCCTGCCGGTGAGCCAGATGGGCATGGCCATTGCGCCTTTTGATAAGCCACAGCCGGTACTGCGCGTCCAGCCGCTGGTCATTCCTGCCTCCGGTAAGCTGCTGGATACCCTGGCCGCTATGCCGGCGCTACCTTCTCTGACGGGGCTGACGCAGCGTCAGCTCCAGCTGTCGATGGATCCGATGCTCGACAGGATGGGCATGCAGGCGCTGATGGAGAAATATGGCGATCAGGCGATGGCAGGAATGGATCACGGCATGATGGGGCATGGCGGGATGGGCGACATGGGGAATATGCACCATGGCGACATGAGCAACATGAACCACGGGTCCGGCATGGATCATGGCATGTCGTCGGGCAAGGGATTTGATTTCCATAACGCCAACCGCATCAACGGCAAAGCCTTCGACATGAATGTGCCGATGTTCGCCGCCGCCAGAGGCCAGTATGAGCGCTGGGTGATTTCGGGTAAGGGCGACATGATGCTGCATCCGTTCCATATCCACGGCACCCAGTTCCGCATCCTGAGCGAAAACGGCAAGCCGCCAGCGGCGCATCGTCGCGGCTGGAAAGACACCGTGCGTGTGGAAGGGGACGTGAGTGAAGTATTAGTGAAGTTTGATCATCCGGCGCCGAAGGAGTTTGCCTATATGGCCCACTGCCACCTGCTGGAACATGAAGACACCGGGATGATGTTGGGGTTCACGGTTTAGGGCGGTATAGCCCGGGCGCGTGGGAGAGGGGATAAAGACAAAAAAAAACGGCAACTTTCGTTGCCGTTTTGCGTTTTATTTCGCCTCATCCGGGAGCGCATAGGCGACGATATAATCGCCCATTTTGGTCCCGAACGAGCCGTGACCGCCGGCAGAGATGACAACATACTGTTTGCCATTCACTTCGTAGGTCATCGGGGTGGCCTGACCGCCGGCTGGCAGACGGGCTTCCCACAGCTTCTCACCGTTGCTCATATTGTACGCGCGCAGGTAGTTATCCGCGGTCGCGCCGATGAACAGAACGTTGCCCGCGGTGGAGATCGGACCGCCCAGCATCGGCATACCCATGGTGAATGGGAGTTTAACCGGCATCGGGAACGGCAGGCTGTCCTGCGGGGTACCGATACGTTTTTTCCATACCACTTCGTTAGTTTTCAGATCCAGCGCGGAGATATAGCCCCAGGCCGGCTGTTTGCACGGCAGACCGAACGGCGACAGGAACGGGTTCAGGGTGACGCCGTACGGGACGCCGTACTGCGGCTGCACGCCGGACTCGGTGCCTGAGCCTTTCGCATCTTTCGGCGGCTCCATTGGGTTGCCCGGGCCGCGTGGGATCAGTTTAGAGACGAACGGCAGCGCCATCGGGTTGGCGATAGCCACCTGACGGTTCGGATCGACGGAGATACCGCCCCATTCAAACATCCCCAGGTTACCCGGGAAGACGAGGGTGCCCTGCTCAGATGGCGGGGTGAAGATACCCTCATAGCGCATCTGATGGAAAATCACGCGGCACACCAGCTGGTCGAACATGGTGGCGCCCCACATGTCCGCCCCGGTCAGATCTTTCTTCGGACGGAAGCTCAGATCGGAGAACGGCTGGGTTTTGGCGACGTAATCGCCTTTGGCGGCGCCCTGCGGAACCGGTTTTTCCGGGGCAGGGACCACCAGCTCGCCGTTACGGCGATCCAGCACGAAGATGTTGCCGGTTTTCGCCGGAGCATAGACGACCGGCACGGTTTTGCCGTTGACTTCAATGTCAGCCAGCGTCGGCTGGGAAGGCATGTCCATATCCCACAGATCGTGGTGGACGGTCTGGTAGCTCCAGGCCAGCTTACCGGTGGTGGCGTTCAGCGCGACAATCGAGCTGGCATAGCGCTCTTGCTCCGGCGTGCGGTTACCGCCCCAGATATCCGGAGTGGTCACGCCCATCGGCAGATAGACCAGATCCAGTTTGGCGTCGTAGGCGGCAGGCGCCCAGGAGTTGGGTGAGTTGAGCGTGAAGTGATGCTCATCGCTTGGGATGGCGTTCGGATCTTTCGCGCCCGGATCGAAGGCCCACAGCAGTTTACCAGTATTCACATCAAAGCCGCGGATCACGCCTGACGGCTCGCGGGTAGAGAAGTTATCGGTAACTGCGCCGGCAATCACGATGGTCTTATCGGTGATAATCGGCGGGGAAGTGGGTTCATACATGCCCGGCGTGGTCACCGGCATGTTGGTCTGCAGGTTGAGAATACCTTTGTTGGCAAAGGTTTCGCACAGCTTACCGTTGTCGGCGTTCACTGCGAACAGGCGACCATCGTTCACCGGCAGGATAATGCGGCGCGGACAGTCGGCGACGACGTCGGCAGGGGCGTTATCCGCTTTCGCTTCGTGATACGAGACACCGCGGCAGGTGACGTGCTGGAACGACGGGTCGGCGTTCAGCTGCGGGTCAAAATGCCACTTCTCTTTACCGGAGGCGGCGTCAAGCGCGAACAGACGCTGGTGGGCGGTACACAGGAAGAGCGTGTCGCCGACTTTAATCGGCGTCACTTCGTTAGTGATTTCACCCGGATCGTTCGGCTGTTTCAGGTCGCCGGTGCGGAACACCCAGGCTTCCTTCAGGTTCTTCACGTTGTCGGCGTTAATCTGCTTCAGCGGGGAGAAGCGCTGGCCTTCCTGGTTGCGGCCATAGGCCGGCCAGTCGCCGTCAGCAACGTTGGAGATCGGCGCCGCCGGGGTGGCGTCGGCGCTCAGAGTGCCGTTGATCTCCTGCGGGTCGTTAAAACCGGCCCAGGTCAGCATGCCGCCGCTGATCAGCAAGGCGACGACCAGCGCGCCTACGGCGCCAGCGGAAGGCACCGGCAGACGACGCCAGACAAAGGGCAGGATCAGCCAGATACCAAAGAAGACGAGGATATCGCTACGCGGCGTCAGCGCCCAGAAGTCGAAGCCGACTTCCCAGACGCCCCAGATCATGGTTGCCAGCAGCAGCGCGGCGTACAGCCACAGCGCAGCGCGCTTGCCGCGGAACAGCATCACGGTCACGCCCAGCATCACCAGACCGGCGACGGGGTAGTACCAGGAGCCGCCAAGCACGACCAGCCATGCTCCGCCGATTAAAAGATAGAGGCCGCAGAACGCTGCAAATAGCGCAGTCAGCGTCACCAGGAGCCTTGATTGTTGAGACTTTGTTTCAGCCATAGAAAGTTACTCATGTGTTTGTTAATTTTTTAACTGCAATTAATTATAGGTTTTAACAAGTGTGATCGGAATCACAAATATGGCTTTATTAATCCCTGCACCGCAGATTTCTTTTTGCTGGTATACTGGATGGCTTGCCGGTCATCGTCGGGGCGAAAGCAGCGGCTTTGATGATTTATATTTAGAATCAAATGGTTAGTCTTATGAAACATACTGTAGAAGTGATGATCCCGGAATCCGAGATCAAAGCGCGCATCGCGGAACTGGGTCGTCAAATCAACGAACATTATCAGGACAGCGGCAGCGAAATGGTGCTGGTGGGGCTGCTGCGCGGCTCGTTTATGTTCATGGCCGACCTGTGCCGTGAAGTGCAGGTGCCGCATGAAGTCGATTTTATGACCGCCTCGAGCTACGGCAGCGGCATGTCCACTACCCGTGATGTGAAAATCCTCAAAGATCTGGACGAAGACATCCGTGGTAAAGACGTTCTGATCGTGGAAGATATCATCGACTCCGGCAATACCCTGTCTAAAGTGCGTGAGATCCTCAGCTTGCGCGAGCCGAAGTCGCTGGCCATTTGTACGCTGCTGGATAAACCAAGCCGCCGTGAAGTGAATGTTCCGGTTGAGTTCGTCGGTTTCGCCATTCCGGACGAGTTCGTGGTGGGCTACGGTATCGACTACGCTCAGCGCTACCGCCATCTGCCGTATATCGGCAAAGTCACCCTGCTGGACGAGTAAGGGGATATCCCACTCTGGCGCGCGCGCCAGAGTGGCTAAGTCTGAAGGCTATTTGTGGTTGATGTGCTTGATCTTGAGGTTGGAGATCCCGTGGCGATAGCGCTGTTCAAGGGTTTCCCGGCTCACGGCGGTCACATCCAGATCGCGCAGCAGTCCGTCGTGAATGCCATATGCCCAGCCGTGGATGGTCACCTTCTGTCCGCGCTTCCACGCCGATTGCATAATCGTCGAATGTCCCAGGTTGTACACCTGCTCCATTACGTTCAGTTCACAAAGGGTATCCAGACGGCGCTCCTCCGGCATTTCCCCCAGCAGCGAGCTGTGTTTAAACCAGATATCGCGGATATGCAGCAGCCAGTTGTCGATGAGCCCCAGCTCCGGGTTCTCCACCGCCGCCTGTACGCCGCCGCAGCCGTAGTGGCCGCAGATAATAATGTGCTCGACTTCGAGAACATCGACGGCATACTGCACCACCGACAGGCAGTTGAGGTCGGTGTGGATCACCAGATTCGCCACGTTACGATGCACAAACAGTTCGCCTGGCTCCAGGCCGGTGAGTCGCTCAGCGGGAACGCGGCTGTCAGAACAGCCAATCCACAGGAAGCGCGGTTTCTGCGTTTGCGACAGTTTCTCAAAAAAGCCGGGGTCCTCTTCCACCAGCATTTTTGACCATAGTGCATTGTTGCTGATGAGTGTATCTATATCATTCATGGACGTTATCGGCCTGTAACCAAGTAAGTGCGTTGCGCTAATATAGGGTAAGCTCACCTTTTTTAAAACCATCTTAACCCGTGATGCTTCCGGCTGCAGATGCGCTGGCCGCGCCACTACAGCGCAAACGTCAGTCAGGCGGGTTAATGACGTGTCATGACACGAGAAGAGATATTTAATGACCATTGCTCTGGAATTAAAACAGCTCAAAAAAACCTACCCCGGCGGGGTTCAGGCACTGCGGGGAATTGACCTGCAGGTTGAAGCGGGGGATTTCTATGCCCTGCTGGGCCCGAACGGGGCGGGAAAATCCACGACGATCGGCATCATCAGCTCGCTGGTGAACAAAACCTCCGGTCAGGTCAATGTCTTTGGCTACGATCTGGAGAAAGATGTCGTCAACGCCAAGCGCCAGCTTGGCCTGGTGCCGCAGGAGTTTAACTTTAACCCGTTCGAGACCGTGCAGCAGATCGTCGTTAACCAGGCGGGCTACTACGGCGTTGAGCGTAAAGAAGCCATCGCCCGCAGCGAAAAGTACTTAAAACAGCTCGATCTGTGGGAAAAACGCAGCGAACGCGCGCGGATGCTTTCCGGCGGGATGAAGCGCCGCCTGATGATCGCTCGCGCGTTGATGCATGAGCCGAAGCTGCTGATCCTCGACGAGCCGACCGCCGGCGTCGATATCGAACTACGCCGCTCGATGTGGGGCTTCCTCAAGGATCTCAACGATCGCGGAACCACCATTATTCTGACCACTCACTATCTGGAAGAGGCCGAAATGCTGTGCCGCAACATCGGCATCATCCAGCACGGTACGCTGGTGGAAAACACCTCGATGAAAGCGCTGCTGTCGAAGCTGAAATCAGAGACCTTTATTCTCGACCTCGCGCCAAAAAGCCCGGTGCCGAAGCTCGAGGGCTACCAGTATCAGCTGGTCGATACCTCGACGCTGGAAGTGGAGGTCCTGCGCGAGCAGGGGATTAACAGCGTTTTCGCGCAGCTGAGCGCCCAGGGGGTGCAGGTATTGAGTATGCGTAACAAAGCCAACCGTCTGGAAGAGCTGTTTGTCACCCTGGTGCATGAGCGAAAAGGAGAGTCAGCATGATGCAGCTTTATTGGGTCGCGCTGAAAAGCATCTGGACCAAAGAGATCCACCGTTTTATGCGCATCTGGGTGCAGACGCTGGTGCCGCCGGTGATCACCATGACCCTGTACTTCGTGATTTTCGGTAACCTGATCGGGTCGCGCATCGGCGAGATGCATGGCTTTACCTACATGCAGTTTATCGTGCCGGGCCTGATCATGATGGCGGTGATCACCAACGCTTACGCCAACGTCGCCTCGTCGTTCTTCAGCGCCAAGTTTCAGCGCAACATTGAGGAGCTGCTGGTGGCGCCGGTGCCGACGCACGTGATTATCGCCGGCTACGTGGGCGGCGGGGTGGCGCGCGGGCTGTGCGTGGGTATCCTGGTGACCGCGGTGTCGCTGTTCTTTGTGCCGTTCCAGGTTCACTCCTGGCTGTTTGTCGCCCTGACGCTGCTCCTCACCGCGGTGCTGTTCTCGCTGGCCGGACTGCTGAACGCGGTGTTTGCCAAGACCTTCGATGACATCAGCCTGATCCCGACCTTTGTGTTGACGCCGCTGACCTATCTCGGCGGGGTGTTCTACTCGCTGACCCTGCTGCCGCCGTTCTGGCAGGGGCTGTCGCATCTGAACCCCATCGTCTACATGATCAGCGGCTTCCGCTTCGGCTTCCTCGGTATCAACGATGTGCCGCTGGTGACCACCTTTGCGGTGCTGGTGGTCTTCATCGTCGCCTTCTATCTCCTCTGCTGGTCGTTAATCCAGCGCGGTCGCGGCCTGCGTAGCTGATACTCATCACGGTTAGCGCTTCCGGACGTCAATACGCGAAGCGCTAACCGCTTATCTTTGACCCCCATCACCGATACGCCATCTTCCCCTTGCTACATTATTGGCTGGCTAAGGAGGGAAGCATGCTTGGTTGGGTCATTACCTGCCACGATGAGCTGGCGCAGGAGATGCTGGATCGTCTTGAACAAAAATTTGGTCCGCTGGCCCAGTGCCGGGCGGTCAATTACTGGCGCAATCTCAGCAGCAATATGTTGAGCCGGATGATGTGCGATGCGCTGCATGCCACCGACTCCGGGGACGGGGTCATTTTCCTAACCGACAGAACCGGCGCGGCGCCTTATCGGGCCGCGGCGCTGATGAGCCACAAACATACCCACTGCGAAGTGATCTCCGGCGTCAGCTATTCATTACTTGAAGGAATGTATCTGCTGCGGGACACGTTAAGCAGCGAGGCGTTTCGCCAGGCTATCGTCAGCGCGGGGGGGCCGATGGTGAGCAGCCTGTGGCATCAGCAGCAGAAGAACCCCCCGTTCCGGTTGCGTCATGATACCTTTGGAAATTAAGCAGCGGGACAGATGCCGCTTTTGTTACAATAACCGCCGTTGATGGTTTACCGGTTCGATGCGCATGCTTGCCCGATTTTTTACTCTGCTTCTTTTACTGACCTCACTCAGCGCCTCCGCCAGTCTGCTTAGCCAGCAGGGCAAACCTGTGCGCTATATGCAAACCACCGAAGACGCGGTGATCTGGGCGCAGGTGGGGAACCATGTGGTCAGCGTGGGCAATGTGCGTGCCGGGCAGATCCTCGCGGTTGTCCCGACGGCGGCTGATTACTATGAGTTTCGCTTCGGCTTCGGCACCGGGTTTATTGACAAGGGCCATCTGGAGCCAGTGCAGGGGAAGCAGCGGGTGGAGGACCGTCTGGGGGATCTCAATAAGCCGCTGAGTAACCAGAATTTACTCACCTGGAAAGATACACCGCTCTATGACGCTCCCTCAGTGAGCAGCGCGCCGTTCGGCACGCTGGCCAATAATCTGCGCTATCCGATCCTCAGCAAGCTGAAAGACCGCCTCAATCAGACCTGGTTTCAGATCCGCATTGGCGATCGGCTGGCGTGGGTCAGCAGTCTGGATGCGCAGGAGGATAACGGGATCCCCGTGCTGACCTATCACCATATTCTGCGTGACGAAGAGAACACCCGTTTCCGCCATACCTCGACCACCACCTCGGTACGCGCCTTCAATAACCAGATGACCTGGCTGCGGGATCAGGGGTATACCACGCTGACCCTGTATCAGCTGGAAGGCTACGTGCGCAATAAAATTAACCTTCCGGCGCGGGCAGTCGCCATTACCTTCGATGACGGTTTGAAATCGGTAAACCGCTACGCCTATCCGGTGTTGAAACAGTATGGCTTCCACGCCACCGCTTTTATTATCTCTTCGCGCATCAAGCGTCATCCGCAGCAATGGGATCCGAAATCGCTGCAGTTCATGAGCATTTCTGAGCTCCGGCAGATCCAGGACGTCTTTGACATTCAGTCGCATACCCACTTCCTGCACCGGGTAGACGCCGGCCGGCGGCCGATCTTATTCAGCCGCAATTACCATAATATTCTGTTTGATTTTGCCCGTTCGCGCCGGGCGCTGAGTCAGTTTAATCCACATGTGCTCTACCTTTCCTATCCCTTCGGCGGCTATAACGCCACGGCGGTGCAGGCGGCGAATGACGCCGGGTTTCATATGGCGGTGACGACGGTGCGTGGGAAGGTGAAGCCGGGGGACAATCCGTTTCTGCTAAAGCGGTTATATATCTTACGCACGGATTCGCTGGAGACGATGTCGCGGCTGATCAGTAACCAGCCGCAGGGGTAAACTTCGGCGCTGCGCCTGAGCGCAGCGCCGTGGTCATCAGGCGACCTGCACCGGAATCGCTTTCGCCTGGCGCTTCATTTCGTTGTCGCCTTCGAAGTAGGCGATGTTGGGCTGCCAGCGGCGCGCCTCTTCGTCAGACATGGTGACGAAGCTGGCGATGATCAGGATATCGCCGACGCTGGCGCAGTGCGCGGCGGCGCCGTTAACGGAGATGATTCTGGAACCCCGCTCGGCGGCAATGGCGTAGGTGGAGAAACGGTTGCCGTTGGTGACGTTCCAGAGGTGAATGGTCTCATTCTCCAGAATACCGGCCGCATCCAGGAAATCCTGGTCAATGGCGCAGGAACCTTCATAGTGCAGGTCAGCCTGCGTCACTTTTACGCGGTGGAGCTTGCCCTGCAGCATATTACGCATCATAACTTCTACCCTTCAACCTTAATGTAGCAGAGCGGACACGACGTCCGCCCTGAGAAAAGCCCGGGCAAGTATTGCCCGATTTTTACCCGCTGTCTACTGACCGAGCGTGACGATCTGGTTGTCGATCAGGCGGGCCTGACCGAGCCAGGCGGCCATCAGGATCACCGCGCGCTGGCTGGCGTCGGTCAGCTCAAGCAGGGTGTCGGCATCGCGGATCTGAATGTCGTCGGCGCGGAAACCTTTCTCGTTCAGCTCCTGCTCGGCGATAGCGATGATCTCGTCGAGCTGACGGTCGCCGGCGGCCAGTTTTTCCGCCACCGCGCTCAGCACTTTATACAGACCGGGGGCGATTTTGCGCTGGTCGGCGGTCAGATAGCCGTTACGCGAGCTCAGCGCCAGGCCATCCTTCGCGCGGACGATCGGCACGCCGATAATATCGATATCGTAGCCCATGTCGGCAACCATCTTGCGGATCAGCGCCAGCTGCTGGAAGTCTTTCTCGCCAAAGCAGGCGACGTCTGGCTGAACCAGGTTGAACAGCTTACTGACGATGGTCGACACGCCGCGAAAATGGCCCGGACGGCTGGCGCCTTCCAGCATAGTGGACAGGCCGGGGACGTCGACGTAGGTCTGGCCTTCGGTGCCCTGCGGGTAGACTTCCGCCGGCGTCGGCGCGAAGACAAAGTCGACATGACGCTTGTTCAGCTTTTCGCAATCATCCTGCAGGGTGCGCGGGTAGCGCGCCAGGTCATCGGCGCGGTCAAACTGCATCGGATTGACGAAAATACTGACCACCACCACGTCCGCGCTGGCTTTGGCTTCATCAACCAGCTTCATATGACCATCATGCAGGTTGCCCATCGTCGGGACCAGCGCGATACGCTTGCCTTCCTGACGCAGACGGCGGATATGCTGACGCAGCAGCAGCACGGATTCTATAATCAGCACAACAAGACTCCTTAATGGAAACTGTGTTCTTCGCCCGGATAGACCCCGGATTCGACTTCGGCAATATACTGCCGCACCGCGGCGCGGATGTCGCCCGCCTCGGCAAGGAAATTCTTGGCAAATTTCGGAATGTGGCCGCCGGTAATGCCGAAAGCGTCATGCATCACCAGGATCTGCCCATCGGTGACGTTGCCCGCGCCGATGCCGATCACCGGAATGGTCAGGGCTTCGGTGATGCGTTTCGCCAGGGCGACCGGCACGCATTCCAGCACCAGCAGCTGCGCGCCTGCCGCTTCCAGCGCTAACGCGTCTTCAAACAGGGTCTGCGCCGCATCGCCGCGGCCCTGCACTTTATAGCCACCGAATACGTTCACCGACTGCGGCGTCAGGCCGAGGTGGCCGCAAACCGGCACCGCGCGTTCCGCCAGCATCCTCACGGTCTCGGCCAGCCAGGCGCCGCCTTCGAGTTTGACCATATTGGCGCCAGCGCGCATCACGATGGCGGCATTTTCGAAGGTCTGCTCCGGCGTAGCGTAGGCCATAAACGGCAGGTCGGCGAGCAGCAGGCTGTTCGGCGCGCCGCGGCGGACGGCGCGGGTGTGATAGGCGATATCTTCCACGGTGACCGGCAGGGTAGAGTCGTGACCCTGCACCGTCATTCCCAGCGAGTCGCCCACCAGCAGCACATTAATGCCTTCATCGGCGAACAGCTTCGCGAAGCTATGGTCGTAGGCGGTAATGGTGGCAAAGCGCTTCTTTTCCTGTTTGCATTTCTGCAGCAGGGCAATGGTGGTCGGTTTCATAACATTTCCTGATGATGAAAGTCATATTAACCGGCATTCTAACAGCAGCATTTAGAGGGGCAATGATTTTGGGCAACCGATTACGACGATCGCCGTAAATGCTAAAAAAGGAGAGGGAATTACCAGATAGCGGGTTTTGTCGCGCCGAGATCATCCAGTACGGTACGCAGCGCAGGGCCGTCAGGAAAGCGGAGGTCCGGGGCGATCTCGAACAGCGGCCAGAGCATAAAGCCGCGGTTTTTCATATCGTAGTGCGGAACGGTCAGACGCTCGCTGTTAATGACCGCATCGCCAAACAGCATGATATCGAGATCGAGGGTGCGCGGCCCCCAGCGTTCGGCTTTGCGCACCCGACCCTGCTGCAGCTCAATGCGCTGGGTGTGATCGAGCAGCGCCTCGGGGGCCAGCGTGGTTTCCAGCGCGACGGCGGCGTTGAGATAATCCGGCTGATCCTGCGGGCCCAGCGGCGGCGTGCGGTAGAACGAAGAGACGTTCACCACGCGGCTGTAAGGTATTTCGCCCAGGGCGCGGATAGCCGCCTGCACCTGCGCCAGTGGCGAAGCGAGGTTACTGCCGAGGGCGATATAGACCAGGGTCATGCGTTACCCTGGCGCGGCGCGCGCTTGCGCGGACGGCGGTGGCGACGGCGCGGCGCCGGATCGTCCCCGAGGTCGTTGAGCATATCTTTTTGCGCTGGCGGCGCGGCGACCAGGAATTCGCCCCACCATTTGGTCAGACGCTGCAGTTCGCCGTTGTTTTCAGCGCCGGCGCGTAGCTCCAGCAGATCGTAGGCGGCGCGGAATTTCGGATGCTCCATCAGCTTCCAGGCGCGTTTGCCCTGGCGACGGGACATGCGCAGCTGCAACTGCCAGATATCGCGGATCAGGGTGGTGATGCGCTTAGGGATCGCCAGCGTACGGCAGGCTTCGTCCAGTACGTCGTTCATCGCCAGCGCGAAGGCGTCATAGTACGCCAGGCCGCTCTCCTGAGCGATTTTTTGCGCTGTTTCCAGCAGCGGATACCAGAACATCACCGAGAAGAGGAAGGCCGGATTGACGCGCATGTCGTTATGAATGCGGGTGTCGGTGTTCTTCAGCACCTGGTTGATGATCCGCTCCATCGGGCTATCGCCGCGCTCGGTAAAGTAGCGGGTGATGGTCGGGAACAGCGGCTGGAACAGGTTGTATTCCCGCAGCAGCAGGTAGGTCTGATAGCCATGCCCGGCCTGCAGCAGCTTGAGCACTTCTTCGAACAGGCGCGCCGGCGGCACGTCGTGGAGCAGGGCGGCCAGCCGCGGCAGCGGTTCGGCCGTTTCCGGGCTGATGGTCATATCCAGCTTGGCGGCGAAGCGCACCGCGCGCAGCATGCGTACCGGATCCTCGCGATAGCGGGTTTCCGGATTGCCGATCAGGCGGATCACGCCGTCCTGCAGATCCTTCATGCCGCCGACGTAGTCGCGCACGGTAAAGTCCGCCACGCTGTAATAGAGGCTGTTTATGGTGAAGTCGCGACGCTGGGCGTCCTCTTCGATCGAGCCGAAGATGTTATCGCGCAGCAGCATGCCGTTCTGGCCCCGCTGGGAGGTGACGCGATCGGTAGTATGTCCTTCGTGATGGCCACGGAAGGTAGCGACCTCAATGATTTCCGGCCCGAACATCACGTGCGCGAGGCGGAAACGGCGCCCGACCAGACGGCAGTTGCGGAACAGCTTACGCACCTGATCCGGCGTGGCGTTGGTCGTGACGTCAAAATCTTTTGGCTTTTTGCCAAGCAGCAGGTCGCGGACGCCGCCGCCGACCAGCCAGGACTCGTAGCCCGCCTTGTTGAGGCGGTACATGACCTTGAGGGCGTTTTCACTGATATCTTTGCGGGAAATAGCATGCTGCTCACGCGGGATCACCGTCATAGGCGTTGGTTCGACGGCGGCTTCTGCCTCGCGCTCCTCACGGCTTAGCACCTTACGGCAAAAATTAGCGACTCGGGTAAAAATGGTGCACCTCGTAGTGTCAGACGGACTTCAGATCAACTGTACAGTGTAAAAATAGCGGCTAATCATAGCTCAGCGGGAGCCATTTGAGAATGCTCGATTTTCGCGGGCTGCCAGTTGGCGACGGCCTGGGCGAGTAAATCAGCGACGCTCAGGGCCTGCCACTCCCCGGCGATCTCCTGATTCAGAAAGCGGAGCGCGCGGACGATTTCGGGGCGCGGATCGCCTTCCGGCAGCGCCGGCGCGTGGTTTTGTTTAGAGAGCTTATTGCCGTCGGCATTGAGGGCCAGCGGCAGATGGAGGTAGTCCGGCGCCTGCCAGCCAAAATGCTGATACAGCGAAATCTGCCGCACCGTCGGCTCAATCAGATCGGCGCCGCGGACGATCTCGGTGATCCCCTGAAAGTGATCATCGACCACCACCGCCAGGTTGTAGGCAAACAGCCCGTCGCGACGGTGGATAATAAAATCTTCACGCGCCAGCGGCTCGTTGGCGACCAGCGTGCCGCGCAGGCGGTCGGTGAACTGCAGAACCGGACGGGTCTGGCGCAGACGCAGCGCGGCGTTTTCCGCCCCCAGGCCAAGGTCGCGGCAGTGACCATCGTAGATCCCGCCTACGGCGTGGATCCGCGCGCGGGTGCAGGTGCAGTAATAGCTCAGCCCTTGCTCCCCCAGCCAGGCCAGCGCCTCGCGGTAGGCTTCGTGCCGTTGCGACTGCCAGAGCACTTCGCCGTCCCAGTGCAGACCGTAGTGGTCGAGCTGGCGCAGGATGGTGTCGGCGGCCCCGGGGACTTCGCGCGGCGGGTCGATATCTTCAATACGAACGCGCCAGATACCCTGGTTCGCGCGGGCTTGCAGGTAGCTGCCGAGCGCGGCGATCAGAGAGCCGAAGTGGAGTTCGCCGGAGGGGGAGGGAGCAAAGCGCCCTATATAGCGTGAGTCAGTCATGATACGGACAACAGAACCAGGCGGGAGAGACTCCCGCCAGAGAGTGAGGCAGCAGGGGATTAGCCCGCCATCTGTTTTTCGCGAATTTCCGCCAGGGTTTTGCAGTCAATGCACAGATCCGCTGTCGGACGCGCTTCCAGACGGCGAATACCGATCTCCACGCCGCAGGATTCGCAGTAGCCGAAGTCTTCGTCTTCAACTTTTTTCAGCGTTTTCTCGATCTTTTTGATCAGTTTACGTTCGCGGTCGCGGTTACGCAGCTCCAGGCTGAACTCTTCTTCCTGGGCGGCACGGTCTACCGGGTCCGGGAAGTTAGCAGCTTCATCCTGCATGTGCGATACGGTGCGATCCACTTCATCCCTGAGTTGATTACGCCATGCTTCAAGAATACGCTTGAAGTGCGCCAGCTGGGCTTCGTTCATATACTCTTCGCCCGGTTTCTCTTGGTACGGCTCCACCCCAGCGATGGCGAGAATACTCAGGGACGATGTTTTACGGTTTTGCCCTTCTTGCATGTTGCTTCTCCTTAACACGCACTATCGATCCCCATGTGGGGGAAAATCAGGCCGCTATAAATAGCAGATGCTTTTCCGGATAGCAATTATCTAAACGTTACACTTGACAACCCTGTGAAGAAAAGCGTATTCGCGCTTGCGACCCGAACACTATTTAGCCACTTATTTACCGGGGTTTAACACCACGGCGATCGGCTTATTCAGAGTCATCCTCGTCGTAGAAAGTTCCGCTTTCCAGGCGAGAATTTCCACCCCCTTGTCGCGGGCTTCTGTTAACAGCTGTGCGTATCTGGCATCAATATGATGCGCGGGAGAGAAACGGTCAATTGCCGAATGCAGGACGGCAAATAAAATCACCGCGCGGTCGCCATTTGCCGCGACGGCCATCAGCTCCCGCAGGTGCTTCTGACCGCGCGTGGTCACCGCATCGGGAAAATAACCGTATTCTTTCTCCGCCAACGTAACCGATTTCACTTCAATATAGCAGTTTTGGCGATCATCTGCCTGTAACATAATATCGATACGGCTATTCTCTGCGCCATATTTCACTTCGCTTTTCAGCTGGTTATAGCCTGAAAGTTCAGGGATTATTCCGGCGGAAATCGCCTCTTTCGCCAGCGTATTCGCGCGCAGCGTATTGACGCAAATAACGGCGCCCTGCTGCGTTTCAGTTAATTCCCAGGTGTGGGCATATTTGCGCTTCACATTGTCAGAGGTGGAATACCAGACGGTGTCGCCCGGGGCGGCGCAGCCGGTCATCGCCCCGGTATTCGGGCAGTGGAGCGTCAGCTCGCGGCCATCGGGGGTCACCACGTCGGCAAGAAATCGTTTGTAACGTTTAAGCAAAATGGCGGGCTGCAACGGCGGATCAAACTGCATCAACTTTCCTTATCAAACGGATAATGTTCCAACGCCGTGTAGCGCGTACGCCCCCGGCTAAAGCTGGATTCATAGAGCACGAACTCGTTCACCGGAAACGTCCAGCGAAAGCCGGGCGGCGGGATCGGCACCGCCTGGCGGGCGTCGCGCCACAGGGTAATATGCGGATGAAACGGCTGCGGACTCTGATAGCAGCCGCTGCGCGCCGCCTGAGCGCGCAGCATGCTGGCGAGCTGCAGCAGGCCGCGCGGCGGCTGACGGGTCCCGAGCCAGACCACCCGCGAGCGCAGCCACTGTCCGGCATCGTCCAGCGTCAGGGTAAAGCCCGGCGGCTGGAGGCGGCCGGCGAGGGCGGTCAGCGCCCGCTGTTTTTCCGCGCTCACCTCGCCGAGAAACGCCAGCGTGAGGTGAAGGTTATCCGCCGCGACGGGCCTGCCGGCATCCTCCGGGAAGTGCGTTGCCCGCCACTGGACAATCTGTTTGCGGATGGCAGGCGGCAGTTCAATCGCAAAAAACAGCCTTTTCGGCTCAGACATGATAGAGACTCGGTAATGAATTAGGGGGATGCTACAATGCGAGCCCCTGAATGTTAACCCCCGGAGCCTTTTGTGTCCTCATTGCCGGTTGCCGCCGTCCTCCCAGAACTGTTATCTGCCCTGCAGCATGCGCCGCAGGTTTTGCTCAATGCGCCGACCGGCGCCGGGAAGTCGACCTGGCTGCCGCTGCAGATCCTTGCCGAGGGCAACATCACGGGACGCATTATCCTGCTGGAGCCGAGGCGTCTGGCGGCGCGCAATGTCGCGCAGCGGCTGGCTGAACTGCTCGGCGAAAAGCCGGGGGAGACCGTGGGTTACCGCATGCGCGCCGAAACCTGCGTCGGACCGCAGACCCGCCTGGAGGTGGTCACGGAGGGGATCCTGACGCGCATGATCCAGCGCGATCCCGAGCTGACGGGCGTGGGGCTGGTGATCCTTGATGAGTTTCACGAGCGCAGCCTGCAGGCGGATCTGGCGCTGGCCCTGCTGCTTGATGTCCAGCAGGGGTTACGTGACGATCTCAAACTGCTGATTATGTCGGCGACCCTCGATAACGAGCGCCTGCAGCGTCTGCTGCCGGAGGCGCCGGTGGTGGTCTCGGAGGGGCGCGCTTATCCGGTGGAGCGTCGCTTCAGCCCGCTCTCCGCGCACCAGCGTTTTGATGAGGCGGTGGCGGTAGCGGCGGCGGAGCTCCTGCGGCATGAACAAGGGTCGATGCTGCTGTTTCTGCCCGGCGTCGGCGAGATCCAGCGCGTTCTCGACCAGCTGACGGAGCGCGTGGCGGAGGATGTCATCCTCTGTCCGCTGTATGGCGCGCTGCCCCTGAGCGAGCAGCGCAAAGCGATCCTCCCGGCGCCGGCCGGGAAGCGCAAAGTGGTGCTGGCCACCAACATTGCCGAGACCAGTTTGACCATCGAGGGCATCCGCCTGGTGGTCGACAGCGCCCAGGAGCGTATTGCCCGCTTTGACCCGCGCACCGGCCTGACCCGGCTGGTGACGCAGCGCATCAGCCAGGCATCGATGACGCAGCGCGCCGGACGCGCCGGTCGTCTCTCCCCAGGGATCTGCCTGCATTTGCTTGGCAAAGAACAGGCCGAACGAGCGGCGGCGCAGAGCGAACCGGAGATCCTGCACAGCGATCTGTCGGCGCTGTTGCTGGAGCTGCTGCAGTGGGGGTGCCACGATCCGGCTGCGCTGGCCTGGCTGGATCAGCCGCCGGCGGTGAACCTGGCCGCCGCGCGCCGCCTGCTGGAGGCGCTCTCGGCGCTGGACGGCGAGCGGCTGTCGGCGTTTGGCCGCAAAATGGCGACTCTCGGCAACGAGCCCCGGCTGGCGGCGATGCTGGCCGCTGCGCAGACCGATGACGAGGTGGCAACGGCGGCCAGGCTGGCGGCGATCCTCGAGGAGCCGCCGCGCGGCGGGCTGGTGGATTTGGCCGCCGTCTTTTCCCGTCAGCAGGCCAACTGGCAGCAGCGGGCGCAGCAGCTGATGAAGCGTCTGGCCTGCCGCAGCGGCCAGCCCGACGCCGGACGAATGGCTGCGCTACTGGCGTCGGCCTTCGCCGACCGCATCGCCCGTCGCCGCGGTCAGGAGGGGCGCTATCAGCTGGCGAACGGCATGGGCGCGATGCTTGACGCCGACGACGCGCTGGGCCGCCATGAGTGGCTGATCGCCCCGCTGCTGCTGCAGGGCAGCGCCTCGCCGGATGCCCGCATGCTGCTGGCTCTGCCGGTGGATATCGGCGAGCTGATCGCCGCCCGTCCCGAGCTGGCGCAGCGTTCCGACACGGTGGAGTGGGATGAAGCGCAGGGGACGCTGAAAGCCTGGCGGCGGACCGTGACGGGCCAATTGGTGATCAAGACCCAGCCGCTGGCGAAGCCTTCTGAAGCGGAGCTGCATCAGGCGATGCTCAACGGTATTCGTGAGAAAGGCCTTGCGGTGCTCAACTGGACGCCAGAGGCCGAGCAGCTGCGACTGCGGCTGCAGTGTGCGGCGCAGTGGCTGCCGGAAGAGGCATGGCCCGCGGTGGATGACGCTTCGCTGCTGGCCTCGCTGGAGGCATGGCTGCTGCCGCAGATGAACGGCGTTCACTCGCTGCGGGCGCTGAAGGCGTTGGATCTGCGTCAGGCGCTACAGGACTGGCTGCCGTGGCCGCTGCGCCAGAAGCTGGATCGCGAGCTGCCGACGCACTATACCGTGCCGACCGGCAGCCGTCTGGCGATCCGATACCATGCGGAGAACCCGCCGGCGCTGGCGGTGCGTATGCAGGAGATGTTCGGCGAGGCCACGACGCCGGTTATCGCCGAGGGGCGGGTGCCGCTGGTGCTGGAGCTACTGTCGCCCGCCCAGCGTCCGCTGCAGATCACTCGCGATCTCAGCGCCTTCTGGCAGGGAAGCTACCGCGAGGTGCAAAAAGAGATGAAGGGACGTTATCCGAAACACGTCTGGCCGGACGATCCGGCCAACGCCGCCCCGACCCGGCGCAGCAAAAAATATTCGTAGCCCCAGGCGCCGGGCGGCATTCTGCCCGGCCAGGCGAACCACTCACGCTAGACCATCTGCTGCCAGAGAAAAACGCCCCCTCCCGCCAGCGCCAGCCAGGGGCCGAAGGCCAGCGGCTGCTGCAGCGACTGCCGGGTCCACAGGCGCTGCAGCAGGGTCCACGCCAGCCCGCTGGCCGAGGCGAGCAACAGCACCTGCGGCAGAGCCTGCCAGCCGCACCAGGCGCCCAGCGCCGCCAGCAGCTTAAAATCGCCATAGCCCAGGGCCTCTTTGCCGGTCAGCAGGCGGAACAGCCAGTAGACCGACCACAGCGCCAGATAACCGGCCATCGCCCCGGCGACCGCGTCCGGCAGCGCAATGTACACCTCGTTAAGATTAAATAGCAGTCCGGCCCACAGCAGGGGCAGGGTCAGGCGATCGGGCAGCAGCTGGGTTCGGGCGTCAATCCGCGCCAGTATCAGCAGGAAGGAGAGCAGCACCAGGCCGCCCGCCAGCGCCAGGCCCGGCGCGAGCAGCGCCCCGGCGAGGATAAACAGCAGGCCGGTGGCCAGCTCGGTCAGCGGATAGCTCCACGAGATGCGCGCCTGACAGCAGCGGGCGCGACGGCCTAGCCAGAGGAAGCTGAGCAGCGGGATATTGTCCCGCCAGGCTATCGGCTGGCGACACTGCGGGCAGGATGAGCCCGGCGTGCTGAGGGTTATCGGCTCGTCGTCCGCGGTTTGGGTCAGCATGCGCGGCAGACGGTAGATCACCACGTTGTAAAAGCTGCCCAGCGCCAGGCCGAACAGCAGCAGGAAACCATACCAGACAAGGGGAAAATGCAGCGATAATGCGGCTAATGTCGTCATTTTTGCTCCTTTAATCACCATTTTCCCTGCAGCTGCCACGGCGTCGGGCCCGGGGCGTTTTTCGCCATCGGGCGGGTGACCAGCAGCGCCAGCAGGGGCGGCATCCCCTGACGGGGCTGTAGCGTACCGCGAAACAGATAGCGGCCATCGGGCGACAGGGTTCCCTGGCCGCTGAGGCTCAACTGATGAGAATCCTGGCGGATGGCCAGCGCCACGGCGCCGTTCGCCGTACAGCTTAAGGCGCCACTGACCTGGGCCAGCTCCAGGCTACCGACCGGAGAGTGCAGCCGGGCCTGACGCCACTGCGCGCGTCCGGCGGTGATTTGCCGGCAGCGCCCCTCGCTGAAGTGCGCTTCGGCCAGGCTGAAAGTGACCTCTCCCTCGGCGCTGACGGGCATAGTCGGCGTTAGCCAGCGTCCAAGCAGGCTGGCGGGGGCGGTGAGCCGCCCCTCCTGCAGACGCAGATCGCGGATGCCCCACAGCCGGGCCTGACCCTCCACGCCGCGGGGATCGCTGAGCGCGATCTGCCAGCCAGCCAGGGTGAGCGACCACGTCAGCCGCTCAAGTCGCACGCCGCGCCAGGAGACCGACTGCGCCGCGCCGCGCCAGATGCTGCCGCTAAGGTTGGCCACCTGTACCTCGGGCGGCAGCATCGGGACTAACAGACGCGCCGGGGCGGTGGCGGTCAACCACAGCAGATAGAGCGCCAGCAGTAGCCCACCTGCGAGCCCGTTAGCTTTCATCGTCGCGCTCCAGCAGCAGATGGTTGACCGTGACCCAGCCCGGCCGCGACGGCTGCCCGGTTACGGACAGCGAGATCGCGTTGACGCCGCGCATCGCCGGGGCGTCCAGCCAGTCCATTAGCGCCTGGAAGGCGCAGGGCTGAAGGGTGACCTGCAGACGTTTCCCCTGCGGCTGCAGACGAACGACTTCCAGCCCGTGGCTCGCCGCCTCGCGCATCACCAGCGCGGTGAGCGCCTCTTTTGCCGCCGGCGCGGGCTGCTGGCTGAGCTGCTGCAGGCGCGGACCCTGCTGCGTCATCCAGCGCAGGCTGGCCTGCTCTTTCACCAGGGTTTGCCGCCACTGCGCCTCGCGGGCCCGCCAGGGCTGCCACAGCCCGTACCAGAGGGCGCAGGCTGTCAGCAATCCCGCCAGGCCGAGCAGCAGGCGCTGCTCCGACAGCGTGCGCTGCCGCCACCAGATGAGCAGATTAGCCATCGTTTTCCTCCAGCGTCAGTTGTCCCTCAATGCCATCCGGCCTGGTGGTCATGTCGCCTGGCCGGACACGAAACCGCGGCTGCGCTCGCTGGGTAAACTGCTCCAGCGCCCGGGAAGAGGCCGCGGCGATATCCAGCTGCAGACGGTTGCCTGCGGCATCCCAGCTCAGCGCCCGCAGGCGGATCCCCGGCGTTTCGCTGATGATGTTTTGCAACGCGCTGAGGCGGTCGACGAGGGGAGCATGCTGCGCCTGACGGGCAAGGCTTTGCAGATGCTGCTGCATCTGCAGTCGCGGGTTAATCACCTTTTTCTCCGTTGGAAACCAGCGATGATAGTAGGCCCGGCTGGCCTGTCGGGCGGCCTCGGCCTGGCGCGCCAGATCGCGATGATCCAGCACGCTGTTCACCGCCGCCAGCAGCGCCAGGGCCAGCGCGGCATACCGCGCCGGACGCCAGCTCGTCTGATCAGGCCGCCGACGGCGGACGGCGAACTCCCCCTGCAGCAGACTGAGCTTCTGCGCCGCCGGATGACTTGCGGCGAGGGAGAGCAGCGTCTGCGCAGGCTGCGCGCGCCACTCTCCCGGCGCCGCGGGGGGCGGCGAATAGCTGTCGATGACGTGCTCTTCCGCCTCGCCCTGCAGCAGCTCCGCCAGCCAGGGGCTTTCCGCCGCCATGCCGGCCCATGGCTGGTGGCGGATCAGCCACTGGTCGTCCGCCTGCACCGCGCTCCACGCCGGCGGTTGCCAGGGCAGGGCCAGCACATCGGGCGTCAACGCCAGGGGCCGTAGCGAGAGCGACTCGCAGCGCGCCAGCCAGTCGCGCATTTTTTGCCGCTGCACGGCGACGATCTCGCACTGGGCCTGCTGGCGGTGGAGCAGGGCAAAATGGGTGGCTTCCACCTCGTCGGCCAGCTGCTCTTCCAGCAGGAAGGGGGCCACCTGCAGCGGCGGTTTACGCAGGCCCGCCGGCAAGGTGAGGGTGTGAAACGCGCAGTCGCTGGCCGGGATCAGCACCCAGGCCGGGTAATGCGCCGCCAGCGTCGGGAAAGGGCTGGCGTCGTCAGCCGGCCACCGGCCGCTGGCTTCGTGGTGCGGCTCGCCGGGGGCGAAGAGTTGCCAGTGCAGCGGCGCCTGCCCGGGGGCGAAGCGCACGATCAGCATGGCCTGGGGGGAAGCGTTAAACTTATTCATCAACCACCATAGAAAGTCCGTATCGCCGCTGGACGACGGTAAAGGCGCGCCCCTCCTGTTGCAGGACGCTGTGCAGCTGAAAGCGAAGGTTGCCGGTCACCACGGTGAAGGCGGCGATAAAGCGTGCGCTGTGCACCGTCAGCCACGGACGGGCGAGCGTGGTATCGGTTTTCTGCAGCGTCGGCTGCGCGAGAAAGGCGGCGACGCTGCTCCACCCGGTTCGCGGGCGGTTGTACAGCAGCTGTTGCGCCTCCTGCAGCGTCAGATCGCCGGGAAAGAGGGCCGCCAGCAGGGCGGCCTGGGAGGGGCGCAGGGTGTTGACATTGACCTGCAGCGCATCATCCGGCTGGACGCAGACGAAGGGGAGCAGGCGCTGATAGAGCGCGGCGTCCATTCCGGCCAGCAGGCGCAGCTCGCTGACATCCTGCATCGGCTGGTTGGCGGCGAGATAGCCCGGGGTTTGCGCCATATAGACCTCGTCTTCCGCGCCGTTCAGCCGCGGCTGGCCGTCGCTGTCCGTCCAGTCGCCGAGGGCGGCGGCGATCTGGCTGGCGCGAAGCGGCGACTCGCCGAGCAGCGCCAGCAGCCGGGCGAAGACGTCGGTCGGGTAGGGCGTACCGCCGCTGGTCTCATCCGCGCGATGGTTGATGGCATTGAGATTAAAGCAGGCGTGCCCGTCGCGGATCGTGGCGAGGATTTCGCCATCGTCGAGGGTAAAGCGGCGCCCCTCCTGCGCCCAGGTTTGCGCCAGGTTCGTTTGACTGGGCGAGTCCAGCGCGTCGCGTTGCAGTAGCGCGGCGGCCATGTTTTCCGCCGCCAGGGCGTACCATCTGGCCTGCAGATTATCGAGGGTCACGGCGGTGTGTTGATACATGACCGAGGTGCGTTCGGTCATGGCGCTGGCGAGGATCATCATCAGGGCGAGGATGAACAGCACCATCAGGAGCGCGACGCCGCGTTGCCGATTTTTCACTGGCCGCCTCCCGGGGTGAGTAAAAACAGGCGGGTTATCTCCCCGCTGTTCGCCAGCGTCAGGGTGATCTCCAGCCCCTGCGGCAGCGACTGCGAGCGGTCCCAGGTCTCCTGCCAGCGCCCCTCGGCATAAAACCGCAGGCGAAACGCCGTCACCTCGCGTAGCAGCACCCGGACCGTCGGCTGGCTGCCGGTCAGCGGATCCTGTTGATCGAAGCTGAGCCGTTCAAGCTGCTGCTGGCGCAGGCGGTAGCTGACGTTCTGGATCTCCGAGCGCGGGAGGATCCCTAGCGGATTCGGCCAGCCGCTGCGGCTGAAGGCCAGCCCCCAGTCGTCGCTCTGCAACTGGAAACGTCCGGCGAAGAAAAGCGTGTCGCTGTTTCTGGCGCGACGGGGAATGATGTGCGTGACATCATCGGCGATCTGGCGAAAGGCGCGCTGGAGGGCGGCGATCTGCTTGCTCTTCTCGCGGGTCAGGCCATCGGCGCGGATGACATTCTGCAGCACCATCACGGCGGCGGCGCTGAGGACGGCGAGGATAGCCAGCGCCAGCAGCGTTTCAATCAGGGTGAAACCGCGCATTTTCGTTATCATGGCGAAGTCACCCAGGTGCGCAGCGTCGCCAGCGGCGCGGGATCGCTTTTTTGCCGCCGGACCTCCACGTCCAGCGCCCGCAGCTGCGGCAGCGCGGTTTCCACCCCCTGCCAACGGACGAACCAGCGCGTCCCGGCGGCCTCCACGGTGGTTTCGGACCAGCTGAGGGCGGGCCAGCGTTTCTCCAGCCGCAGCTGCACCAGCTGATTATCCGCCAGCCAGCTGGCGAGGATTTTCTCTTCCATACGCCCAAGCTGGCGCGTCTGTTGCAGGGTGGACTGCATCACCGCCAGGCCGGCGAGGGCGAAAATCACCAGCGCGACCATCACTTCGATAAGCGTCATTCCGCTCTCGCGTTTCATGGCTGCTCCCGCGCCGCCAGCGGCTGACTGTCGCCCTGGGCGTCGATGTTGATGCCCGTCGCGGCGTCAATCCGCAGCTGAAACGGCGTGACTTCGCCGCCGGGGAAGATGATCACGTCGGGCTGCTCGCCCGGCGTCCACGCCTGGCCGTCGGGAAAGCGCAGCGTCAGTCTGGCCTGCGGGAGGGTTTCCGCCGTGGTGGCGCGCCCGGCCTGCAGCGGCAGCCACTGCGCGTTGCCCCAGCGGTCGTCAGCCGCCGCCGGGGCGCCTTCGTCTGCAGGCTGCAGGCGCATAAACTGCCAGCGGTCAGGGTGGATGACGATCCCGAAGAGCTGGCCGGTTTGCTGCCCGCGCTCGCGGACAAAGTCCAGCTGCGCCTGAAAGCGCGCCAGGATCTGCGTGGCCTCCTGGGTACGGGCGGAGGGAAACGCCAGCAGCACCATGCTGGCGCTGACGCCGATCAGCAGCAGGACCAGCATCATTTCCAGGAGGGTGAAACCGCGCTGAGACACTATTTCTTCCCGAGGGTCCAGTTGCCGATGTCGTCATTGGTGTCGGGCATCCCGTCCGGGCCGACGCTGAAGACGTCGATGGCGCCATGCTGACCGGGGCTTAACAGCTGATACTCATTTCCCCACGGGTCCTGCGGCAGGCGGCGGATATAGCCCCCTTCCGGGTAGTTGCGGGCATGCGGCTCGGCGGCCGGGGCGGTCACCAGCGCCTGCAGTCCCTGTTCGGTATTCGGGTAGCGGCTGTTGTCCAGCTTATACATGTCCAGCGCCCCCTCGAGTGCCACCAGATCGCTGACCACCTTCTGGCGGTCCGCTTTCTCCTTGTTGCCCATCAGGTTAGGTACCACCAGGCTGGCGAGGATGCCGAGAATGACGATCACCACCATAATTTCCAGTAACGTGAAGCCGCGTTGCCGTTGCATAGTTTTCTCCATTAATACAGTCACATACTCATAAGGGTATTCAGTTGCAGGATCGGCTGCAGGATGGCCAGCACGATAAACAGCACCATGCCGGCCATGGTGACCACCAGCAGGGGCTCAAACAGGCTGAGGGACATCTGGATCTGCGCGCTCAGCTCCCGGTCCTGGTTCTCCGCCGCGCGCTCCAGCATGGCGGTCAGCTCACCGCTCTGCTCGCCGCTGGCGATCATGTAGCGCATCATCGGCGGAAACAGCGCCGTGGCCTCCAGCGCGCGATGCAGGCTGACGCCCTCGCGCACCGATTCGCTGGCGGTCTCCAGCTGGCTGCGCGCCCAGGCATTGCTGAGGACGCCGGCGCTGATGCGCATCGACAGCAGCAGCGGCACCGCGCTGGCGTTGAGAATGCTTAAGGTGCGGGCGTAGCGCGCGCTGTTGACGCTGCGCGTCACGCGGCCGAGGACCGGCAGACGCAGCAGCGCCCGGTCCCAGGCGAGCCGCCGGGCGGGCTGGCGCAGCAGATAGCGCAGCCCCAGCAGCGCCAGGAATGACAGCAGCACCAGCCAGGGGCCCGCGCTGCGCACAATGTCGCTCAGGCTCATCAGCAGCCGGGTAGAGAAGGGCAGGGCCTGTTTTAGATGGACAAACTGCTCGACGACTTTCGGCACCACGGTGGAGAGCAGAATGGCGATCACGCTGATGGCGACCAGCGTCAGCACGATGGGGTAGATCATCGCCTGTAGCAGGCGGGCGCGAAGCTGCTGGCGCTGCTCGGTATAGTCCGCCAGCCGGTTCAGCACGCCGTCGAGATGGCCGGAGGTTTCGCCGGCCGCCACCATGGCGCAGAACAGGCCATCGAAACAGGAGGGATAGGCGCGCATCGCCTCCGCCAGCGAATGGCCTTCAAGCACTTTGCTGCGCACCCCGGCCATTAACGTTCTCAGCGACGCCTTTTCGCACTGCTGGGCGACGGCATCGAGCGCTTTTTCCAGCGGAATGCCGGCGGCGACCAGGGTGGCCAGCTGGCGAGTGAGCAGGGCTAAATCACCGGCGCTGGTGCGCCGGGCGATCAGCCCGCCGCGCCACAGCCGGCTCGCCGGGTCGGCGGCGGCCACTTCCAGCGCCAGCCAGCCCTTGTCCCGCAGCAGCTGGCGGGCGTGGCGGGCGGAGTCGGCCTGTTGAACGCCGCGGCGGGTTTTGCCCTGCGCGTCCAGCGCCTGATAGCGAAAGAGGGCCATCTCAGACGCTGTCCGCCGTTTGCTGTTCGGTGACCCGCATCACCTCCTCCCAGCTGGTGATCCCCGCCAGCGCTTTATCGCGCCCGGCATGGCGCAGGGTCTGCCAGGCTGGCCCCAGCTGCTGGATCAGGGTGATCTCATTTTCGCCGCGATGAATGGCGGCGCGGACGCGGTCGTCAATGAGCAGCAGCTCGTGAATGCCGGTGCGTCCGCGATAGCCGGTGAAATTACACCGGGCGCAGCCTTTTGGCTGCCACAGCGGCGTACCGGCCGGGACCGCCATCTGCCGGGCGGCGTCAGCATCCGCCTGCCAGGGCTGACGACAGTGCGGGCACAGCCGACGCACCAGCCGCTGCGACATCACCGCCAGTAGCGAAGTAGAGAGTAAAAAGGGCTCCACTCCCATATCCTGCAGGCGGGAAACGGCCCCCAGCGCGCTGTTGGTGTGCAGCGTCGACAGCACCAGGTGGCCGGTCAGCGAGGCCTGGACGGCGATCTGGGCGGTTTCGCCATCGCGGATTTCGCCCACCAGCACCACGTCCGGATCCTGGCGCAGAATGGCGCGCAGGCCGCGGGCGAAGGTCATCTCGACTTTGGCGTTGACCTGGGTCTGGCCGATGCCTTCCAGCTCATACTCCACCGGATCTTCAATGGTCATGATGTTGCGCTCCCGGGCGTCGAGGCGGCTGAGGGCGGCGTAGAGCGTTGTGCTTTTCCCGGATCCGGTCGGTCCGGTGACCAGAATGATGCCGTGTGGCCGGGCGATCAGCGCGTCGACCTGGTCAAGCAGGGCGGGGGGCATGCCCAGCGTCTGCAGATCCAGGTTGACGCTGTTTTTGTCCAGCAGGCGCAGCACCACGCGTTCGCCGTGGCTGGAGGGCAGGGTGGAGACGCGCACGTCTATCGCCCGCCCGCCGATACGCAGCGCCATGCGGCCATCCTGGGGCACCCGTTTTTCGGCAATGTCCAGGCTCGCCATCACCTTGATGCGCGAAATGAGCAGCGCGGCCAGCCGCCGCTGCGGGCGCAGAATTTCCCGCAGCACGCCGTCGACGCGAAAGCGAATTTGCAAATGGCGCTCATAGGTTTCGATATGGATATCGGAGGCTTTCTCTTTGATGGCCTCGGTGAGCATGGCGTTGATCAGACGGATAATCGGCGCATCGTCTTCGCTGTCGAGCAGATCGTCGGTATCCGGCAGCTCTTCGGCGAGGGTATAGAGGTCAAGCTCATTGCCGATGTCGGCCATCATCCGGTGCGCTTCCGCCGAGTCGCGCTGATAGCTGAGCACCAGCACTTTCTCGAACGCTTCCGGCGCCAGACGGCTGACGCTCATCGGCCCGTCCGCCAGGCGGCGCGCTTCCAGCAGCGCCCGGGCGGCGGTATCAGCGCGGCACAGCGCTTCGCAGCGTTCGCCGTCGCTGAGCAGCACCAGATGGTGCGCGCGGGCCCACGCGAAGGGCAACAGCGGACGGCGTTCGGCAGCTGGCGTCATGGGCGGCCTCCGAGGTTAAAGGCGTCAATGGCGGCGCTAACCTGGCGGAAGGCCTGGGTCTCCTGCTGCGGATAGATGTGCAGCAGATCGTTGCTGAGCGATGCTTCGCTGCTCTCTTTGCCCCGCTGTTTGGTTTGCGCATCGTTGAAGGCGGTGTACTGGCCGGAGGAGGCCCGGCGGTACTCATCGCGGTCGCGAATAATGGTCGGGCGGATAAACAGCATCAGGTTGCGTTTCGACACTTTCTTGCTGTCGGAGCGGAACAGCGCGCCGATCACCGGGATGTCGCCGAGCAGCGGCACTTTGTCGGCGCTATCGGTGACGCTTTTATCCAGCAGCCCGCCAACCACCACCGTTTCGCCGCTACCCACCAGCACGGCGTTATTCACCGTCCGGGTATTAAAGGTCGCCCCGAGATCGCTGCTGGTGCTGGAGGCCGAATCGGCGACGCTCGATACTTCCTGCTCAATCTCCAGCAGCACGGCATCGCCTTCGTTAATCTGCGGTTTCACCTTCAGCTTAATGCCCACGGTTTTGCGCTCGACGGTATTGAAGATGTTGTCGCCGGAGGTGGTTTGCGAGCCGGTTAACACCGGGACTTCCTGGCCGACGTTGAAGGTGGCTTGCATATTGTCGAGGGTGACGATGCTGGGGGTGGCCAGAATATCGTTCTTGGTACTGCTGGAGAGGGCGGTGAGCAGCATCGCCCAGTTCCCCTGGTAGAAGCCGGCGGCGATACCGTTAAACGAGCCGAGGGCGCTGGCCAGCGAGCTGCTGATGGTGCCGTCTTTGTTGTACTGGTTGGCGCCGGCGATCGCGGTGGAGATCGGCAATCCGCTGTTGGTAAACTGGGTCATGCCGGCGTTTTTATTGGCCCACTGGATACCGAGGTTGAGTCCGTCGGCATCCTGCACTTCGGCGATAATCGCCTCCACCAGCACCTGCGGGCGGCGGATATCCAGCTGGGCGATCACCCGCTCCAGATCGTTCATCACGTCCGGCGCCGCGGTGACGATCAGGGCGTTGGTCTGGCCGTGGGCTTTGATAATAATATTTTTATCGATCGCGGCCACCGGCTTGGCGCTTTGCTTATCGTTCTGCAGCGAGCTGCTGATCCCGGTCAGGACCTCCACCAGATCGGCGGCTTTGGCGTACTTCAGGTAGATCACTTTGGTGTTGCCCTGCACCGCCTGCTGGCGGTCGAGCTGTTTGATCATGGCGATAATGCGCTGGCGCGAGTTTGGCTCGCCGCTCACCAGCACCGAGTTGGTGCGCTCATCGGCCACCACGTTCGCCACCATCGATCCCGGCAGCGCCGACTTGCTGGTGTCTTTATTGAGTTCGGTAACCAGTTTGACCACCTCCGCGGCGGAGGCCCAGGAGAGAGGCACGGTCACCACGCTGCGATCCCCGGCGTTGTCGACGCGTTCGACAATGGTCAGCAGGCGTTTGATCACCGCCGCGCGGCCGGTCATCAGCAGGACGTTGGAAGGTTCATAATGGACCACGCTGCCGGCGCCAGCGTTATCGTTCAGCTGGCGGAGCAGCGGCGCGAGATCGCGAGCGGCGACGTTGGTCAGGGGCACCACCCGGGTGACGACCTCATCGCCTTCGCCCGGCGCGGCCTCGCTGGCGACCGGAACGGCCGAGGTCTTGGCGTCTTTGGCGCGGACCACCTTCAGCACGCCGTTATTCATATTAATCACGGCGAAGCCATATACATCCAGCACGCTGAGGAAGAATTGATAATATTGCTCTTCATTGAGCATATCGTAACTGCGCACGGTGATAGTGCCGCGTACGCTGGGATCGATAATCACCGTTTTATTCAGGTTTTTGCTGACGGTATTGATAAATTCCTGGATATCGGTGCCTTTAAAACTGGCGGAAAATTCCTCCGCGGCGGCCGGAGAAAATAGCAGCGGGGTTAATATCAGCAGCGCAGGAAGCATTTTTCGCAGGCGTTTCATGGTTGGCAATTATTCATCCCCCAGGGAGAAAGCAATATCGTGTCGTTGGCCTTCCCGCTCAACGGTTAGCGTTATTTCGGTCATATCGGCCAGATTCTGCAGCGCCTGTTGCGCTTGTTCCTGATCGCGTAAATCGATGCCATTTAAGGCGATCGCCAAATCATTTGCCTGCAGGCCGGCCTGGCGAAACAGCGAGGCATCTTTGCCAGGGTTAAGTCGGTAGCCCTGCAGTTTGTCGCCGCTGAGTACCGGCGAAATCGTTAAATAAGTGAGGATATTTTGCGGCTGCTCACGGAGTCGCTTCATAAGGGGCGGACGGGGCGCGGCGGCGGGCGATGACGACGACGCGCGGGTATCGTTAAATAATAAAATGGCCTCCTGGCGCCCCTGATAGTTGACGATGATCCGGTCTGGCAGGATGGCAGCGATCTGTGCATCGTATCCTGGGGTGGTATCGCCGACGCTAAGGCTAACCTGCTGATTTCCTTTTTCAATAATCGCGATGGAACGCGCCGGGTTGCTGCTGGCGAGCAGCCCGGCCAGGCGTAGCTTCAGGCTGGAAACCGGCACCTGATCGAGGCTGGTGGCCTCCGCTGGCGCGGGGGGATTTTTCGTCGCCAGGCCAAACAGGGTAAATGCGGGCCGCACGTTTTTTAATTCCGGTTCCGCTGCCGGAGGCGCGGTTAACGGCAGGGCGGAAATATCCTCAGAACTGACAGGGAATACCACTCGCCAGGTTAATTTCGCCAGCTGCGGAATGGCGGTTATTAATATGATGAGCGTCACAAATCGGGGTAATAATTTAATTACCCCTTTATTTATATTTGTTAACCCCATCACAGAAATCGGCATTTTAATTCCTTTGCTAATTTATTTTTCTGCACGCTGGCGTAATACCCTACCGAAACAGGTAGGTGATTATTGGCTTTTGAATGAATTATTGCCGGAGAGTGGCGATAAGCGTGGCGAATCATAATCAGTTTGCGGTTTGCGGTCGTCATTCCCTTTATTCATTTACTCCCCCGGCTTCCTACGCCCCCCTCTCATTTGTGGGGGATGATTGCGCCTGAGAAAGCAAAAATATCTAATTAGCGCGCTGTAAAGATATTCATCCTTTCTTACCTTTTATAATTTAATAAGCATATTAGGGACTATCGAATGCTCAGATATACCTGTCATGCCCTATTTCTTGGATCGTTAGTATTATTGAGTGGCTGTGATAACAGCTCTTCCTCCTCTTCCTCTGGCTCACCTGGCGAACCCGGTAATCCTGGCACGCCCGACCCGCAGGATGTCGTCGTCCGTTTACCGGACGTTGCCGTCCCTGGCGAAGCGGTACAGGCCTCTGCCAACCAGGCTGTCATTCATCTCGTCGATATCGCCGGCATCACCAGCAGCACGCCGGCCGACTATGCCAGCAAAAACCTCTATCTGTGGAATAACGAAACCTGTGATGCGCTGAGCGCGCCGGTGGCGGACTGGAATGATGTCAGCACCACGCCGACCGGCAGCGACAAATATGGCCCTTACTGGGTGATCCCGCTGACTAAAGAGAGCGGGTGTATCAACGTGATCGTCCGCGATGGCACCAATAAGCTTATCGACAGCGACCTGCGCGTCTCTTTCAGTGATTTCACCGATCGGACGGTATCGGTCATCGCCGGCAACAGCGCGGTCTATGACTCCCGCGCCGACGCCTTCCGCGCCGCCTTTGGCGTGGCGCTGGCCGATGCGCACTGGGTCGATAAGACCACTCTGCTGTGGCCGGGCGGGGAAAATAAACCCATTGTGCGTCTCTATTACAGCCATAGCAGTAAGGTGGCCGCCGACAGTAACGGCGAATTTACCGATAAGTATGTCAAGCTGACCCCGACCACCGTCAGCCAGCAGGTGAGCATGCGCTTCCCGCATCTCGCCAGCTATCCTGCCTTTAAGCTGCCGGATGACGTCAACGTCGAGGAATTGCTGCAGGGCGAGACGGTGGCGATATCCGCCGAAAGCGACGGGATACTGAGCTCCGCCACCCAGGTGCAGACCGCCGGCGTGCTGGATGATACCTATGCCGCCGCCGCCGAGGCGCTGAGCTATGGCGCCCAGCTGACCGATAGCGGCGTGACCTTCCGCGTCTGGGCGCCCACGGCGCAGCAGGTCGAGCTGGTGCTCTACAGTGCGGACAAGAAAGTGGTTGCCAGTCACCCGATGACCCGCGACAGCGCCTCCGGCGCCTGGTCCTGGCAGGGAGGGAGCGACCTGAAAGGCGCGTTCTACCGCTACGCGATGACGGTCTACCACCCGCAGTCGCGCAAAGTCGAGCAGTACGAAGTGACCGATCCCTACGCCCACAGTTTGTCGACCAACTCGGAGTACAGCCAGGTGGTCGATCTGAACGACAGCGCGCTGAAGCCGGAAGGCTGGGACGGGCTGACGATGCCGCACGCGCAGAAAACCAAAGCTGACCTGGCGAAGATGACGATCCACGAATCGCATATTCGCGATCTCTCCGCCTGGGATCAAACCGTTCCTGCGGAGCTGCGCGGTAAGTATCTGGCGCTCACCGCCCAGGAGAGCAATATGGTCCAGCATCTGAAGCAGCTGTCGGCCTCGGGCGTGACCCATATTGAGCTGCTGCCGGTCTTCGATCTGGCGACGGTCAATGAGTTCAGCGACAAAGTCGCCGATATTCAGCAGCCGTTCAGTCGCCTGTGCGAGGTCAACAGCGCGGTGAAGAGCAGCGAGTTCGCGGGCTATTGCGACAGCGGTTCGACGGTTGAAGAGGTGCTGACTCAGCTGAAGCAGAACGACAGTAAGGATAACCCGCAGGTGCAGGCGTTGAATACGCTGGTGGCGCAGACCGACTCCTATAACTGGGGCTACGATCCGTTCCACTACACGGTACCGGAAGGATCCTACGCCACCGACCCGGAAGGCACGGCGCGCATTAAAGAGTTCCGCACCATGATTCAGGCGATCAAGCAGGATCTGGGAATGAACGTCATTATGGACGTGGTGTACAACCACACCAACGCCGCCGGCCCGACCGACCGCACCTCGGTGCTGGATAAGATCGTCCCCTGGTACTATCAGCGTCTGAACGAAACCACCGGCAGCGTGGAATCGGCCACCTGTTGCTCCGACTCGGCGCCAGAGCACCGGATGTTCGCCAAGCTTATCGCCGATTCACTGGCGGTATGGACCACCGATTATAAGATCGATGGCTTCCGCTTCGACCTGATGGGCTACCACCCGAAAGCGCAGATCCTCTCGGCCTGGGAGCGCATTAAAGCGCTGAACCCGGATATCTACTTCTTTGGTGAAGGCTGGGATTCCAACCAGAGCGATCGCTTTGAAATTGCCTCGCAAATCAATCTCAAAGGCACCGGGATCGGCACCTTCTCCGATCGTCTGCGCGACGCCGTGCGCGGCGGCGGACCGTTCGACTCCGGCGATGCATTGCGCCAGAACCAGGGCGTGGGCAGCGGGGCCGGCGTTCTGCCGAATGAGCTGACCACCCTGACCGACGATCAGGCGCGCCATCTCGCCGATCTGACCCGTCTCGGCATGGCCGGTAACCTTGCGGACTTCGTGCTGATCGACAAAGACGGCGCGGTGAAGAGAGGCAGCGAGATTGACTATAACGGCGCGCCTGGCGGCTACGCGGCTGATCCGACGGAAGTCGTGAACTATGTGTCAAAACACGACAACCAGACGCTGTGGGACATGATCAGCTACAAAGCCGCTCAGGAGGCGGATCTCGACACCCGCGTCCGGATGCAGGCGGTGTCGCTGGCCACGGTCATGCTCGGCCAGGGGATCGCCTTTGACCAGCAGGGCTCGGAGCTGCTGCGCTCCAAATCCTTTACCCGCGACTCGTATGATTCCGGCGACTGGTTTAACCGCGTGGATTACTCCCTGCAGGACAACAACTACAACGTTGGTATGCCGCGCAGCAGCGATGATGGCAGCAACTATGACATCATCGCCCGCGTGAAGGACTTGGTGGCCACCCCGGGTGAAGCCGAGCTCAAGCAGATGACCGCGTTTTATCAGGAGCTGACCGCGCTGCGTAAGTCATCTCCGCTGTTTACCCTCGGCGACGGCGCGACGGTGATGCAGCGTGTGGACTTCCGCAATACCGGCGCCGATCAGCAGACCGGTCTGCTGGTGATGACCATCGATGACGGGATGCAGGCTGGCGCCAGTCTGGACAGCCGCGTCGACGGCATCGTGGTGGCGATTAACGCCGCCCCGGAAAGCCGGACGCTGCAGGATTTCGCCGGCATATCGCTCCAGCTGAGCGCCATCCAGCAGGCGGCGGGCGACCGTTCGCTGGCCAGCGGCGTGCAGATTGCCGCTGACGGCTCGGTCACGCTGCCGGCCTGGTCGGTTGCCGTTCTCGAATTGCCGCAGGGCGAATCGCAGGGCGCCGGCCTGCCGGTGAGCAGTAAATAACGTGACGTGGGGCGCCCGTAAGGGCGCCTCTGGCTGATGACAAACCTGGTTTGATACTGTGCCGCCTTTCTGCCGGGTGGCGGCTTTCGCCTTACCCGGCCTGTGAAGGACTGCAATATCAAACCGTTATGCAGTTAGCTGTAGGCCCGCGCAAGCGCAGCGCCGCCGGGCAATCCCTGAAGATTGCGCTTTGTCAGCCGTTTGGGGCGCCCGTAAGGGCGCCTTCTCGTTATCGTGAGGGAACAGGAGATCGTGGTGATTGTTCGTGATGACAGTGAAAGAGGGATCCCCCCGTTGGTGGCGCATCAGCCGCCTTCCGCGCAGGCGGACGCGCCGGTGATCCGCGGCCGGATGGTGCAGATCCCAGGCTGGATTATCCCGCTGTACGCCGGATTATTATTCGCGCTCGGCTGGTTTGGCGGCGAGCAGTGGCGTCATCCGGCACCGCCGCAACCGCTGCCCTTGCCGGTGGCGCATGCGGCGCTTCTGCCGTTAACCGCTGCCGGAGAGGCCGCGCCAAAGACGCCGCCGCCGGCGACAAAACCCAGCGCGCCCGCCGCGCCGGTGGTGGACAGCGATACGCTGCCGCCTCTGCGCTATAGCGCGCATGTCTACGCCTCGTTAGCGGAAAAGCGCAGCATTGTGTTAAATGGCAAAGCGTGGACGGAGGGCGACTCCCCGCTGCCCAATCTGGTGGTGGAGCAGATCCAGCAGGATGTGACGATCTTTAGCTTCAACGGCACGACCTTTACCCTCGCGGCGCTGGAGGACTGGCCCGGCGGGAAAATTGACGAGGAGCCGAAAGGCGAATAAGGGGCACGCGCAATAAAATGCGCGTTGAAGATATTTTGCTTAGTCGCCGCGCAGGCTGGCAATAAAGGGAGCAAGCTGGCGATTAAATTGACTGCACTGCGCGGCTTCCGGGGTGCTGTCCTGTAAAAGCTGTTGGTAAAGCCGGTCGCTATTTTGGCTTAACGTTGCCGGGTCAATATTTCCCCAGCCGCGCGCTTTACCGACATTCACCGCCGCCCGATAAATAGCTTCATCGGCGGGCAGATCGCTACGATTACATTTATTCTTGAGATAGCGCGTTCCTGCCGCCACGGACGAGAGCTGCTCGAGCTGCGCCTGGCTACTGATGGCCGGACTGAGCGTTGAGGCGGGTTTCTGTTGGCAGCCAGAGAGCACGGCCACCACGCAAAGCGGAAATATAAGCGGAATGCGCATAGTAGAGTAATCAAAATAATGAATCACTGGCCGCTAGTTTAACAAATATTTCCCTGGTGTCATCATAAAATATGATTCTGCATAAATGTTAACAGGCTCTCATTTTTATTGGCAGAAACTCGATTAATCCCCTTTACTTCTTTCAATAATAAACATTGGCGGCCGGAAAATATATTTTCTGCGGCAGATGATGCCGCCGCATTTGGCATCAGGGCGAGCGTCATTTTTTATGTTATTAAAAAACATACTCTTTCCCATCTTGTTACGTGAGTACGAGGTAAAATGCTGGTTAAGAATGTCGCATTTTAGTGCTATCCTGTATGCCCTGAACATTACGTGCTATGTTCTGACTCATTCTGCCAGTGATGCGTTTAACACAATGATTTTATGGTGAATTTTTATTGTTAGTATCATGTGAAACGAAGCAAACCAACCCTTTGAAAGATGGCGGCGCGTTCTGCCCGCCAGCAGGTTGTCGTCCCGAGGGTAAGCAGCCAGGACGTTAATTTGAGAGATTTCTTCTTCCTCTGAACAGGGGAAGTATTGAGAATCAGGCCTTTGCGCCTGAACGTTGCGGAGAAAAAGCATGGCGGGAGATGACCGCGAGCCTATCGGACGTAAGGGAAGACCCTCACGTCCGACAAAACAGAAAGTCACCCGTCGCCGGGTCCGGGAAGAGGACTACGACGACGAGTATGATGACGATGATTATGAGGATGAGAAACCGGTGCCGAGAAAAGCCAAAGGCAAAGGTGGCAAGCCTCGTCGTAAGCGCAGCTGGCTGTGGCTGCTGGTCAAGCTGGGGATTGTCTTCGCGGTGCTGATTGCCGCCTATGGCGTCTACCTCGACCAGAAAATCCGCAGCCGCATTGACGGTAAAGTCTGGGAGCTGCCGGCCGCGGTCTATGGCCGAATGGTGAACCTTGAGCCGGACATGCAGATCAGCAAAAACGAGATGGTGCGTCTGCTGAACGCCACCCAGTATCGTCAGGTCAGCGCGATGACGCGTCCTGGCGAATATACGGTGCAGGCCAACAGCATCGAGATGATCCGCCGTCCGTTCGATTTCCCGGACAGTAAAGAAGGGCAGGTGCGCGCGCGTCTGACCTTCGACGGCGACCATCTGGAAACCATCGAGAATATGGATAACAACCGCCAGTTCGGTTTCTTCCGCCTCGATCCGCGGCTTATCACCATGCTGCAGTCGCCGAACGGCGAGCAGCGTCTGTTCGTGAAGCGCAGCGGCTTCCCCGACCTGCTGGTGGATACGCTGCTGGCGACCGAAGACCGCCACTTCTACGAGCACGATGGTATCAGCCTCTATTCCATCGGCCGTGCGGTGCTGGCGAACCTGACGGCAGGCCGGACGGTGCAGGGGGCAAGTACCCTGACCCAGCAGCTGGTGAAAAACCTGTTCCTCTCCAGCGAACGCTCCTACTGGCGTAAAGCCAACGAAGCGTACATGGCGCTGATCGTCGACGCCCGCTACAGCAAGGATCGCATCCTTGAGCTGTATATGAACGAGGTGTACCTCGGTCAGAGCGGCGATAACGAAATTCGCGGCTTCCCGCTGGCCAGCCTGTACTACTTTGGCCGTCCGGTGGAAGAGCTGAGCCTCGACCAGCAGGCGCTGCTGGTGGGGATGGTGAAAGGGGCCTCGGTCTATAACCCGTGGCGCAACCCGAAACTGGCCCTTGAGCGACGCAATCTGGTGCTGCGCCTGCTGCAGCAGCAGCAGGTCATCGACCAGGAGCTGTACGACATGCTGAGCGCGCGTCCGCTGGGTGTGCAGCCGCGTGGCGGGGTGATTTCACCACAGCCGGCGTTTATGCAGATGGTGCGTCAGGAGCTGCAGGCGAAGCTGGGCGATAAAGTGAAAGATCTCTCCGGCGTGAAGATCTTTACGACCTTCGACTCGGTGGCGCAGGATGCCGCGGAAAAAGCGGCCACCGAAGGGATCCCGGTACTGAAGAAACAGCGCAAGCTGGCAGATCTGGAAACCGCCATGGTGGTGGTGGACCGCTTTACCGGTGAAGTGCGGGCGATGGTCGGCGGCGCGGAGCCGCAGTTCGCCGGCTACAACCGTGCGATGCAGGCCCGCCGGTCGATTGGTTCTCTGGCCAAGCCGGCGACCTATCTGACCGCGCTGAGCCAGCCGAACCAGTATCGCCTGAATACGTGGATCGCCGATGCGCCAGTGACTATTCGCCTGTCCAACGGCCAGACCTGGTCGCCGCAGAACGACGATCGTCGCTTCAGCGGCCAGGTGATGCTGGTGGATGCCCTGACCCGTTCGATGAACGTGCCGACGGTTAACCTCGGGATGGCGCTGGGCTTGCCGGCGGTGGTCGATACCTGGACCAAACTCGGGGCGCCGAAGAATCAGCTCAACGCCGTGCCGGCGATGCTGCTTGGCGCGCTGAACCTGACGCCAATTGAAGTGGCCCAGGCCTTCCAGACCATCGCCAGCGGCGGCAACCGTGCGCCACTCTCCGCCCTGCGGTCAGTGATTGCGGAAGATGGCACGGTGCTGTATCAGAGCTACCCGCAGGCGGAGCGCGCGGTGCCTGCCCAGGCGGCCTACATGACGCTGTGGACCATGCAGCAGGTGGTGCAGCGCGGGACGGGGCGTCAGCTGGGCGCGAAGTATCCGGGCCTCCATCTGGCGGGGAAAACCGGGACCACCAACAATAACGTCGATACCTGGTTTGCCGGGATCGACGGTAGCCAGGTGACCATCACCTGGGTGGGTCGCGATAATAACCAGCCAACCAAACTGTACGGCGCCAGCGGTGCGATGTCGATTTACCAGCGTTATCTGGCGAACCAGACGCCAACGCCGCTGGTGCTGACGGCGCCTGAAGACGTGGTCGACATGGGCGTGGACAGCAACGGCAACTTCGTCTGCAGCGGCGGTATGCGTTCGCTGCCGGTGTGGACGACGCAGCCGGATGCGCTGTGCCGCCAGGGCGAGATGATGCAGCAGCAGCAGTTGCAGCAGCAGGAAGCGAACAACCCGTTCAATCAGTCCGGGCAGCAGCAGCCTCAGCAGCAACAGCAGCAGCAACAGCAGCCGCCGAAGCAGCAGGAGAAGAGCGACGGCGTCGCGGGCTGGATCAAGGATATGTTCGGCAGTAACTGATTTAAGCCCTAAGACCAGACCCCTTAAGACGAAAGTATTAAGGGGTTTTTTTATGCCTGTAAAAAAGTTAACGGCTCTTTAACTCCATAATAACTATCTGGTTATTAATTCAGCCTTCAACCCGCAGCGACAGGCATATCGCTTGCCTTGCCTTCAACGTTTCGCCTATTATATCGCCCGTCATAATAATAATTCTCGTTTACGTTATCATTCACTTTCATCAGAGATATACCCATGGCGCGTCCAAAAACTGCTCAGCCAAACCACTCGCTGCGTAAAGTCGCAGCTGTAGTAGCCACGGCGGTTAGCGGCATGTCTGTCTACGCACAGGCAGCAGAACAACCGAAGCAAGAAGAAACCATCACCGTCGTTGCTGCCCCGGCCGCCCAGGAAAGCGCCTGGGGACCGGCGCCGACCATCGCGGCGAAACGCTCCGCCACGGCGACGAAAACCGATACCCCGATAGAAAAAACGCCGCAGTCTGTGTCGGTGGTGACGCGCCAGGAGATGGAGATGCGCCAGCCGACGACGGTAAAAGAGGCGCTCTCCTATACGCCAAGCGTCTTCTCCACCCGCGGCAGTTCGACCACCTATGACGTGGTCACCATTCGCGGCTTCACCACCTCGACGACCGTCAACACCAACCAGTATCTGGACGGCATGAAGCTGCAGGGGAATAACTACTCTGAAGTCTCCATGGATCCTTACTTCCTGGAGCGCGTGGAAGTGATGCGCGGGCCAACCTCGGTGCTGTACGGCAACAGCAACCCGGGCGGTATCGTCAGCATGGTCAGCAAACGCCCGACCACCGAGCCGCTGAAAGAAGTGCAGTTTAAGATGGGCACCGACAATCTGTGGCAGACCGGGTTTGACTTCAGCGACGCCATTGATGATGCCGGCGTCTGGTCCTACCGCCTGACCGGCCTGGGCCGCAGCCAGGATGCCCAGCAGCAGATGGCGAAATCGACCCGCTACGCGGTGGCGCCCTCCTTTAGCTGGCGTCCGGATGATAAAACCGACTTCACCTTCCTGAGCAACTTCCAGAATGATCCGGATGCGGGCTACTACGGCTGGCTGCCGCGCGAAGGCACCGTGGTGCCGTATTACGACGCCAACGGTAAGGCGCATAAGCTGCCGACCGATTTCAACGAAGGCGAGGCGGATAATAAAATCTCCCGCCGCCAGAAGATGGTGGGCTACAGCTTCTCCCATCAGTTCGATGACACCTTTACCGTGCGGCAGAACCTGCGCTATGCCGATGTGCATACGCTCTATCGTTCGGTGTACGGCAACGGCTATGTCGCGCCGGGCTACATGAATCGCGCCTATGTGCGATCCGACGAGCACCTGAACACCTTCACCGTCGATACTCAGCTGCAGTCTGATTTCGCCACCGGCGCGGTTAGCCATACCCTGCTGACCGGCGTGGACTACTCGCGGATGCGTAACGATGTGGATGCCGACTACGGGACGGCGGATCCCATCAGCATGAACAATCCGCAGTACGGCAACCCGAATATTCAGGTCACCTTCCCGTACGCGGTGCTCAACCGGATGGAGCAGACTGGCCTGTACGCGCAGGATCAGATGGAGTGGGATAAATGGGTGATGACCCTGGGCGGCCGTTACGATTACGCCACGACCTCAACGTTAACCCGCGCCACCAACAGCCTGGCGGAGAACCACGACCAGCAGTTCAGCTGGCGCGGCGGCATCAACTACCTGTTCGATAACGGTATCTCTCCGTACTTCAGCTACAGCGAATCGTTTGAACCGGTATCGGGCGCCAGCAGCAGCGGTAAGCCGTTCGATCCGTCGCGCGGTAAGCAGTATGAAGCCGGCGTGAAATATGTGCCGAAAGATATGCCGGTGGTGGTCACCGCGGCGGTCTATCAGCTGACCAAAGACAAGAACCTGACGGCGGATCCGGCTAACCAGGCGTTCAGCATCCAGACCGGCGAAATCCGCTCCCGTGGCCTTGAGCTGGAGGCGAAGGCGGCGGTGAACGCCAATATTAACGTCACCGCAGCCTACAGCTACACCGATGCGGAGTACACTCACGATACAGTGTTCAACGGCAAACGTCCGGCGGAAGTGCCGCGTAACATGGCCTCCCTGTGGGCGGATTATACCTTCCACGAAACCGCGCTGAGCGGTCTGACGATTGGGGCCGGGGCGCGCTATATCGGTTCAACGGTCAGCTACTACAAAAATGACACCAGCACCGGTAAGAAAAATGATGCCTTTAGTGTGGCCGGTTATGCGCTGATGGATGCGACGGTGAAATACGATCTGGCGCGCTTTGGCCTGCCGGGCTCGTCGGTCGGCGTCAACGTCAACAACCTGTTCGACCGCGAATATGTCTCCAGTTGCTACAGCGAATACGCCTGCTACTGGGGGGCCGGACGTCAGGTCGTCGCCACCGCCACCTTCCGTTTCTAACCACCTACGGGCGCGGTTCGCCGCGCCCTTTATCAGGTTATCGCTATGCAGGAACAGACTCCGCACGCAGAAACCACCTTCGCGCTGGATCGCGTCACTTTCCGTGTGCCTGGCCGCACGTTGCTCCATCCGCTCTCGCTCACCTTCCCGGCCGGAAAAGTCACAGGCCTGATCGGCCATAATGGCTCCGGCAAGTCGACGTTACTGAAAATGCTTGGCCGCCATCAGCCGCCTTCCGCAGGCGATGTGCTGCTGGACGGCCAGCCGCTGGAGAGCTGGGGCAGCAAAGCCTTTGCCCGCAAAGTGGCCTATCTGCCGCAGCAGCTGCCGCCGGCCGAAGGTATGACGGTGCGCGAGCTGGTGGCGATCGGCCGCTATCCGTGGCACGGCGCGCTGGGTCGCTTTGGCGCGGCGGACCGCGAGAAAGTGGAAGAGGCGATTGCGCTGGTAGGGCTGAAGCCGCTCGCCCATCGTCTGGTGGACAGCCTCTCCGGCGGCGAACGTCAGCGGGCGTGGATCGCCATGCTGGTGGCGCAGGATAGCCGCTGTCTGCTGCTCGATGAACCCACCTCGGCGCTGGATATCGCCCATCAGGTTGATGTCCTCGCGCTGGTGCATCGTCTCAGCCAGCAGCGCGGCCTGACGGTGATCGCCGTCCTGCACGACGTTAATATGGCGGCCCGCTACTGCGACTATCTGGTGGCCCTGCGCGGCGGGGAAATGATCGCCCAGGGGACGCCGGTGGAACTGATGCGCAGCGATACCCTGGAACAAATCTACGGCATCCCGATGGGGATCCTGCCGCACCCGGCCGGCGCGGCGCCGGTAAGCTTTGTCTATTAATGATGACCCCGACTCAGATAACCCGACGTCGCCTGCTGACCGCGATGGCGCTCTCGCCGCTGCTGTGGCAGATGCGCGGCGCGCAGGCGGCGAACGTTGACCCGCAGTGTGTGGTCGCCCTGGAGTGGCTGCCGGCGGAGCTGCTGCTGGCGCTGGGCGTCACGCCTTACGGCGTGGCCGATATCCCTAACTATCGCCTGTGGGTGAACGAGCCCGCGCTGCCCGACTCGGTGATCGATGTCGGTTTGCGCACTGAACCCAATCTTGAGCTGCTGACGCAGATGAAACCGTCGTTTATCGTCTGGTCAGCAGGCTACGGCCCGTCGCCGGAGAAGCTGGCGCGTATCGCCCCCGGTCGCGGATTCACCTTTAGCGACGGCAAACGCCCGCTGGCGATGGCTCAGCGCTCGCTGCTGGAGATGGCTGACCTGCTGGGCAAACCGCAGCAGGCTCAGCGCCACCTGGCGGAGTTTGAGGCGCTGATGGCGAACCTGAAGCCGCGCTTTGCCGGACGCGGCGACCGTCCGCTGCTGATGATCTCCCTGCTCGATCCGCGCCACGTTCTGGTGTTTGGCGAAAACTGCCTGTTCCAGGAGGTGCTAGACCGCTTTGGTATTAAAAACGCCTGGCGCGGCGAAGCGGCGTTCTGGGGCAGCGTTAGCGTTGGCATCGACCGGCTGGCGGCGTTTAACGAGGCCGATGTGATCTGTTTTGATCATGGTAACGAGCGGGAGATGACCCAGCTGCAGGCGACCCCGCTGTGGCAGGCGATGCCGTTCGTGCGCGCGGGGCGCTTTCAGCGCGTTCCGGCGGTGTGGTTCTATGGCGCGACGCTGTCGGCGATGCATTTTGCCCGCGTGCTGGCCGAGGCCCAGGGGAGTCCGGCATGAATACGCGTATTTCACCATTAGCCAGTATCCTGCTGGCCGCGCTGCTGGTTGCCGCCTTCGCGTTGAGTATCGTCAATCTCAATGTCGCCTTGCCCTATGCGCAATGGCGGCAGGCGCTGCGGCAGCCGGATAGCGATCAGATTGCCCAGATGCTGTTTCATTACAGCCTGCTGCCGCGGGTGGCCGTTTCACTGCTGGTGGGGGCCGGGCTGGGACTGGTCGGCGTACTGTTCCAGCAGGTGCTGCGCAATCCGCTGGCGGAGCCGACCACCCTTGGCGTCGCCACCGGCGCGCAGCTGGGGATAACGGTCACCACGCTGTGGGCCATCCCTGGCGTGCTGGCGTCGCAGTTTGCCGCGCTGGCCGGGGCCTGTCTGGTGGGTGCGCTGGTGTTTGGCGTCTCCTGGGGCAAGCGTCTGTCGCCGGTAACGCTGATCCTGGCGGGACTGGTGGTCAGCCTCTACTGCGGGGCGCTTAACCAGCTGATGGTGATTTTCCATCACGACCAGCTGCAGAGTATGTTCTTGTGGAGCACCGGGACGCTAACGCAAACCGACTGGAGCGTGGCGCAGCGCCTGTGGCCGCAGCTGCTGGGCGGGGCGATACTCACCCTGCTGCTGCTGCGTCCGCTGACTCTGATGGGGCTCGATGACGGGGTGGCGCGCAACCTGGGGCTGGCGTTGTCTCTGGCGCGCCTCGGCGCCCTGACGCTGGCGATCGTGATGAGCGCGCTGCTGGTCAACGCGGTCGGGATTATCGGCTTTATCGGCCTGTTCGCGCCGCTGCTGGCGAAAATGCTCGGCGCCCGTCGACTGCTGGCCCGGCTGCTGCTGGCGGCGCTGATCGGCGCGCTGCTCCTGTGGCTTTCCGATCAGGTGATCCTCTGGCTGAGCCGGGTATGGCGGGAAGTCTCCACCGGCTCGGTCACCGCCCTGATTGGCGCGCCGCTGCTGCTGTGGCTGCTGCCGCGGCTGCGCAGCATCAGCGCCCCGGTGATGAACGGCGGCGATAACGTGCAGCCTGAGCGCTATCACGTGCAATGGTTTGTTCTCGGGGGCGTCGCGTTGCTGCTGCTGGCGATGAGCGTGGCGCTGGCCTTTGGTCGCGATGCCCACGGCTGGCTGTGGGCTCACGGCGATCTGCTGGAGCAACTGCTGCCCTGGCGCTGGCCGCGGGTGCTGTCGGCGCTGTTCGCCGGGGTGATGCTGGCGGTCGCCGGATGTATTATCCAGCGCCTGACCGGCAACCCGATGGCCAGCCCGGAAGTGCTGGGCATCAGCTCCGGCGCCGCCTTTGGCGTGGTGCTGATGCTGTTCTTCGTGCCTGGCGACGCCTTTGGCTGGCTGCTGCCGGCCGGGAGCCTTGGCGCGGCGGCCACCTTGCTGATCATTATGCTGGCCGCCGGGCGGGGCGGTTTCTCGCCGCATCGGATGCTGCTGGCGGGGATGGCGCTCAGTACCGCCTTCACCATGCTGCTGATGATGCTGCAGGCCAGCGGCGATCCGCGCATGGCGCAGATCCTGACGTGGATCTCGGGGTCGACCTACAGCGCGACGCCGGAGAGGGTGATACGCAGCGGCGCGGTGATGCTGGTCCTGCTGGCGCTGGCGCCGCTCTGTCGCCGCTGGTTAACCATCCTGCCGCTGGGCGGGGAAGCGGCGCGGGCGGTGGGCATGGCGCTGACGTCATCGCGGATTGTTCTGCTGCTGCTGGCGGCCTGCCTGACGGCGGCGGCGACGCTGACCATCGGCCCGCTGAGCTTCGTCGGGCTGATGGCGCCGCATATTGCGCGCATGATGGGCTTCCGGCGAACGCTGCCACATATGGTGATCTCCGGACTGACTGGCGGGCTGCTGCTGGTCTTCGCCGACTGGTGCGGACGGATGATCATGTTCCCGTACCAGATCCCGGCGGGGCTGCTGTCGACCTTTATCGGCGCGCCGTACTTTATCTATTTGCTGAGGAAGCAGAGCCGCTAACGCGTGGCGTTTGCGCGAAAGCACCCGGATAGCGACGCATTGCGCCTTATCCGGGCTACCGGACGGTGCCGTTTTTTGTCGGGTGGCGGCTAACGCCTTACCCGACCTGCGGTCCGTGCCATGGCGAGTATGGTAGGCCGGGTAAGCGGAGCGCCACCCGGCATGCAGGGAGCTTACAGTTTGGCAAATACCCGGCGCGCGGCGTCGATGGTATTGTCGATATCTTCCTCGCTGTGGGCGACGGACATAAAGCCGGCCTCAAACGCTGACGGCGCCAGGTACACGCCTTCCTCCAGCATCAGATGGAAGAAGCGCTTGAAGCGTTCGACGTCGCACTTCACCACGTCCTGATAGCAGGTGACGGTTTCGGCATCGGTAAAGAAGATGCCGAACATGCCGCCGACGTTATTGACCACCAGCGGGATCCCGGCGTCACGCGCCGCATCCAGCAGGCCTTGCGCCAGCTGGTTGGTCAGCTCGGTGAGGGTTTCATGCACGCCCGGCTGCGCCACTTCGCTTAAGCAGGCGAAGCCGGCGGCCATGGCGATCGGGTTACCGGAGAGGGTTCCGGCCTGGTAGACCGGACCGGTGGGCGCCAGCGCGTCCATCACCTCGCGACGGCCGCCGAAGGCGCCTACCGGCATCCCGCCGCCGATGATTTTCCCGAGACAGGTCAGATCCGGCTCCACGCCGTAATAAGCCTGCGCGCCCGCCAGCGCCACGCGGAAGCCGGTCATCACTTCGTCGATGATCAGCAGGGCGCCAAATTCGTCGCACAGCGCGCGCAGGCCCGGCAGGAACTCCGGCTGCGGCGGAATGCAGTTCATATTCCCGGCGACCGGCTCGACGATGATGCAGGCGATATCCTGCGGATACTGCTCGAACGCCGCGCGCACGGAGGCGAGGTCGTTATAGGTGCAGGTCAGGGTATGTTTGGCGAAATCAGCCGGCACGCCCGGCGAGTTCGGCTGGCCGAGGGTCAGCGCGCCGGAACCGGCTTTCACCAGCAGGCAGTCGGCATGGCCGTGGTAGCAGCCTTCGAACTTGATGATCTTGTCGCGGCCGGTGAAACCGCGCGCCAGGCGAATCGCGCTCATGGTGGCTTCGGTACCGGAGTTCACCATGCGCACCATATCCATGGTCGGCACCAGCTCGGTCACCAGCGCCGCCATTTTTACTTCCATTTCGGTCGGCGCGCCAAAGCTCAGGCCGCGGGACGCCGCCTCGATCACCGCGTTGCGGATCGCCGGATGGTTGTGGCCCAGCACCATCGGACCCCAGGAGCCGACATAATCGATATAGGCTTTCCCATCCACGTCATAGAGGTAAGCGCCATCCGCGCGTTCGATAAACAGCGGGGTGCCGCCGACGCCGGTGAAGGCGCGGACCGGCGAGTTAACGCCGCCGGGGATCAGTTCCCGCGCAGCGTGGTACAGATTTTCAGATTTGCTCATGGCCAGGGTCCTGGTTCGTGAAAAATGTTTTATCGGCTATTCTAAGTTATTCCAGGATGGTTATGAAAGTTTTGCCCAATTGAAACAATGTGCCGCAAGGGCATTTTTTTGACGACGCAGCGCGCCGGGGCGGCTAAAATGCCTCTCTCTTCATTTGTATTACCAATAATTGATAATGGCATGAAAGCAGAAACTCCCTCTTTTGAAGCACATCAGTTCGTGCGGGTGCGTCGCGGCGATGCGGTGCGCCGGTTGATTCAGCGCGATAAAACGCCGCTGGCGGTGCTGTTTATGGCGGCGGTGGTCGGCACGCTGGCCGGGCTGGTGGGCGTGGCGTTTGAAAAGAGCGTGAACTGGGTGCAGAACCAGCGGATCGGCGCGCTGGCGCAGGTGGCGGACCACTGGTATCTGGTCTGGCCGCTGGCGTTTATCTTGTCGGCGCTGCTGGCGATGGTCGGCTATTTCCTCGTGCGCCGCTTTGCGCCGGAGGCTGGCGGATCGGGGATCCCGGAAATCGAAGGGGCGCTGGAGGAGCTGCGGCCGGTGCGCTGGTGGCGCGTGCTGCCGGTGAAATTCATCGGCGGCATGGGGACCCTGGGCGCCGGAATGGTGCTGGGACGCGAGGGGCCGATGGTGCAGCTTGGCGGCAACATTGGACGCATGGTGCTGGATATTTTCCGCATGCGCAGTCCGGAAGCGCGGCACACGCTGCTGGCGACCGGTGCGGCGTCGGGGCTCTCAGCGGCCTTTAACGCGCCGCTGGCCGGTATCCTGTTTATCATCGAAGAGATGCGCCCGCAGTTCCGCTACAACCTGATCTCCATTAAAGCGGTTTTTACCGGCGTGATCATGTCGAGCATTGTGTTTCGCATTTTCAACGGCGAGGCGGCAATTATAGAGGTGGGAAAGCTGAGCAATGCCCCGGTGAATACCCTGTGGCTGTACCTGGTGCTGGGGATGCTGTTTGGCTGCTTTGGCCCGCTGTTTAATTTTCTGGTGCTACGCACCCAGGATCTGTTCCAGCGCATTCACGGCGGCAACATCAAAAAATGGGTGTTAATTGGCGGGGTCATCGGCGGGCTTTGCGGCCTGCTGGGGTTGATGCAGCCCTCCGCGGTGGGGGGCGGCTTTAACCTGATCCCCATCGCCGCCGCCGGTAACTTCTCCGTCGGTTTGCTGCTGTTTATCTTTATTGCCCGCGTGGTGACCACGCTGATCTGCTTCTCTTCCGGCGCGCCGGGCGGCATTTTCGCCCCGATGCTGGCGCTCGGCACGCTGCTGGGCACGGCGTTCGGCATGGCGGCTATTCCGCTGTTTCCGTCCTACCATCTCGATGCCGGCACCTTCGCCATCGCCGGCATGGGGGCGCTGCTCGCCGCCTCGGTGCGCGCGCCGCTGACCGGGATTGTGCTGGTGCTGGAGATGACCGATAACTATCAGCTCATTTTGCCAATGATTATTACCTGCCTTGGCGCAACACTACTGGCGCAATTCCTCGGCGGTAAGCCTTTGTATTCGACCATTCTGCAACGTACTCTGGCGAAGCAGGAGGCCGAGCAGGCGGCAAAAGCGCAGCAGGCACCCCGGGAGAAAACTTGAACGATTTACCAGGGTATTAGATAATGGCTCAAAAGGTCCGGTTATTCTTTAACCGGCCGGAAGTATCAATGGGAGCAAAAAATGAGTGATGACGTAGCGTTGCCGCTGGAGTTTACCGAAGCCGCAGCCAATAAAGTAAAACACCTGATTGCGGATGAAGATAATCCGAACCTGAAACTGCGCGTGTATATCACCGGCGGCGGTTGCAGCGGTTTCCAGTATGGCTTCACCTTCGACGATCAGGTGAACGAAGGGGATATGACCATTGAGAAACAGGGTGTCGGCCTGGTGGTTGACCCGATGAGCCTGCAGTACCTGGTCGGCGGCTCTGTCGACTATACCGAAGGGCTGGAAGGTTCACGCTTTATCGTGACCAACCCGAACGCGAAAAGCACCTGCGGCTGCGGGTCCTCGTTCAGCGTTTAAAGCGAGCGCGGCAGGGGGCTTTTTCTCGCAGCGAGAGGGCGCCAACGCTAAAAACGGTAACCTCAGGGTTACCGTTTTGCTTTTATGAACGTCCGTTATCGTCCAGGGCAAATGTCGGCAGCTTCAGGTGCCAGCGGATCGCCGCCAGCCGGATCGCCAGGGTCACCACCATCCCCATCATCGCCGAATTCTCCAGCGGGAGATGGAAGGTGTCGTGCGCGGTGGCGTGGACAATGCCGCCGACAATACAGGCGGTGGCGTAGATCTCGGTGCGCAGAATCATAGGAATTTCGCGCGCCAGCACGTCGCGGATTATCCCGCCGCCAACGCCGGTCACCACCCCCATGCATACCGCTACCAGCGGGCCGCTGCCGGCGAGAAAGGCTTTATTGACGCCGATGCCGACAAACACCGCTAAACCGACGGCGTCGAGCACCGGCAGGATCCATTTCGGCAGCCGGCGCGGCTGGCGGACCAGCAGGATGGTCAGCATGCTGGTGACCATCGCCACCACCAGATCGGTGGGATCTTTGACCCAGAATACCGGGCCATTCGCCAGCGCCATGTCGCGGATGGTTCCGCCGCCCACCGCCGTCACCACGCCTAACACCAGCACGCCAAACGGGTCCATGCGTAATTTTCCGGCCAGCAGAACGCCGGAGATCGCGAAAACGGCCGTGCCAATAATATCCAGCCAATAGACAAGCATCGTTGATTCCCACTGAACATCCGCTTTACCGGATGGTTATTTTACCTGGTCGAGCGCCGCACAAAGTTGTTTGGCGGCGAGGATAATACGTGGGCTTGCGCGTTCAAACCAGTCGCTGTGTAACGCAATCAACGAAATGGTGAGCTGATGTTGCCAAAAGCGCTGCGCCTCGGCGATGCGGCTGGCGTCGCCGGTCACCACAATCGCCTGCGGCTGACGGGCCAGCACCTGTTCGCGGCTCACCTGCGGCCAGGGAACACGGCTGGCGGCAAAGATATTCTCGCCGCCGCACAGCCTCAGCACCTGATCCTGAATCGAGCCGGGGCCGCTGGTGAACAGCGGGGCGGAACCGAACTGCAGGAAGACGCGTTTCTTCGGCGCGCTGGCATAGCGCGCTTTCAGCGCATCGTATTCCTGCTGCATCGCCTGCGCCGCCTGCTGCGCTTTTTCCGGCTGCGGGCTCCACTTCGCCAGTTGACGCAGGGTGGCGATGATCTCTTCGATGGTCGAAGTCTGCACCCAGAGGACGTGGATCCCCAGGGACTGCAGCTGGTTAACCTGACGTTCGGCATTACCGCCGCGCCAGGCCAGCACCAGGTCTGGCTTTAACGCTACGATGCGCTCCAGGTTCATCCCCTGCCAGCTGGCAACCTGCTCAATCGTTTTGGCCTGCGGCGGATAATCGGAATAGCTACTGACGCCGACCGGCGTGATCCCGGCGGCAAAGGCCAGTTCGGTATTGGCGGGGGAGAGGGTGATCACCCGCGGCGCGGCCAGCAGCCACGCCGGGGCGAGTAACAGCAGCGCGGCAAGCGCGAAGGAGAGCGACTTAGCCACGTGCCAGGTTCTGGACCAGATTCTCCACCATCAGGGTGGACTGTCGGGCGGCGACCGCAAGGAACTCCTCAAAGCTGAGGTGAGACTGCTGGTCGGCCACATCGGAGATGGCGCGAACCACCACGAAGGGAACCTTAAAGTTATGGCAAACGTGAGCGATAGCGGTCGCTTCCATTTCCACAGCGATCGCCTGCGGGAAATTATGGCGGATCTTCGCCAGACCGACAGAGCCGTTAATGAAGGCATCGCCGCTGACGATCAGGCCGCGAACGGCATTGAGATCTAACGCGTTAATGCAGCTCTCCGCGGCGGCCACCAGTTTTTCGTCCGCTTTAAAGCCCGCCGGGCAGCCAGGCAGCTGGCCGTACTCATAACCGAAGGCGGTGACGTCGGCGTCGTGGTAGCGCGCTTCATCGGAGACGACGATATCGCCGACCTTCAGCGTCGACGCCAGGCCGCCGGCAGAGCCGGTATTAATGATCACGTCAGGCTGGCAACGCTCCAGCAGCAGGGTCGCGCCCATCGCCGCCGCCACTTTCCCGATACCAGACTTCAGCAGCGCGACGTCAACGCCGTGAAGTTGGCCGGTATAGATTTCGCTCCCGCCAATAGTGATAGTCTGGCGGTTTTCGATTTTGTCGCGCAGAAGGGTAACTTCCTCTTCCATAGCGCCAATAATGCCAATTTTCATAGATTTACTCGCGATGTGTCAGGTTTAGTTGCATAGTCTATCATGCGCTTAAGGGGAAGCGTATTGCTCGCGCGGGAGAGGCTATGGCAAAGATTGATTTTCGCAACAAGATAAACTGGCGTCGACGCTTCCGTTCGCCGCCGCGTGTCGAGACGGAGCGCGACATCCTGCGGATCTTCGAAAGCGATCGGGGACGGATCGTCAACTCGCCGGCCATCCGTCGCTTACAGCAAAAAACTCAGGTCTTCCCGCTGGAGCGCAACGCGGCGGTGCGTACCCGTCTGACCCACTCGCTGGAGGTGCAGCAGGTGGGGCGTTACATCGCCAAAGAGGTACTGAGCCGGCTGAAAGAGCAGAGGCTGCTGGAAGAGTATGGCCTGGAAGAGCTGACCGGGCCATTCGAGAGCGTCGTGGAGATGGCCTGCCTGATGCACGATATCGGCAACCCGCCGTTTGGCCATTTTGGCGAGGCGGCGATTAACGACTGGTTCCGCCAGCGTCTGGCGCCCGGCGATGCGCTCGGGCAGCCGCTGACCGACGATCGCTGTGAAGTGCAGGCATTACGCCTGCAGGAGGGGGAAACGTCGCTTAACGCGCTGCGCCGCAAAGTGCGCCAGGATCTCTGTTGCTTTGAGGGCAACGCCCAGGGCATTCGTCTGGTCCATACGCTGATGCGCATGAATCTGACCTGGGCGCAGGTCGGCTGTATTCTGAAATATACTCGTCCGGCGTGGTGGTCCGAGGCGACGCCAGCCAGCCACAGTTATTTAATGAAGAAGCCTGGCTACTATTTAGCCGAAGAGGAGTATGTGGCGCGCCTGCGTAAAGAACTGGATCTGGCGCCTTACAATCGGTTCCCATTAACCTGGATTATGGAAGCCGCGGATGACATCTCATATTGCGTCGCGGATCTCGAGGACGCGGTGGAAAAACGTATTTTCAGCGCTGAGCAGCTTTATCAGCATCTTTACGACGCCTGGGGCAGCCATGAAAAAGGATCGTTATTCTCGCAGGTGGTGGAAAATGCCTGGGAGAAATCACGAGCCAATTCCCTGAAGCAGAGCGCGGAAGATCAGTTTTTTATGTATTTGCGGGTGAACACGCTGAATAAGCTGGTGCCCTACGCGGCGCGCCGATTTATTGACAACCTGCCGGCCATCTTTACGGGTGACTTTAATCATGCGCTGCTCGAGGACGACAGCGATTGCAGTCAGCTGCTGGAGCTTTATAAAAATGTGGCGATGAAACAGGTGTTTAGCCATCCGGATGTCGAGCAGCTGGAATTGCAGGGCTACCGGGTGATCAGCGGCCTGCTGGATATCTATCAGCCGCTGCTGAAATTATCACTGCAGGATTTCAGCGAATTAGTGGCGCAGGAGCGGGTACGGCGTTTACCCATTGCCTCCCGGCTGTATCAGAAACTTTCAACCCGCCACCGGCTGGCCTATGTGGAAGCGGTAAATAAGCTCGCGCGCACAGCGCCTGAATTTGCGCTGATGGAATACTATTATCGCTGCCGTCTGATTCAGGATTATATCAGCGGGATGACGGATTTATATGCGTGGGATGAATATCGACGACTGATGGCGGTGGAATAGGCTGGAGTTTTGTAAAGATGGACAATAAATTTTTACTTTTTCCAGAAACTTAATTCCGGAACTTAGCGCTATAAAATGACTCTGATAGTCACGTACACAGCAACTTTCGTTTTCTGATATTGAGATTGAAACTGATGAAAAAAACCACGTTAGCAATGAGTGCACTGGCTCTGAGTTTAGGTCTGGCATTGTCCCCGCTCTCTGCGAGCGCGGCGGAAACGGCATCTTCGGCCACTAACGCGCAGCAGATGCCAAGCCTGGCCCCGATGCTGGAGAAAGTGATGCCGTCGGTGGTGAGCATTAACGTTGAAGGTAGCACCACCGTTAATACCCCACGGATGCCGCGTAACTTCCAGCAGTTCTTTGGCGATAACTCGCCGTTCTGCCAGGATGGTTCTCCATTCCAGAGTTCGCCGTTTTGCCAGGGCGGCGGACAGGGCGGTCAGCCTGACGGCGGCCAGCAGCAGAAATTCATGGCGCTGGGCTCCGGCGTGATTATTGATGCGGCCAAAGGGTATGTGGTGACCAACAACCACGTCGTGGACAACGCCACCACGATTAAGGTCCAGCTGAGCGATGGTCGTAAGTTTGATGCCAAAGTCGTGGGTAAAGACCCGCGCTCTGATATCGCGCTGATTCAGATTCAGGATCCGAAAAACCTGACGGCAATTAAGCTTGCCGACTCTGACGCGCTGCGCGTCGGCGACTACACCGTGGCTATCGGTAACCCGTTCGGTCTGGGCGAAACCGTGACCTCCGGGATTGTTTCCGCGCTGGGTCGTAGCGGCCTGAACGTGGAAAACTACGAAAACTTTATCCAGACCGATGCGGCGATTAACCGCGGGAACTCCGGCGGCGCGCTGGTGAATCTCAACGGCGAGCTGATCGGCATCAACACCGCCATTCTGGCGCCGGACGGCGGCAACATCGGTATCGGTTTTGCTATCCCGAGCAACATGGTGAAAAACCTGACCGAACAGATGGTGAAATATGGCCAGGTGAAACGCGGCGAGCTCGGCATCATGGGCACCGAACTGAACTCTGAGCTGGCGAAAGCGATGAAAGTCGACGCCCAGCGCGGCGCCTTCGTCAGCCAGGTGATGCCGGGGTCGGCGGCCGCGAAAGCGGGCATTAAAGCCGGCGACGTGATCACCTCCCTCAACGGGAAGGCGATCAGCAGCTTCGCCGCGCTGCGTGCTCAGGTCGGCACCATGCCTATCGGCAGCAAGGTTGAGCTTGGCCTGCTGCGCGATGGCAAACCGGTGACCGTCACCGTCGAACTGCAGCAGAGCAACCAGACCCAGGTTGACTCCAGCACCATCTTCAACGGGATTGAAGGGGCGGAAATGAGCAACAAGGGTCAGGACAAAGGCGTGGTGGTCAATAATGTGAAAGCCGGCACCCCGGCGGCGCAGATTGGCCTCAAGAAAGGCGACATCATTGTCGGGGCCAACCAGCAGCCGGTGAAAAACATCGCCGATCTGCGGAAAATCTTCGACGCCAAACCGTCCGTGCTGGCGCTGAACATTCAGCGCGGCGACGCCTCCATCTACCTGCTGCTGCAGTAATCGTCAGCGCTTGATCCCAGCCCCTTCCCTCGCCGAGGGCAGGGGCTTTTTTTCGTTCTGTGACCGCTTCCACAACTCCACATATCTCATCCGGGCTTCGGGCATATGCACAATGCAGCAGGGCGACGACTCTTTTATGCTGGTGCCCTGCAAAGGGGAGGATTACATGGCTGGCTGGCATCTCGATACCAAAATGGCGCAGGATATTGTGGCGCGGACGATGCGCATCATCGATACCAACATCAACGTGATGGATGCCCGCGGGCGGATTATCGGCAGCGGCGATCGGGAAAGGATTGGTGAATTGCACGAAGGCGCGCTGCTGGTGCTTTCCCAGGGGAGGGTGGTGGATATCGACGACGCGGTGGCTCGCCATCTGCACGGGGTGCGCCAGGGCATTAACCTGCCGCTGCGCCTGGAGGGGGAGATCGTCGGGGTGATCGGCCTGACCGGCGAGCCGGAGTCGCTGCGAAAATATGGCGAGCTGGTGTGCATGACGGCAGAGATGATGCTGGAGCAGTCGCGACTGATGCATCTCCTGGCGCAGGACAGCCGTCTGCGCGAAGAGCTGGTGATGAACCTGATTCAGGCGGAAGAGCATACCCCGGCGCTGAACGAATGGGCTCAGCGATTAGGCATCGACCTGAATCAGCCGCGCGTGGTGGCGATGATTGAGGTGGACAGCGGCCAGCTCGGCGTAGACAGCGCGATGGCGGAACTACAGCAGCTGCAGAACGCGCTGACCACGCCCGATCGCCATAATCTCGTGGCCATTGTCTCGCTCACGGAAATGGTGGTGCTGAAACCGGCGCTGAACAGCTTTGGCCGCTGGGACGCCGACGATCACGTCCGGCGCGTCGAGCAGCTTATCGCCAGGATGAAAGAGAATGGCCAGCTCCGTTTCCGCGTGGCGTTGGGCAACTTCTTCACCGGCCCCGGGAGTATCGCCCGCTCTTACCGTACCGCTCGCACGACGATGATGGTGGGCAAGCAGCGGATGCCGGAGAGCCGCTGCTATTTCTATCAGGATTTGATGCTGCCGGTGCTGCTTGACAGCCTGCGCGGCGGCTGGCAGGCCAATGAGTTGGCTCGTCCGCTGGCGCGTCTCAAGGCGATGGATAACAACGGACTGCTGCGGCGAACGCTGCAGGCGTGGTTTCGCCATAATGTGCAGCCGCTGGCGACGTCGAAGGCCCTGTTTATTCATCGGAATACGCTGGAGTACCGGTTGAATCGTATTTCGGAGCTGACGGGGCTGGATCTTGGCAGCTTTGACGACCGGCTGCTGCTGTATATCGCGCTGCAGCTGGATGAACAACGCTAAGGCGTGAAGGTAAAAAAATGCCGGGTAGCGACTCGCCATACCCGGCCTGGACGATGCATGCTGTCGGTAGCGGTTTGATACCGCCAGCCCGGTCAGGCGACGCGCCGCCGGGGATGCGCTTACTTACGGGTGAGCTTTTCCAGATCGGCTTCGATTTCGCTGATCTTATTGGTGACCACGCTTTCCAGATGGCGTAAATCGTCGAGGATTTTACGCTTGAGATCGATTTCAGTGCGATCGCGCTGGCAGATCTGATCCAGCTCATCGATGACGTAGCGCAGATTGGGGCTGATCTCCTGGACCTCTTTGTAGCCCTGGCCGACGCCGTCGGCGACGACGGTTTTGCGCTGACGCGGATATTTGAACTTCACGCTCTTGGCGAAGAATTCGCCTTTGTCTTTCTGAAAATAGATTTTCAGAATGTCGTTGTTAGCTTCCTGCCGCAGGCTATAGCGATCGATCTCATCAGGGTTGGTAATGCCAAGACTTTTCAGATTATCGTACATAACGGTACCTTTGATAGCATCATAACCATTGAATAATTAACGAAAAAATCCATTCTCGCCAGCATCAAATATCAAAAAAGCGGGATATCTCCCGCTTTTTATTTGCTTTAGTCGATGGTGCGCAGCAGTTCGTTAATGCCGACCTTGCCGCGAGTTTTAGCATCGACTTTCTTCACGATCACTGCGCAGTACAGACTGTATTTACCATCTTTCGACGGCAGGTTGCCTGACACCACTACCGAGCCAGCCGGCACGCGGCCGTAGAAGACTTCGCCGGTTTCTCGATCGTAGATTTTGGTGCTCTGACCCAGGTAAACGCCCATGGAGATCACGGAGCCTTCTTCGACAATCACCCCTTCAACTACTTCAGAGCGCGCGCCGATGAAGCAGTTGTCTTCGATGATGGTCGGGTTCGCCTGCAGCGGCTCCAGTACGCCACCGATGCCGACGCCGCCGGACAGGTGAACGTTTTTACCGATCTGCGCGCAGGAGCCGACGGTGGCCCAGGTGTCAACCATGGTGCCTTCGTCAACGTAGGCGCCGATGTTAACGTAGGACGGCATCAGCACGGTGTTGCGGGCGATAAACGCGCCCTGGCGCACCGCTGCCGGCGGCACCACGCGGAAACCTTCTTTCTGGAAACGCGCTTCGTCATAGTCAGCGAATTTCATCGGTACTTTATCGAAGTAGCGGCTTTCCGCACCATCGATAACCTGGTTATCGTTAATACGGAAAGAGAGCAGTACCGCCTTCTTCAGCCACTGATGCGTCACCCACTGACCGTCGATCTTCTCAGCGACGCGCAGCGCGCCGGAATCCAGAAGGGCAATAACCTGGTTAACCGCTTCGCGGGTCACGGTATCCACATTGGCCGGCGTGATGTCGGCGCGACGCTCAAAGGCGGACTCAATAACGTTCTGTAACTGCTGCATTGTTTCTTTCCATTCACTAAAAAAAATACGTCACCCTTTATCGTTTGGATTGAGGGCCGCTGTCAACCGTTGTTGCACTTCTTGTTGCAGCTCATTATTAAGGGCACGCCGGTCGGCGGTAGCGATTATAAATAAATCTTCTACTCGCTCACCAATTGTCGTAATTCGCGCCCCGTGAAGCGAAATTCCGAGGTCGGCGAACACCTGACCGACGCGGGCGAGCAGCCCGGGCTGGTCAAGGGCAATCAGCTCGAGAAACGATTTGCGATCGGTATGGGTCGGCAGGAAATTCACCTCGGTGTCAACCGAAAAATGACGCAGCTTTGCCGCCTGACGACGGGGCGCCGGGGGCTCCCAACTGCGCTGGGTGATGGTCTGTTCCAGACCCTGGCGGATCGCCTCGTGGCGGTCGGCGGACAGCGGACTGCCGTCAGGCTCAAGGACGATAAAGGTATCCATCGCCATGCCGTCGCGGGTGGTGAAGATCTGCGCGTCGTGGACGCTGAGGTTGCGACGGTCCAGTTCGCCACACACCGCGGCGAACAGGTAAGGGCGATCCGGGCTCCAGATAAAAATCTCCGTTCCGCCGCGAGTGGCCTGCGAGCTCAGGAGGATCATCGGCTTATTCAGATCGTGGCGCAGCAGGTTGCGGGCGTGCCAGGCGAGCTGCGTCGGCGTATGTCGTACGAAATAGTTGGCGCGGCAGCGGTTCCAGATTTGATGCAGCGCCTCTTCATTAATATTGTCCATCCGCAGCAGGGCCAGCGCCTGCAGCTGATGATGACGCACCCGTTCGCGCATGTCCGGGGTGCTTTGCATGCCGCGACGCAGCTGTTTTTCAGTGGCGAAATAGAGTTCGCGCAGCAGGCTCTGCTTCCAGCTGTTCCACAGGGTTTCGTTGGTGGCGCAGATATCGGCGACGGTCAGGCACACCAGATAGCGCAGGCGATTTTCCGTTTGCACCTCCTCGGCGAACTGCTTAATCACCTCCGGATCCTGAATATCGCGCCGCTGGGCGGTGACCGACATCAGCAGGTGGTGACGCACCAGCCAGGCGACCAGCTGCGTTTCACGGGAGTTCAGCCCGTGCAGTTCGGCAAATTTCAGCACATCCTGTGCGCCGAGGATCGAGTGGTCGCCGCCGCGCCCTTTGGCGATGTCGTGGAACAGGGCGGCGATTAAAATCAGCTCCGGGTGCGTTAAGCGCGGCCACAGTTCCACGCACAGCGGGTGGCGGCTACGGGTCTCTTCTTTAGCAAAGCTCTCCAGCTTGAGCATCACGCGGATGGTGTGTTCATCGACGGTGTAGGCGTGAAACAGGTCGAACTGCATCTGGCCGACGATATGGGACCACTGCGGCATATAGGCCCACAGCACGCTGTGACGATGCATCGGCAGCAGTCCGCGACTCACTGCCCCCTGATGGCGCAGCATGCTGAGAAAGAGCGTGCGCGCCTCCGGGATATAGCACAGCGGCTGGGTCAGATGGCGGCGGGCGTGGCGCAGATGGCGCAACGTCGTGGAGTAGATGCCGGTGATGGTGCTGTTGCGCACCATGATATAAAACATGCGCAGAATGGCCTGCGGCTCGCGAATAAACAGCGTATCGTCACGCAGATCGATCAGCGTGCCGCGCAGCTGGAAATCATCATCGATCGGGCGCGGTTTTTCATCCTCGGTCAGGGCGAGGATGGCCTCTTCAAACAGCTGCAGCAGCATCTGGTTCAGCTCGCTTACCCGGCGGGTGACGCGGAAGAAGTCCTTCATCATATGCTCAATCGGCTGGTTGCCGTCGCCTTCATAGCCGAGCCGCCGGGCGACGCTGAGCTGGCGGTCGAAAAGCAGGCGGTTGTCATAGCGAGTGAGTTCGAGATGCAGCGCGAAGCGGATACGCCACAGCTGGTGCAGACACTCGTTGAGCTCATTGCGCTCGGCCTCGGTCAGAAAGCCGAAGCCGACCATCTCATCCATCGAGGTGGCGCCGAAATGGCGGCGAGCCACCCACTGTAGCGTATGGATATCGCGCAGGCCGCCGGGGCTGCTTTTCACGTCCGGCTCGAGGTTATAGCTGGTGCCGTGATAGCGCTGATGACGGACGTTCTGCTCTTCGACTTTCGCGGCGAAGAACTTTTCTGATGGCCAGAAGCCGTCGCTAAAAATATGTTTTTGCAGTTCAAGGAACAGCGCGACGTCGCCGATCAGCAGGCGCGATTCGATTAAGTTGGTGGCGACGGTGAGATCCGAAAGCCCTTCCAGCAGACACTCTTCGAGAGTGCGCACGCTGTGGCCTACCTCCAGTTTGACGTCCCACAGCAGCGTCAGCAGTTCGCCGACCTTTTGCGCCTGGTCGTCCGGCAGCTTTTTGCGGCTGAGGATCAGCAGATCGACGTCAGAGAGCGGATGCAGCTCGCCGCGGCCATAGCCGCCGACAGCCACCAGCGCCAGGTCGCAGACGGATTCAAAGCCGCAGGCGATCCACAACCGCTGCAGCAGCTGGTCGATAAATTCGGTGCGCGCCGCAATGAGCTGCTCCGCGGCGATACCGGCGTCAAACGCCTCGCCCAGCCAGTGCTGAAAGGTATCGATGTGCGCCTTAATTGCAGCACAGTTCAGATCGCCCTGCGGCCAGCTCACCGGAGGTTCCGGCGGGATGGGCAGAAGGGGGGAGGCTGTGTCAGGTAATGAGTTGCTCATCGCGTCACCATAAGAAAAAACTATCTAATAAAAAAGCCGGCGGGCGCCGGCTTTTCATCATTCATCGTGCGAGATTATCGCCGGGATGGTGTCATCCTTACGTAGCGTCAGAATTTCGCAGCCGTTGTCTGTCACCACAATAGTATGCTCGTACTGCGCAGACAAGCTCCGGTCTTTGGTTTTCACCGTCCAGCCGTCTTTCATGCTGCGGATCTCTTTTTTACCGGCGTTGACCATCGGCTCGATGGTGAAGGTCATGCCTGGTTTGAGCACGACGTTGGTTTCCGGCGAGTCGTAGTGCAGCACCTGCGGCTCTTCATGGAAGCCGCGGCCGATGCCGTGACCACAGTATTCGCGAACCACGGAGAACCCTTCCGCTTCCACATATTTCTGGATCGCCGCGCCGATGGTGCGCAGGTTGATGCCCGGCTTCACCATCTTCAGCGCCAGGTACAGACTTTCCTGAGTGATGCGGCACAGGCGCTCGCCGAGAATCGTCGGTTTGCCAACGATAAACATTTTGGAGGTATCGCCATGGAAATCATCTTTAATGACGGTCACGTCGATATTCACGATATCGCCATCTTTCAGCAGCTTGCCGTCGTCAGGGATACCGTGACAGACCACTTCGTTGACCGAAATGCAGACGGATTTCGGATAGCCGTGATAGCCGAGACAGGCGGAAATGGCCTTCTGCTCGTTAACGATATAGTCGTTACAGATACGGTCCAGTTCGCCAGTGCTGACGCCCGGCTTAACCCAGGGTTCGATCATTTCCAGCACTTCAGCGGCCAGACGACCGGCAACGCGCATTTTTTCAATATCTTCAGATGTCTTAATAGAGATAGCCATGGAGTATGTCCAGCAGTGTCGATATTTTCGACAATAATAGAGTAAGTCCTGTCAATGGTAACAGTCCGGGCAGGCTGGTGCCAAACTGAGAATCATTAACAGCACGTGACGTCAACAAGAGTTGGTGTCTGGATGGATTTTGTGATATAAAGCGCGCCGGACTTCCGTTCCATCTCAGATACACAAGGATGGGACGTAAGCGACATCGCTCACTTTGTGTAATAACACACACGTATCGGCACATATTCCGGGGTGCCCTTCGGGGTCGGTAATATGGGATACGTGGAGGCATAACCCCAATTTAATCTATAGAGGTTTTAAACATGGCAACTGTTTCCATGCGCGACATGCTCAAGGCTGGTGTTCACTTCGGTCACCAGACCCGTTACTGGAACCCGAAAATGAAGCCGTTCATCTTCGGTGCGCGTAACAAAGTTCACATCATCAACCTTGAGAAAACCGTACCGATGTTCAACGACGCTCTGGCTGAACTGAACAAGATCGCTGCTCGTAAAGGTAAAATCCTTTTCGTTGGTACTAAGCGCGCTGCAAGCGAAGCGGTAAAAGACGCTGCTCTGAGCTGCGACCAGTTCTTCGTGAACCATCGCTGGCTGGGCGGTATGCTGACTAACTGGAAAACCGTTCGTCAGTCCATCAAACGTCTGAAAGACCTGGAAACTCAGTCCCAGGACGGTACTTTCGACAAGCTGACCAAAAAAGAAGCGCTGATGCGTACTCGTGAGCTGGACAAGCTGGAAAACAGCCTGGGCGGTATCAAAGACATGGGCGGCCTGCCGGACGCACTGTTCGTTATCGACGCTGACCACGAGCACATCGCTATCAAAGAAGCAAACAACCTGGGCATCCCGGTATTTGCTATCGTTGATACCAACTCTGATCCGGACGGCGTAGACTTCGTTATCCCGGGTAACGACGATGCAATCCGCGCAGTAAGCCTGTACCTGGGCGCTGTTGCTGCTACCGTTCGTGAAGGTCGCTCTCAGGACCTGGCTTCTCAGGCGGAAGAAAGCTTCGTAGAAGCTGAATAATAAGGTTTAAGCCCTTATTAGTACCGTGTATGAATAGGGGCCCATTACCGGCCCCTTTTTTCAATTTACGCTGTTTGGCCGTTGGCCGGGCAGTATCCACATCTCCCGAGGATTTTAGAATGGCTGAAATTACCGCTTCCCTGGTAAAAGAGCTGCGCGAACGTACTGGCGCAGGCATGATGGATTGCAAAAAAGCGCTGACTGAAGCGAATGGCGACATCGAGCTGGCAATCGAAAACATGCGTAAATCCGGCGCGATCAAAGCGGCGAAGAAAGCAGGCAACGTGGCTGCTGACGGCGTGATCAAAACCAAAATCGAAGGCAACTACGGTTACATTCTGGAAGTTAACTGCCAGACTGACTTCGTTGCTAAAGATGGTGGTTTCCAGGCATTTGCTGACAAAGTACTGGACGCCGCTGTTGCGGGTAAAATCTCCGACGTTGAAGTTCTGAAAGCGCAGTTCGAAGAAGAACGTGTTGCCCTGGTTGCTAAAATCGGTGAGAACATCAACATCCGTCGTATCGCTGTTCTGGAAGGCGACGTTCTGGGCAGCTACCAGCACGGTGCGCGCATCGGCGTTCTGGTTGCCGCTAAAGGCGCTGACGAAGAGCTGGTTAAGCAGCTGGCAATGCACGTTGCCGCAAGCAAGCCGGAATTCGTTAAGCCGGAAGACGTGTCTGCTGAAGTGGTAGAGAAAGAGTACCAGGTTCAGCTGGACATCGCGATGCAGTCCGGTAAGCCGAAAGAAATCGCAGAGAAAATGGTTGAAGGCCGCATGAAGAAATTCACCGGCGAAGTTTCTCTGACTGGTCAGCCTTTCGTCATGGAGCCGAGCAAATCTGTTGGTCAGCTGCTGAAAGAGCACAACGCTGACGTGACTGGCTTCATCCGCTTTGAAGTGGGCGAAGGCATCGAGAAAGTTGAGACTGACTTTGCAGCAGAAGTTGCTGCGATGTCCAAGCAGTCTTAATTTTTACAAGGAGCCGCCTGAGGGCGGCTTCTTTTTGCGCCCATTTTGTAAATTCAGCCAACTGCTTATAGTGACCGCGCTGAAATGCGACATACAATGTCGCCGGAATTCTCACATCTCATTCGTTGACAGTCTCAGGAAAGAAACATGGCTACCAATGCAAAACCCGTCTACAAACGTATTCTGCTGAAATTAAGTGGCGAAGCGCTGCAGGGCTCAGAAGGCTTCGGTATTGATGCAAGCATACTTGACCGCATGGCTCAAGAGATCAAAGAGCTGGTTGAGCTGGGTATTCAGGTTGGCGTAGTAATTGGTGGCGGTAACCTGTTCCGTGGTGCTGGTCTGGCGAAAGCGGGTATGAACCGCGTTGTGGGCGACCACATGGGCATGCTGGCTACGGTTATGAATGGCCTCGCGATGCGCGATGCGCTCCACCGCGCCTATGTGAACGCTCGTTTGATGTCCGCCATTCCGCTGAACGGCGTGTGCGACAACTACAGCTGGGCAGAGGCGATCAGCCTGCTGCGCAACAACCGCGTGGTGATCCTTTCCGCGGGTACCGGCAACCCGTTCTTTACCACCGATTCCGCAGCCTGCCTGCGCGGGATTGAAATTGAAGCCGATGTGGTGCTGAAAGCCACCAAGGTTGACGGCGTATTCACCGCCGATCCGGCCAAAGATCCTTCCGCCACGATGTACGATCAGCTGACCTACAGCGAAGTGCTGGAAAAAGAGCTGAAAGTGATGGATCTGGCGGCCTTCACCCTGGCGCGTGACCATAAATTGCCGATTCGCGTCTTCAACATGAACAAACCTGGCGCGCTGCGTCGCGTGGTGATGGGCGAAAAAGAAGGCACATTGATCACGGAATAATTCCCGTCAGCGCCAAATCCGGGTAAGATTCCGCTTTACTTTCGCGGGGATATTACCCGGTGATTTTCATTAAATCTGACTATACTTAGCTCATTTTCCGACGGGTGCCCCGTCTGGTCTGACTGAGACAAGCTTTCAAGGATTCGTAACGTGATTAGCGATATCAGAAAAGATGCTGAAATCCGCATGGAAAAATGCGTCGAAGCATTCAAAAACCAAATCAGCAAAATTCGCACGGGTCGTGCTTCTCCGAGCCTGCTGGACGGGATTGTTGTTGAATACTACGGTACGCCGACCCCGCTGCGCCAGCTGGCCAGCGTCACCGTCGAAGACTCCCGTACCCTGAAAATCAACGTCTTTGACCGTTCTATGTCCGCGGCTGTTGAAAAAGCGATCATGGCGTCCGACCTCGGTCTGAACCCAAGCTCTGCCGGTAGCGATATTCGTGTTCCGCTGCCGCCGCTGACCGAAGAGCGTCGTAAAGATCTGACCAAGATCGTGCGTGGTGAAGCTGAGCAGGCGCGCGTTGCCGTACGTAACGTTCGCCGCGACGCCAACGACAAAGTCAAAGCGCTGCTGAAAGAGAAAGAGATCAGCGAGGATGACGATCGCCGTTCTCAGGACGACGTGCAGAAAATGACTGACGCCGCCATCAAGAAAGTTGACGCGGCGCTGGCAGACAAAGAAGCGGAACTGATGCAGTTCTGATGCTCTGCCCTTACTCGGGCCTGACAGCGTCTGGCCTGAGTAAAATCCGAAACGCCGTACAGAAGACTGTACGCTCAATTCTCGGGATTGCGTTGCGACCGCTGGCCTTGTAGCCTTTAGCGCTAAGTTGAAGGCCTGATGCCGCCGTCTTATCCCTGATAATTGCTGCGTAGGGGCTTGCTGGCGGCGTTTTGCTTTTTATTCTGTTTCCACTCTTCTGGACGTCTCATGAAGCAATTAACCGTTCTCGGTTCGACCGGCTCCATTGGCTGTAGCACGCTGGACGTGGTACGCCATAATCCCGGTCGCTTTTCCGTCGCCGCGCTGGTCGCGGGGAAAAACGTTGACCGTATGGTTGAACAATGCCTTGAATTTACCCCCCGTTACGCCGTGATGGACGATGCGCAAAGCGCTGAGCGGTTGCGCACCCGTCTGCAGGAACATGGCTGCCGTACCGAGGTGCTGAGCGGCCAGCAGGCGGCTGCAGAGGTCGCGGCGCTGGAGGAGGTCGATCAGGTGATGGCGGCTATCGTCGGCGCTGCGGGTCTGGTGCCGACGCTGGCGGCGATCCGCGCCGGAAAAACGGTGTTGTTAGCGAATAAAGAGTCGCTGGTGACCTGCGGTCGCTTGTTCATGGAGGCGGTTCAACGGTCGGGGGCGCGATTGCTGCCGGTCGATAGCGAACATAACGCGATTTTTCAGAGTATGCCGGAGACAATTCAGCAGCATCTGGGATACGCTGACCTGGCGCAGAACGGCGTTTCGTCCATTCTGCTGACCGGCTCGGGCGGGCCTTTCCGCGAGACAGCGGTAGCTGAACTGGCGGCGATGACGCCGGATCAGGCCTGCCGTCATCCCAACTGGTCGATGGGACGCAAGATCTCCGTCGACTCCGCCACGATGATGAACAAAGGTCTGGAATATATTGAAGCGCGCTGGCTGTTTAACGCCTCGGCCCGGCAGATGGAGGTCCTTATCCATCCGCAGTCGGTGATCCACTCGATGGTTCGCTATCAGGACGGCAGCGTGCTGGCGCAGCTTGGGGAACCGGATATGCGCACGCCGATCGCCCATACCATGGGCTGGCCGCAGCGGCTGAACTCTGGGGCTAAGCCGCTGGACTTCTGTCAGCTGAGCAATCTGAGCTTCTCCGCGCCAGACTATACGCGGTATCCGTGCCTGAAGCTGGCGATGGAGGCGTTTGACGTTGGCCAGGCGGCGACCACCACGCTGAATGCGGCCAATGAAGAGTCGGTTGCCGCGTTTCTGCAGGGCGATATCCGCTTTACCGATATTGCGGCGGTTAACCTGGCGGTGCTGGATAAGATGAACCTGCTGGAGCCGCAAAGCATTGATGACGTTCTGGTTATCGACGCTGAGGCCCGCGCGGTTGCTCATCAACAGCTGAAGCGGTTGGTCACCCAGGCGTAACGCGGTGATATTTGTGGGCGCAAAGCTTCAGTGATATAGTCTGCGCCACCCGATCGTTGCATTTTGTTGTTGAAGATTACGGTGGCCGTGGCAAAACACGGCTTTTTTGCGTAAAGCTTTTGGTTGTTCTCTGCGATTGGCTGCAGCCCCGGCACCGGATAAAAATGCGTATCCAGCGCGGCCCGGTGGCCTCTGTTTGGTGGCTAGTTAATCCTTATTATGGACTTAAAACGCGTGATGTTGTCTGCTAATCAAACTGTCAGCGAAATATCGCCTACACATGGCTGCCGTCATGTCGCCATTATTATGGATGGCAACGGCCGTTGGGCGAAACGGCAAGGTAAAATTCGCGCTTTCGGGCACAAGGCCGGTGCGAAATCCGTGCGTCGCGCGGTCTCTTTCGCGGCGAATAATGGAATTGAGGCGTTAACGTTATACGCGTTCAGCAGCGAAAACTGGAACCGTCCGGCTCAGGAAGTCAGTGCGCTGATGGAGCTGTTCGTCTGGGCGCTGGATAGCGAAGTCAAAAGCCTGCACCGACACAATGTGCGTTTGCGGATTATTGGCGACACCACGCGCTTCAATGCGCGCCTGCAGGAGCGTATCCGCAAAGCGGAAGCGCTGACCGCGAACAATACCGGCTTAACGCTGAATATTGCGGCCAATTACGGCGGTCGCTGGGATATTATCCAGGGCGTTCGTTTGCTGGCGAAACAGGTACAGGACGGGACGCTGCTGCCTGAGCAGATCACGGAAGACATGCTGAGTCAGCAGGTCTGCATGCATGAACTGGCTCCCGTAGATTTAGTTATTAGGACCGGGGGAGAGCACCGAATAAGTAATTTTCTGATTTGGCAAATTGCCTATGCCGAACTTTACTTTACGGATGTTCTTTGGCCCGATTTTGCTGAACAGGACTTTGAAGGTGCACTCCATGCCTTTGTTAATCGAGAGCGTCGTTTCGGCGGCACTGAGCCGGGTGGCAGTCATGCCTGATGGGGGTCACTTTTGCTGAAGTATCGCCTGATATCTGCTTTCGTCTTAATCCCCGTCGTCATTGCGGCGCTGTTTTTATTGCCGCCGATGGGGTTTGCTATCGTGACCCTGGTGGTCTGCATGCTCGCCGCGTGGGAGTGGGGGCAACTGAGCGGTTTCACCTCGACGTCGCAGCGGGTCTGGCTGGCGGTGTTGTGCGGCCTTCTGCTGGCGGCGATGCTGTTTTTGCTGCCGGAATACCATTATGACGTTCATCAACCGATGGTTGAAGGCTCGCTGTGGGCCTCTTTCGCCTGGTGGATCGTCGCGCTGCTGCTGGTGCTCTCTTATCCGGCGTCGGCGGCATTCTGGCGGCACTCGAAAGTGCTGCGCCTTATCTTCGGTATCCTGACCATCGTCCCGTTTTTCTGGGGCATGCTGGCGCTGCGCGCCTGGCATTATACCGATAACCATTACAGCGGCGCGCTGTGGCTCCTGTATGTGATGATTCTGGTCTGGGGCGCGGATTCCGGCGCCTATATGTTTGGCAAAATGTTTGGCAAGCACAAGCTGGCGCCGAAGGTCTCGCCGGGGAAAACCTGGCAGGGCTTTTTTGGCGGTTTGCTGACCGCGGCGGTGATCTCCTGGGCCTACGGGGTGTGGGCCCATCTTGACGTTACGCCAACGGTGCTGCTGGTCTGTTCGGTGGTGGCAGCCCTGGCTTCGGTGCTGGGCGATCTGACGGAAAGTATGTTTAAGCGCGAGGCCGGCATTAAGGATAGCGGGCACTTGATTCCCGGACATGGCGGTATTCTCGATCGTATCGACAGCCTGACGGCGGCGGTGCCGGTCTTCGCCTGTCTGCTACTGTTAGTCTTCAGGACGATTTGACGGAAGGTTATATGCTGAGCGTGCTCTGGAATCTGGCAGCTTTTATCATTGCGCTTGGCGTACTGATTACGGTGCATGAGTTTGGCCATTTTTGGGTAGCGCGCCGCTGCGGTATCCGGGTTGAGCGTTTTTCTATCGGCTTCGGCAAAGCGCTGTGGCGGCGGATGGATAAGCAGGGTACGGAGTTCGTCATTGCCCTGATCCCGCTGGGCGGCTACGTCAAGATGCTGGATGAGCGTGTTGAAGCGGTGGCGCCGGAGATGCGCCACTACGCTTTCAATAATAAAACCGTCGGCCAGCGTGCGGCGGTGATTGCCGCCGGTCCCATCGCTAACTTCCTTTTCGCTATCTTTGCCTACTGGTTGGTCTTCATCATCGGCGTTCCTGGCGTTCGCCCGGTAGTGGGTGAAATAACCCCCAATTCGGTTGCCGCGCAAGCACAAATTGCAAAAGGCACGGAACTTAAAGCGATAGATGGTATCGAAACGCCTGATTGGGATGCGGTGCGTCTGCAGCTGGTGGCCAAAATCGGCAACCCGCAAACAATACTTACCGTCGCCCCTTTCGGGACCAATCAGCGCCAGGATAAAATCGTCGATCTGCGGCACTGGGCGTTTGAGCCAGACAAGCAAGATCCCGTGACGTCGCTAGGGATCCAGCCGCGCAGCGCGCAGATTGATACGGTGCTGGCGGAAGTCCAGGCGGGCTCGGCAGCTCAGAAAGCAGGTTTGCAAGCGGGCGACCGGATCGTTAAAGTCGATGGACAACCGTTAACGCAGTGGATGACGTTTGTTAATCTGGTGCGCGATAATCCGGGCAAAACGCTGGCGCTGGAGATTGAACGGCAGGGGAGTGCGCTGCCGTTAACCCTGACGCCGGATGCAAAAACGGTGAAAGGTAAGGCAGAAGGGTTCGCAGGGGTGGTGCCAAAGGTCATCCCGCTGCCTGAAGAATACAAGACAGTACGTCAGTACGGACCGTTTGCCGCCATCGCTGAAGCCACGGATAAAACCTGGCAGCTGATGTCGCTGACGGTCAGGATGCTGGGTAAATTGATAACCGGTGATGTCAAACTGAACAACCTCAGTGGGCCGATCTCTATCGCTCAGGGGGCTGGAATGTCAGCGGAGTTTGGGTTGATTTATTATCTGATGTTCCTTGCGCTGATTAGCGTGAACCTCGGAATCATCAACCTGTTCCCACTACCCGTACTGGATGGGGGACATCTGCTGTTTTTGGCGATTGAAAAGCTGAAGGGCGGGCCGGTATCCGAGCGAGTTCAAGACTTTAGTTATCGCATTGGCTCAATACTGCTGGTGCTGTTAATGGGGCTTGCACTTTTCAATGATTTCTCTCGGTTATAAGAGAGTTTGTTAGGAAGAACGCATAATAACGATGGCGATGAAAAAGTTGCTCATAGCGTCGCTGCTGTTTAGCAGCGCGACTGTATACGGTGCTGAAGGGTTCGTGGTGAAGGACATTCATTTCGAAGGCTTGCAGCGTGTCGCTGTTGGTGCGGCCCTCCTCAGTATGCCAGTGCGTCCTGGCGATACGGTGACCGACGATGATATCAGTAACACTATTCGCGCGCTGTTTGCCACTGGCAACTTCGAGGACGTCCGCGTCCTGCGCGATGGTGATACCCTGCTGGTGCAGGTGAAAGAGCGTCCGACGATCGCCAGCATCACCTTCTCCGGCAACAAGTCGGTGAAAGATGACATGCTCAAGCAGAACCTTGAGGCCTCTGGCGTTCGGGTGGGCGAGTCGCTTGACCGCACGACCATCGCGGACATCGAGAAGGGTCTCGAGGATTTCTACTACAGCGTCGGTAAATACAGCGCCAGCGTCAAAGCGGTGGTTACTCCGCTGCCGCGAAACCGTGTCGACCTGAAACTGGTCTTCCAGGAAGGCGTCTCCGCTAAAATTCAGCAGATCAACATCGTCGGCAACCATGCGTTTTCGACTGATGAGCTGATCTCCCACTTCCAGCTGCGTGATGAAGTGCCGTGGTGGAACGTGGTCGGCGACCGTAAATACCAGAAGCAGAAGCTGGCGGGCGACCTTGAAACCCTGCGCAGCTACTACCTGGATCGCGGCTATGCCCGTTTCAACATCGATTCTACCCAGGTCAGCCTGACGCCGGATAAGAAAGGGATCTACATCACCGTCAACATCACCGAAGGCGATCAGTACAAGTTTTCCGGGGTGCAGGTGACGGGCAACCTCGCCGGCCATTCCGCGGAAATCGAAGCGCTGACCAAAGTCGAGCCGGGTGAACTGTATAACGGCGCGAAAGTGACCAAGATGGAAAACGACATCAAGAAACTGTTGGGTCGTTATGGTTACGCCTACCCGCGCGTGCAGTCGCAGCCGGAGATCAACGACAGCGATAAAACCGTTAAGCTGCACGTCAACGTCGATGCGGGCAACCGCTATTACGTGCGTAAAATTCGCTTCGAAGGCAACGACACCTCCAAAGATGCCGTTCTGCGCCGCGAAATGCGCCAGATGGAAGGCGCGTGGCTGGGCAGCGACCTCGTCGATCAGGGTAAAGACCGTCTCAACCGTTTAGGCTTCTTCGAAACGGTCGATACCGATACCCAGCGCGTCCCGGGCAGCCCGGACCAGGTCGATGTAGTCTACAAGGTGAAAGAGCGTAACACCGGTAGCTTCAACTTCGGTATCGGTTACGGTACCGAGAGCGGCGTCAGCTTCCAGGCGGGCGTTCAGCAGGATAACTGGTTAGGTACTGGCTATGCTGTCGGGATCAACGGCACCAAAAACGACTACCAAACCTATACCGAGCTGTCGGTGACCAACCCGTACTTCACCGTAGACGGTGTGAGCCTCGGCGGCCGTGTCTTCTATAATGACTTTGATGCGAACGATGCGGATCTGTCTGACTATACCAACAAAAGCTATGGTACAGACATCACGCTGGGCTTCCCGGTCAACGAATACAACACGCTGCGCGCCGGCGTCGGGTATGTGCATAACTCCCTGTCCAATATGCAGCCGCAGGTGGCGATGTGGCGTTACCTGAACTCGATGGGCCAGTATCCGGACAACACCAACGACCGGAACTCGTTCAGTGCGAATGACTTCACCTTCAACTACGGTTGGACCTATAACAAGCTTGACCGCGGCTTCTTCCCAACGGAAGGTTCGCGCGTCAACCTGAACGGTAAAGTGACCATTCCGGGTTCGGACAACGAATACTACAAAGCGACGTTGGATACCGCCACCTATGTGCCGATCGACAACGATCATGAATGGGTGGTGCTGGGTCGTACCCGCTTTGGCTATGGCGATGGTATCGGCGGCAAAGAGATGCCGTTCTATGAGAACTTCTATGCCGGTGGCTCCAGCACCGTGCGTGGCTTCCAGTCGAACACCATTGGTCCGAAGGCAGTGTATTTCCCGGCAAGCAGCCGTCATGACGATGATGACAGCTACGATAATGAATGTAAGAGCACCGAATCCGCACCGTGTAAATCCGATGATGCGGTGGGCGGTAACGCGATGGCGGTGGCCAGCCTGGAGCTGATTACCCCGACGCCGTTCATTAGTGACAAATATGCGAACTCGGTCCGGACTTCCTTCTTCTGGGATATGGGTACCGTATGGGATACTCACTGGGATTCGAGCGCGTATGGCGGTTATCCGGATTACAGCGATCCGAGCAACATCCGTATGTCTGCGGGTATTGCCGTGCAGTGGATGTCGCCGTTGGGGCCGTTGGTCTTCTCCTACGCCCAACCGTTCAAAAAGTACGATGGAGACAAAGCCGAACAGTTCCAGTTTAACATTGGTAAAACCTGGTAATTGTTGGCGGCAATGGAATGCAAGTGCAGTATAGCGCTGACCGTAGGCGATAACGCGTTTATCGCCTCGCCACGCAAATAACGGTACCCCTGGGTACTCATGGGATGGTAAGGAGTTTATTGTGAAAAAGTGGTTATTAGCTGCAGGTCTGGGTTTGGCAATGGTAACTTCCGCTCAGGCGGCAGATAAAATTGCCCTGGTGAACATGAACAGCCTGTTCCAACAGGTTGCCCAGAAAACTGGCGTTTCCAACACGCTGGAAAACGAGTTCAAAGGCCGCGCTAGCGAACTGCAGCGTATGGAAGGCGACCTGCAGTCTAAAATGCAGCGTCTGCAGTCCATGAAGCCGGGCGCCGATCGTACCAAACTGGAAAAAGACGTGATGGCTCAGCGCCAGACCTTCTCCCAGAAAGCGCAGGCGTTTGAACAGGATCGCGCTCGTCGTTCCAACGAAGAGCGTGGCAAACTGGTGACCCGTATCCAGACTGCCGTACAGAGCGTAGCGAAAGATCAGAGCATCGATCTGGTGGTTGACGCGAATGCCGTTGCATACAACAGCAGCGATGTAAAAGACATCACCGCTGATGTGCTGAAACAGGTTAAATAAGTAATGCCTTCAATTCGACTGGCTGATCTTGCGCAGCAGTTGGATGCAGAATTACACGGTGATGGCGATATCGTCATCACCGGCGTTGCGTCCATGCAGAGCGCGAAAACGGGCCAAATCACTTTCATGGTCAACCCTAAGTACCGTGAACACCTGGCCGCTTGCCAGGCTTCTGCCGTTGTGATGACGCAGGATGATTTGCCTTTTGCCCATAGCGCCGCGCTGGTAGTGCGTAATCCCTACCTGACCTACGCGCGCATGGCTCAAATTCTGGATACCACGCCGCAGCCGGCACAGGATATCGCGCCGAGCGCGGTTATCGATCCGACGGCGAAGCTGGGTAGCAACGTTGCCATCGGCGCCAACGCCGTTATCGAATCCGGGGTAGAGCTGGGCGATAACGTGGTCATCGGCGCAGGCTGCTTCGTTGGGAAAAATACGAAAATAGGCGCCGGCTCGCGTTTGTGGGCCAATGTGACCATTTACCATGAGATTGAGATCGGCGAGAATTGCCTGATCCAGTCCAGCACGGTGATCGGCGCGGATGGCTTCGGCTACGCCAACGATCGCGGCAACTGGGTGAAGATCCCGCAGCTGGGTCGCGTCATTATTGGCGATCGCGTGGAGATCGGCGCCTGCACCACAATTGACCGCGGCGCGCTGGACGATACCGTGATTGGCAACGGGGTTATCATTGATAACCAGTGCCAGATTGCGCATAACGTGGTGATTGGCGACAATACCGCGGTTGCCGGCGGTGTCATCATGGCAGGCAGCCTGAAAATCGGCCGCTACTGCATGATTGGCGGCGCCAGCGTGATTAACGGCCATATGGAAATCTGCGATAAGGTCACCGTCACGGGGATGGGGATGGTGATGCGTCCTATCAGCGAACCTGGCGTATACTCCTCCGGTATTCCGCTGCAGCCGAACAAGGCGTGGCGTAAAACCGCTGCGCTGGTGATGAATATTGACGAGATGAGCAAGCGCCTGAAAGCGATTGAGCGCAAGGTTAATCAACAAGACTAATTCATCATTTGGTCACATGACATTTCCGGCCTGTTGCATTCGCTAAAAGATTGCCGCAGGCCGTGTTATTATTGCCTTTTAGTACATTTAGACAGGAAGAGTATTTTGACTACTGACACTCATACTCTGCACATTGAAGAGATTCTGGAACTTCTGCCTCACCGTTACCCGTTCCTGCTGGTAGACCGCGTGCTGGATTTTGAAGAAGGTCGTTTTCTGCGCGCAGTAAAAAATGTTTCTGTAAACGAGCCGTTTTTCCAGGGGCATTTCCCTGGTAAGCCGATTTTGCCGGGCGTCCTGATTCTGGAAGCAATGGCGCAGGCCACCGGGATTCTGGCATTCAAAAGCGTTGGAAAACTGGAACCAGGCGAGCTGTATTACTTCGCGGGTATCGATGAAGCACGTTTCAAACGCCCGGTAGTACCAGGCGATCAGATGATTATGGAAGTCACTTTCGAGAAAACCCGCCGCGGCCTGACCCGTTTTAAAGGCGTTGCGCTGGTTGACGGTAAAGTGGTTTGCGAAGCGACGATGATGTGTGCGCGTAGCCGGGAGGCCTGATACGTGATTGATAAAACCGCTTTTGTTCATCCTACCGCCATTGTTGAAGAAGGCGCCGTGATTGGCGCTAACGTCCACATTGGTCCGTTTTGTATTGTTGGCGCCAACGTCGAAATCGGCGAAGGCACCGTACTGAAGTCTCACGTTGTCGTTAACGGCCACACCAAAATCGGCCGTGACAACGAGATCTATCAGTTCGCTTCCATCGGCGAAGTTAACCAGGATCTGAAATATGCTGGCGAACCAACCCGGGTGGAAATTGGCGATCGCAACCGCATTCGCGAAAGCGTCACCATTCATCGCGGCACAGTACAGGGCGGTGGATTAACAAAGGTGGGCAACGATAACCTGCTGATGATCAACGCCCACGTGGCGCACGATTGTACGCTTGGCGATCGCTGCATCCTGGCCAATAACGCGACGCTCGCGGGCCATGTTTCGCTGGATGATTATGTCATTATCGGCGGCATGACTGCGGTGCACCAGTTCTGCGTCATTGGCTCACACGTTATGGTTGGCGGCTGCTCCGGCGTAGCGCAGGACGTTCCGCCGTTCGTGATTGCCCAGGGCAACCATGCGACGCCGTTCGGCGTCAACATCGAAGGCCTGAAACGCCGCGGCTTCAGCCGGGAAGCGATTACCGCGATCCGCAACGCGTATAAACTGCTGTACCGCAGCGGCAAGACGCTGGAAGAAGCCAAGCCGGAGATCGCCGAACTGGCGACTCAGCATCCTGAAGTTCAGCCGTTTGTCGATTTCTTCGCCCGCTCTACCCGCGGCTTGATTCGTTAATGGCTGAACAGCGTCCCCTGACGATTGCCCTGGTCGCCGGAGAAACCTCCGGCGATATTCTTGGCGCTGGCCTCATCCGCGCCCTCAAAGCACGCATTCCGAATGCGCGCTTTGTCGGCGTGGCGGGACCGCTGATGCAGGCGGAAGGGTGTGAAGCCTGGTACGAAATGGAAGAGCTGGCGGTGATGGGTATTGTTGAAGTGCTCGGTCGCCTGCGTCGCTTACTCCATATTCGCGCCGATTTGACCCGCCGCTTCGGGGAGCTGCGTCCCGATGTTTTCGTCGGTATCGACGCCCCTGACTTCAATATTACCCTCGAAGGGAATCTGAAAAAGCAGGGCATCAAAACCATTCACTACGTCAGCCCATCGGTTTGGGCCTGGCGACAAAAACGCGTTTTCAAAATCGGCAGATCCACCGATCTGGTGCTGGCCTTTCTGCCTTTCGAAAAAGCGTTTTATGACAAATTTAACGTTCCCTGCCGCTTTATCGGCCATACCATGGCGGATGCGATGCCGCTGGATCCTGACAAAGGCGCCGCGCGCGACCGGTTAGGTATCCCGCACGACGTGCGTTGCCTGGCGCTGTTGCCCGGTAGCCGCGGCGCGGAAGTCGAAATGCTCAGCGCGGACTTTCTGAAAACCGCGCAGCTTCTGCGGGCTACCTATCCCGATCTGCAGGTGGTGGTGCCGCTGGTTAATGCTAAACGGCGGGAGCAGTTTGAGCGAATTAAAGCTGAGACGGCGCCGGATATGATCGTGCATATGCTGGACGGCCAGGCGCGCGATGCGATGATCGCCAGCGACGCCGCGCTGCTGGCCTCCGGGACGGCGGCGCTGGAGTGTATGCTGGCGAAATGCCCGATGGTGGTTGGCTATCGCATGAAGCCGTTCACCTTCTGGCTGGCGAAGCGGTTGGTTAAAACCGACTACGTCTCGTTGCCGAACCTGCTGGCCGGGCGCGAGCTGGTTAAAGAGCTGCTGCAGGATGAGTGCGAGCCGCAGGCGCTGGCTGCCGCCCTGCAGCCGCTGCTGGCCGATGGCAAAACCAGCCATGAGATGCATGAGACATTCCGCGCGCTGCATCAGCAGATCCGCTGCAACGCCGATGAGCAGGCGGCGGATGCCGTACTGGAGTTAGCAAAACAATGATGGAGTTCGTCTATCCGCATACCCATCTGGTTGCCGGCGTCGATGAGGTCGGGCGTGGCCCCCTGGTTGGCGCGGTGGTGACCGCGGCGGTGATCCTCGATCCGGCGAAGCCGATTGTGGGTCTGAATGATTCCAAAAAACTCAGCGAGAAGCGTCGACTGGCGCTCTTCGATGAGATTAAAGAGAAAGCGCTGTGCTGGAGCCTTGGGCGCGCCGAGCCGCATGAGATCGATGAGCTGAATATCCTGCATGCCACTATGCTGGCGATGCAGCGCGCCGTCGCCGGCCTGAGCATTGTGCCCGAGTTTGTCCTGATCGATGGCAACCGCTGTCCGTCGCTACCGATGCCCTCCCTGGCGGTGGTGAAAGGCGACAGCCGGGTGGCAGAAATCAGCGCAGCGTCTATTCTGGCAAAAGTCACTCGTGACGCAGAAATGGCCACGCTGGACCTCGCATTTCCCCACTACGGATTTGCCCAGCATAAAGGCTATCCCACCGCTGTTCACCTGCAGAAGCTGCAGGAACACGGCGCAACAGAGCATCACCGGCGCAGTTTCGGCCCGGTGAAGCGTGCCCTGGGCCTGGCGTCCAACTAAGTCACCGGGATCTAAAGATGGCTGAACCACGTTTCGTACACCTGCGGGTGCACAGCGACTATTCCATGATCGATGGGCTGGCAAAGACCGGGCCGCTGGTCAAGAAGGCGGCCTCGCTTGGCATGCCAGCGCTGGCGATCACCGATTTCACCAACCTCTGCGGGCTGGTGAAGTTCTACGGGACGGGACACGGCGCGGGGATTAAGCCGATCGTCGGCGCCGATTTCCACGTGCAGTGCGACCTGCTCGACGAATTTACCGAGCTGACCGTGCTGGCGGCGAACAACACCGGCTACCAGAACCTGACTCTGCTGATTTCCCGCGCCTATCAGCGCGGCTACGGCGCCCTGGGGCCGTGGATCGATCGCGACTGGCTGGTGGAACATCAGGAAGGGCTGATTCTGCTCTCCGGCGGCCGTAAAGGCGACGTCGGCGTCAGCCTGATCCGCGGCAACATGCCGCTGGTTGAGCAGTGCGTCTCCTTCTATGAAGAGCATTTCCCGGATCGCTATTTTCTGGAGCTGATCCGCACCGGTCGTCAGGATGAAGAGAGTTATCTCCATGCCGCCGTAGCGCTGGCGGAAGCGCGTGGTCTGCCGGTGGTGGCGACCAACGATGTCCGCTTCCTCGACACTGGCGACTTTGACGCCCATGAAATCCGCGTCGCTATTCACGACGGCTTCACCCTCGACGACCCGAAACGGCCGCGCAACTACTCGCCACAGCAATATATGCGCAGCGAGGAGGAGATGTGCGAGCTGTTCGCCGATATTCCGGAAGCGCTGGCAAACAGCGTCGAGATCGCCAAACGCTGCAACGTCACCGTGCGGCTTGGCGAATATTTCCTGCCGCAGTTCCCGACCGGCGATATGACCACGGAAGATTTCCTGGTGATGAAATCGAAAGAGGGTCTGGAAGAGCGGCTGGAATTCCTCTTCCCGGATCCGGAAGTGCGCGCGAAGCGCCGGCCGGAATACGACGAGCGTCTGGATATCGAGCTGCAGGTGATCAACCAGATGGGCTTCCCCGGCTACTTCCTGATCGTGATGGAGTTTATCCAGTGGTCGAAGGATAACGGCGTGCCGGTCGGCCCGGGCCGCGGTTCCGGCGCCGGCTCGCTGGTGGCCTACGCGCTGAAGATCACCGATCTTGACCCGCTGGAATTCGACCTGCTGTTCGAACGTTTCCTCAACCCGGAACGTGTTTCGATGCCCGACTTCGACGTCGACTTCTGCATGGAGAAACGCGACCAGGTTATCGAGCACGTGGCGGATATGTATGGCCGCGACGCGGTATCGCAGATCATCACCTTCGGTACCATGGCGGCGAAGGCGGTCATCCGCGACGTGGGCCGCGTGCTGGGTCACCCGTACGGCTTTGTCGACCGCATCTCCAAGCTGGTGCCGCCCGATCCGGGCATGACGCTGGCGAAAGCCTTTGAGGCCGAGCCGCAGCTGCCGGAGATCTACGAGGCGGACGAAGAAGTGAAAGCGCTGATCGACATGGCGCGTAAGCTGGAAGGGGTGACGCGAAACGCCGGTAAGCATGCGGGCGGCGTGGTTATCGCGCCGACCAAAATCACCGACTTCGCCCCGCTGTATTGCGATGAGCAGGGGCTGCATCCGGTTACCCAGTTTGACAAGAACGACGTGGAATACGCCGGGCTGGTGAAATTCGACTTCCTCGGTCTGCGTACGCTCACTATCATTAACTGGGCGCTGGAGATGATTAACAAGCGCCGTGAGAAGAACGGCGAAGGGCCGCTGGATATCGCCGCCATCCCGCTGGATGACAAGAAAAGCTTCGACATGCTGCAGCGCTCGGAAACCACCGCGGTCTTCCAGCTTGAATCGCGCGGCATGAAAGATCTGATTAAACGCCTGCAGCCGGACTGCTTCGAAGATATGATCGCGCTGGTGGCCCTGTTCCGCCCGGGCCCGCTGCAGTCGGGGATGGTAGATAACTTTATCGACCGTAAGCACGGCCGCGAAGAGATCTCGTATCCGGACGTACAGTGGCAGCATGAAAGCCTGAAACCGGTGCTGGAGCCGACCTACGGCATCATCCTGTACCAGGAACAGGTCATGCAGATTGCCCAGGTGCTGTCCGGATATACCCTCGGCGGCGCGGATATGCTGCGTCGTGCGATGGGTAAGAAAAAGCCGGAGGAGATGGCCAAGCAGCGTTCTATCTTTGAGGATGGGGCGAAGAAAAACGGCGTTGATGGCGAGCTGGCGATGAAAATCTTCGACCTGGTGGAGAAATTCGCCGGTTACGGGTTTAACAAATCGCACTCCGCCGCATACGCGCTGGTTTCTTACCAGACGCTGTGGCTTAAGGCGCACTATCCGGCTGAGTTTATGGCGGCGGTAATGACCGCCGATATGGACAACACCGAGAAGGTCGTTGGCCTGGTGGACGAGTGCTGGCGTATGGGGCTGAAAATTTTGCCCCCGGATATTAACTCCGGCCTGTACCATTTCCACGTCAACGACGACGGCGAGATCGTCTACGGTATCGGCGCCATCAAGGGCGTCGGCGAAGGGCCGATCGAAGCGATCATTGAGGCGCGCAACAACGGCGGTTATTTCCGCGAGCTGTTCGACCTCTGCGCGCGGACCGATATTAAAAAGCTCAACCGTCGGGTGCTGGAAAAACTGATTATGTCCGGGGCGTTCGATCGTCTCGGTCCGCATCGCGCGGCGCTGATGAATTCACTGGGCGATGCGCTGAAAGCCGCCGATCAGCACGCCAAAGCCGAGGCCATCGGCCAGGCCGATATGTTCGGCGTGCTGGCGGAAGAGCCTGAGCAGATTGAACAGTCCTACGCCAGCTGCCAGCCGTGGCCTGAGCAGGTGGTGCTGGATGGTGAAAGGGAGACCCTGGGGCTGTACCTGACCGGGCACCCGATTAACCAGTATCTGAAAGAGATTGAGCGCTACGTCGGCGGCGTGAGGCTCAAAGACATGCATCCGACCGATCGTGGAAAAGTGACCACGGCGGCGGGGCTGGTGATTGCGGCGCGGGTAATGGTCACCAAGCGCGGCAATCGTATCGGCATCTGTACCCTGGATGACCGTTCCGGGCGGCTGGAGGTGATGTTATTCACCGACGCGCTGGATAAATATCAGCAGTTGCTGGAAAAAGACCGCATACTTATCGTCAGCGGACAGGTCAGCTTTGATGACTTTAGCGGGGGGCTTAAAATGACCGCCCGTGAAGTCATGGACATTGACGAAGCCCGGGAAAAATATGCTCGCGGGCTTGCTATCTCGCTGACGGACAGGCAAATTGATGACCAGCTTTTAAACCGACTCCGTCAGTCTCTGGAACCCCACCGTTCGGGAACCATTCCAGTGCACCTCTACTATCAGAGGGCGGATGCACGCGCGCGGTTGCGTTTCGGCGCAACATGGCGCGTCTCTCCGAGCGATCGTTTACTCAACGATCTGCGTGGCCTTATCGGCTCGGAGCAGGTGGAACTGGAGTTTGACTAATACAGGAATACTATGAGTCTGAATTTCCTAGATTTTGAACAGCCGATTGCAGAGCTGGAAGCGAAAATCGATTCCCTGACTGCGGTAAGCCGTCAGGATGAGAAACTGGATATTAACATCGACGAAGAGGTGCATCGTCTGCGCGAGAAAAGCGTAGAGCTGACGCGCAAAATCTTCGCCGATCTCGGTGCATGGCAGGTTGCGCAACTGGCGCGCCACCCGCGCCGTCCTTACACCCTGGATTATGTCCGCCTGGCGTTCGACGAATTTGACGAACTGGCCGGTGACCGCGCCTTCGCTGACGATAAAGCGATTGTCGGCGGTATCGCGCGTCTTGACGGTCGTCCGGTGATGATCATCGGCCACCAGAAAGGTCGCGAAACCAAAGAAAAAATTCGTCGCAACTTTGGTATGCCGGCCCCGGAAGGCTACCGCAAAGCGCTGCGCCTGATGGAGATGGCTGAGCGGTTTAAAATGCCGATCATCACCTTTATCGACACCCCGGGCGCCTACCCGGGCGTCGGCGCGGAAGAGCGCGGCCAGTCGGAAGCGATTGCCCGCAACCTGCGTGAGATGTCGCGTCTGAGCGTGCCGGTTATCTGCACCGTGATCGGCGAAGGCGGCTCCGGCGGCGCGCTGGCGATTGGCGTGGGCGACAAGGTCAATATGCTGCAGTACAGCACCTATTCGGTGATTTCGCCGGAAGGCTGCGCCTCCATTCTGTGGAAGAGCGCGGATAAAGCGCCGCTGGCTGCGGAAGCGATGGGCATTATCGCCCCGCGTCTGAAAGAGCTGAAGCTGATCGATTCTATCGTTCCGGAACCGCTGGGCGGCGCCCACCGCAACCCGGAAGCGATGGCGGCAAGCCTGAAAGCGCAGCTGCTGGCGGACCTGGCCGATCTCGATCTTCTCAGCGAAGAAGAGCTGCTGAACCGCCGCTATCAACGTCTGATGAGCTACGGTTACGCCTAAGTTTTCCGCTAGCGCAAAACACTAAGGGCCGGATTTTCCGGCCCTTTTTTTATGTGCGATGCGCCCAGGGGATTGCTATGATGCTGGACTTAGGTGAATACCAGGAGGAAAGCGTGAATATCATCGCCATCATGGGGCCTCACGGCGTCTACCACAAAGACGAGCCGATCAAAGAACTGGAAGCGGCGCTGCAGCGCCAGGGCTTTCAGACCATCTGGCCGCAAAATAGCGCCGACCTGCTGCAGTTTATCGAGCACAACCCGCGCATCTGCGGCGTGATCTTCGACTGGGATGAGTACAGCGTCGATCTGTGCAGCGATATTAACCAGCTCAATGAATATCTGCCTCTGTACGCCTTTATTAACGCCCACTCGACGATGGACGTCAGCAGTCAGGATCTGCGCATGACGCTGTGGTTCTTCGAATATGCGCTGGGACTCTCCGAAGAGATCGCCACCCGTATCGGGCAGTATACCCGCGAGTACCTGGACAATATCACCCCGCCATTTACCCGCGCGCTGTTTAACTATGTGCAGGAGGGGAAATATACCTTCTGTACGCCGGGTCATATGGGCGGTAGCGCCTATCAGAAAAGCCCGGTGGGCTGCCTGTTCTATGATTTCTTTGGCGGGAATACGCTGAAGGCGGATGTCTCGATTTCGGTCACCGAGCTGGGCTCCCTGCTGGATCATACTGGCCCGCATCTGGAGGCGGAGGAGTATATCGCTCGCGCCTTTGGCGCCGAGCAAAGCTATATGGTGACCAACGGTACCTCGACGTCCAATAAAATTGTCGGTATGTACTCGGCGCCCGCCGGCAGCACGCTGCTGATTGACCGTAACTGTCACAAATCGCTGGCCCACCTGCTGATGATGAGCGATGTGGTTCCTCTGTGGCTGAAGCCGACCCGCAATGCGTTAGGGATCCTCGGCGGTATCCCCAGGCGCGAGTTTACCCGCGACAGTATTCAGCAGAAAGTGCGCGACACGGGCGGGGCGCAGTGGCCCGTGCATGCGGTGATCACCAACTCCACCTACGATGGGCTACTCTACAACACCACCTGGCTTAAAGAGACGCTCGACGTCCCGTCGATCCATTTCGATTCCGCCTGGGTGCCGTATACCCATTTCCATCCGATATATCAGGGGAAAAGCGGCATGAGCGGTGAGCGGATCCCCGGAAAAGTCATCTTCGAGACGCAGTCGACGCATAAGATGCTGGCCGCGCTGTCGCAGGCCTCGCTGATCCACATTAAGGGCAACTATGATGAAGAGACCTTTAATGAAGCCTTTATGATGCATACCTCTACGTCGCCGAGCTATCCCATCGTCGCGTCGATTGAGACCGCGGCGGCGATGCTGCGCGGTAACTCCGGTAAGCGCCTGATCCAGCGCTCCATTGAGCGGGCGCTGGATTTCCGCAAAGAGGTACAGCGACTGCGCGAGGAGTCGGACGGCTGGTTCTTTGATATCTGGCAGCCGGAAGCGGTGGATAAAGCCGAGTGCTGGCCGGTGGCGCCGGGCGAGGACTGGCACGGTTTCAAAGATGCCGATGCGGATCATATGTACCTCGATCCGGTGAAAGTCACCATTCTGACGCCGGGTATGGACGAGCAGGGGAATATGGATGAAGAGGGGATCCCGGCGGCGCTGGTGGCGAAGTTCCTCGACGAGCGGGGCGTGGTGGTGGAGAAAACGGGCCCCTATAACCTGCTGTTCCTCTTTAGCATCGGTATTGATAAAACCCGGGCGATGGGTCTGCTGCGCGGCCTGACCGAATTTAAGCGCGCCTACGATCTCAATCTGCGGGTGAAGAATATGCTGCCGGATCTGTACGCGGAAGATCCCGACTTCTACCGCAACATGCGGATCCAGGATCTGGCGCAGGGGATCCACCGCTTGATCCGCCAGCACCAGCTGCCGCAGCTGATGCTCAGCGCCTTTGACGTCCTGCCGGAAATGAAAATGACGCCGCATCATGCCTGGCAGCGCCAGATCAAGGGTGAGGTGGAAACCATTGAACTGGAGAACCTGGTGGGCCGGATTTCGGCCAACATGATCCTCCCTTATCCGCCGGGCGTACCGCTGCTGATGCCGGGAGAGATGATCACCGAGGAGAGCCGGGCGGTGCTCGACTTCCTGCTGATGCTCTGCTCAATAGGACGTCATTACCCGGGGTTTGAGACCGATATTCACGGCGCGAAGCGCGATGAGGACGGCGTGTATCGGGTACGAGTCTTAAAAAATGACGAAAGGCTTGCGCGTTAACGGCGCGCACGAGTAACGTGGCTGGCTTAACAGAAGGAGTTTGACCATGCTGGGTTTGAAACGGGTTCACCATATTGCCATCATTGCGACTGACTACGCCCGCAGTAAAGCGTTCTATTGCGATATTCTGGGGTTTACGCTGCAAAGCGAGTTTTATCGCGCCGAACGTGACTCCTGGAAGGGCGATCTGGCGCTCAACGGCGAGTATGTGATTGAGCTGTTCTCGTTCCCGTTTCCGCCGGCCCGACCCAGTCGTCCGGAAGCCTGCGGGCTGCGTCATCTGGCCTTTAGCGTGGATGATATCGACGCTGCGGTGGCGCACCTGACGGCGCATGGCGTGGAGTGCGAAGCGATTCGCGTCGATCCCTTTACCGGTAAACGCTTTACCTTCTTTAGCGATCCGGACGACCTGCCGCTGGAAATATATCAGCAGTAAACCTTGCCAGCGCGACCCTGGCCCGGTAACGTGCCGGGCCATCACTTCTCGGTATGTTTGTGGTTATGACGGCTAACATTGCGCATACGCTTCATCCCCATCGCCAGCTGCTGGTGGCCTTCAGCGGCGGTCTGGACTCGACGGTTCTTCTGCATCAGCTGGTGTTGCTGCGGGAACAGGATCCCTCTCTGACGCTGCGGGCGGTGCATGTTCACCACGGCCTTAGCGCCCACGCAGACGACTGGGTGGCGCATTGTCGGCAAATTTGCCAGCAGTGGCAGGTGCCGTTGGCGGTGCATCGCGTGACGTTAGCCCGGGGCGGCCTGGGCGTCGAGGCCCATGCCCGCGCGGCGCGCTATCAGGCCTTTCAGGAGACGCTCCACGCCGGCGAAGTGTTAGTGACCGCTCAGCACCAGGACGATCAGTGTGAAACGCTGCTGCTGGCGTTAAAACGCGGCAGCGGTCCGACCGGCCTGTCGGCGATGGCGCCATCGTCTCCCTTTGCCGGCAGTCGACTGCTGCGTCCTCTCCTCAATGAAACCCGGGAATCGCTGCGCCAGTGGGCGCTCGCCCACCAGCTGTCGTGGATTGAAGATGAGAGTAATCAGGACGATACCTATGACCGCAACTTCCTGCGCCTGCGGGTGATCCCGGTGCTGCGTGAGCGCTGGCCGCACTTTAGCGAGGCCGTCGCCCGCAGCGCCAGCCTGTGCGCCGAGCAGGAGCAGCTGCTGGACGAGATGCTGGCGGCGGAGCTGGCGTCGCTGGTGGCCGAAGACGGGTCGCTGGCTATCGCGCCGCTGACGTCGATGAGTTCTCCCCGCCGCGCGGCGTTGCTGCGTCGCTGGCTCGCCGGGCAGCAGGCGCCGATGCCGGCCCGCGAGGTGCCTGAGCGCCTCTGGCACGAGGTGGCGCTGGCGCGGGAAGATGCCAGCCCCTGCCTGCGGTTGGGGGAATTTACCGTCCGCCGTTTTCAGCAGCGCTTGTACTGGGTGAGATATGTACCCGGGCAGACGGACAGCGTCCAGCGCTGGACAGACTGGCGCCAACCGCTGCGGCTGGCGGACGGTCTTGGTGAGCTGGTGCTGCAGCAGGGCGGCAGGCTGCGCCCGCCCCCGGCGGATGAGCCAGTCACCGTCCGCTTTCGCGCCAACGGCCATCTGCATATCGTCGGGCGTCATGGCGGCCGTAAGCTGAAGAAGATCTGGCAGGAGCTGGGCGTTGCTCCGTGGCGACGAGACACCACGCCGCTGCTGTTTTACGGCGAAACGCCGATTGCCGCAGCGGACGATCTGTTTGTGACCAACGAAGGTGAAGTCAAAGACGGGGAAGGGGTCAGTCTGGCGTGGAGGAAAACGGGCGGTTAAGCCCGTTTTGATTCAGGATTCGCTCACCACCACGGTGCCGATTTCCGGGTGACTGAAGCTGGCGATTTTATCCAGGCGCAGCTCGCGGACGTTGCCGGCGAGTTCGACCACAAGATACTCGATATTTTTACGCGAGATTAGATCGCTGGCCTTCGCCTGCAGCTGTTCGCCATCCTTCAGCGCCAGCGTCAGCACCAGGTGATGCTGGCAGGCCAGCTCCAGGTTGTCGTAATCATCGCAGTTAATGGGTTGATAAGTATCATTCATTGACATAATCGCTCACCAGTAAGTTTGCTGCCGCATAAGCGGCCTTTTCCCTGACTGACTCCGAAAGGGCCTCATCCGCCGCAATCTCATTCAATACTTTCAACACGCAACCCAGCGCATCCGGGATATACCCTAAGTCTCCGCTGGCTATTTCCGCATACCGCTTGCGTATTAACTCACAATAGTGGTCCACATGCCCTCCTGTCAGCGTTCTGACTCAACCGTGGGATGCAAGTTTAAGCCTACGAAGATAAACTCTGTTTAGCAAGGGAACTATATCATAGTCATTTAAGCAATTTCAGCAGGATGAAACAGGTTGCTGCGATTGCTGACAGCCTTTTGTCGTCAGTTTCGCTACAATGTACGCCATTTTTTTCAGGAGTTTGTTCATGGCGCTGAAAGCGACGATATATAAAGCCGCGGTGAATGTAGCCGATCTGGATCGCAACCAGTTTCTGGATGCTAACCTGACGCTGGCGCAGCACCCGTCGGAAACCCAGGAGCGCATGATGCTGCGCCTGCTGGCGTGGATCAAATATGCCGATGAGCGGCTGCAGTTTACGCGCGGCCTCTCGTCAGACGACGAGCCGGAGCTGTGGCTGCTTAACGATCATCTCGGGGTTGATCTGTGGATCGAGCTGGGGCTGCCGGACGAGAAACGTCTCAAGAAAGCCTGCTCGCGGGCGCAGGCGGTGGCGTTGTTTGCCTATAACAGCCGGGCGGCTGAAATCTGGTGGCAGCAGAATCAGAACAAGCTTGCGGCATACCCGAAGCTGACTATCTGGTATCTTGATGATGCCCAGCTGGCGCAGCTTAGCGCTTTTGCCGACCGCACGATGACGCTGCAGGCCACTTTGCAGGAGGGGAGCATCTGGTTGTCCGACGCTCAGAATAATCTGGAAATTCAGCTTACCGCCTGGCAAGGGCCGGCATGATTACTATCAGCCGCAGCGTGGCCATTGCCGATAACGAGATCACGCTGGAAGGTATTCGCGCCCAGGGGGCCGGGGGTCAACACGTGAACAAAGCGTCGACCGCGATCCATCTGCGCTTCGATATTAAAGCCTCGAGCCTGCCGGCGTTTTACAAAGAGCGCCTGCTCGCCGCCAGCCACCACTTAATTTCTGCTGACGGTGTGGTTATCATTAAGGCTCAGGAATATCGCAGTCAGGAGATGAACCGCGAAGCGGCGATCGCCCGGCTGGTGGCCCTTATCAAAGAATTGACCGCAGTGCAAAAAAGTCGCCGGGAGACGCGACCGACTCGGGCATCCAAAGAGCGACGCCTTGCTTCCAAGGCGCAAAAGTCCTCAGTCAAGGCGCTGCGTGGGAAAGTTCGCCAGTGAAGGCGTCGGCGAACGGGTGGAATGGATCATAAGGAAAGTAGAGTGAAGAAAATCATATTCTCCGTGATAGCGGCCTGTTCGCTGTTCGCGCTGTTTGGTTGTAACCATCGCGCCGAAACTGACACGGTCCAGCCGGCGGCGATGGAAGAGCTCAAGCCGATGCAGCAAAGCTGGCGCGGGGTGCTGCCTTGCGCGGATTGCGAAGGCATCGACACCTCGCTGTTCCTGGAAAAAGACGGCACCTGGGTGATGAATGAGCACTACCAGGGCGCGCGTCGTGAACCATCCTCCTTTGCCTCTTACGGCACCTGGGCGCGTACGGCGGATAAGCTGGTACTGACCAACAGCAAGGGCGAAAAATCGTACTTTCGCGCGAAGGGCGACAAGCTGGAGATGCTCGACCGCAACGGGAGCCCCATTCAGTCTCCCCTCAACTATACCCTGGAGCCGGTGAAGGCCAGCCTGCCGACCACCCCGATGGCGATGCGTGGTATGTACTTCTATATGGCCGATGCGGCAACCTTTACTGATTGCGCGACCGGTAAACGCATCGCGGTGGCGAATAATGCCCAGCTTGAGCGGGATTATGCCGCTGCCCGCGGCAATGATTCACGTCCGGTGCTGCTGGTGGTGGAGGGGCACTTTACCCTCGAGGCGAACCCGGATACCGGCGAAATGATGAAAACGCTGATGACGGATCAGGCTGGCAAATTTATTCCTGGGAAGGACTGTGGACATTGATTGTCCGGCTCCTGCCCGGGAAACGGGCAGGGGATACGCCTCAGCGGTAGCCGGCCAGCGGAATTGGGTCATTGTGGTTTTACCGTCCCCCCTTTTCCACCAACCATAGCGCACGAAGCATGAGCCTCATGACGGGGGTAAAGGGCAAATCGTTCTTTTACTCCGCACCGGCCTTCGGTTTGCTCAACCCCACCAGTTTACCGGCCTGAAGATAAACTCCCAGTTTCAGATGCCCGACATACTGCAGCTGCGTCTCGGGTTTAAAGGTGGCGACATCTCCTTCCCGCATGTGCAGCAGATCGGAAGGGCTGATCCACGCCGCCTGCGCCAGGGTCAGCGGATGCCCGGCTCTGACAAAGGCCTCGCTGACAAACTCCGAGCAAAACCACGCTTTCTTGTCGGGGCTGGCCCCATCGCCCAGTTGCGCTTTGGCCAGGCCGCTTACGCACTGCTGGCGAAAGTTACGCGAGAAAGGGTTGAGCGAGCAGAGCGGTTTGGTGACCATATAAGGGATAAACTGAATAATGCCGCGATAGTTATACCCGCTGTCTTTGACCTGCCAGGCAAAACCTCTCATCGCCATCGCCTGGTCCGGCGTCAGATCGGGCACCCTGAGGGCAAAGAGTTTATCGCTGTGCGCCATCGCTTGCTGTAGCGATATCACCTGCACGCCGGCGCCGGTAGCCTCCGCAATTTGACCCTCGCCGAGATACAGCGCGACGTGGCTCACGGAAGAGGCGCTGAAGGCGCGGATCCCAAGCGAAGTGACGCCAAGGCTGGAGGAGAAGAGCAGGTCGCCGGAACGAAGGTCGCTTTCGGCGATTTCGCGCAGTCCGCTGCCGGCAATCGAGCTTTGACGCTGGAGGGTGACAGCCCATGGCGGTGAGCGGCCATCGGTAGCGGATGCGGAAGGGACGCTGCGGCCGACGTCTACAGTGCAGGCGGTAAGCAGGAGCAGGGCGGAGGTAAGCAGCCCGCTGCTGAGGAGAGGTGCAGTCATGGGTACAGTCCTTGTAAAAAAAAGGCCCTGACATCCGTTCAGGGCCCTGAGCTGTGTAATTAGCCTTTTATCGCTTTAACCAGATATTCCACAATATCCCCGGTCTTGATCAGCTGCTTCTCACCGTTGCGACGATACTTGTATTCGATATCGTCGTTGTCGAGGTTACGATCGCCCAGCACGATGGTGTGCGGGATACCGATCAGCTCCATATCGGCGAACATCACGCCCGGACGCTCTTTACGATCGTCCATCAGCACTTCAATACCCTGGGCGCTCAGCTCGGCGTACAGTTTCTCCGCCAGCTCCTGCACACGGTAAGATTTATGCATGTTCATCGGCAGGATCGCCACCTGGAACGGCGCAATCGCATCCGGCCAGACAATACCGCGATCGTCAAAGTTCTGCTCAATCGCCGCCGCCACCACGCGAGTGACCCCGATACCATAGCAACCCATGGTCAGGATCTGGTTGCGGCCATCTTCGCCCTGAACCGCGGCTTTCATCGCCTCGGAGTACTTCGTCCCCAGCTGGAAGATATGACCCACTTCGATACCGCGCTTGATAAGCAGGGTACCTTTGCCGTCCGGGCTCGGATCGCCGGCAACGACGTTACGGATGTCAGCGACTTCCGGCGTGGCGACATCGCGGTCCCAGTTGATGCCGAAGTAGTGTTTGCCGTCGATGTTGGCGCCGGCGGCGAAATCGCTCATCACCGCCACAGTACGGTCAATAATCACCGGCACCGGCAGGTTCACCGGACCCAGGGAGCCCGGACCGGCTTTCACCAGGGCGCGGATCTCTTCTTCGGTGGCGAAGGTCAGCGGGCTGGCGACCTGCGGCAGTTTTTCCGCTTTCACTTCGTTCAGCTCGTGATCGCCGCGCACCAGCAGGGCAACCAGCGGGGAAGCGCTATCTTCAACCGCTTTCACCAGCAGGGTTTTCACGGTTTTTTCGATCGGCAGGTTGAACTGCTCAACCAGCTCGGCGATGGTTTTGGCGTTCGGCGTGTCGACCAGGGTCAACTCCTGGGTGGCGTCTGCGCGCGGCGTTTTCGGCGCAACGGCTTCCGCAAACTCAATGTTTGCCGCGTAGTCGGAGCTGTCGGAGAAGATCACATCGTCTTCGCCGCTCTGCGCCAGCACCTGGAATTCATGAGAGGCGCTGCCGCCGATGGAGCCGGTATCAGCCTGTACCGCGCGGAAATCCAGCCCCATACGGCTGAAGATTTTGCTGTAAGCGGCGTACATCGCATCGTAGGTTTCCTGCAGCGATTCCTGCGAAGTATGGAAAGAGTACGCATCTTTCATCAGGAATTCGCGGGAGCGCATCACGCCGAAACGCGGGCGCACTTCGTCGCGGAATTTGGTCTGGATCTGATAGAAGTTCAGCGGCAGCTGCTTATAGGAGTTCAGCTCGTTGCGGATCAGATCGGTGATGACCTCTTCGTGGGTTGGACCGAGGACGAACGGACGATCGCCACGATCGGCAATGCGCAGCAGTTCCGGGCCGTACTGCTCCCAGCGACCGCTCTCCTGCCACAGTTCAGATGGCTGAACGACCGGCATTAACACCTCGATCGCACCGGCGTTGTTCATCTCTTCACGCACGATGTTTTCGACTTTTTTCAGGACGCGCACGCCGGTCGGCAGCCAGGTGTATAACCCGGAGGCCAGCTTGCGGATCATCCCGGCGCGCAGCATCAGCTGGTGGCTGATTACCTCGGCGTCGGCAGGTGTCTCCTTCAGAGTGGAGAGCAGATATTGGCTAGTACGCATGTTGTAACGGTTCCAGTTAAACGAGCGGAACAGGCTGGTTGCCCAGCCTGAAACAAAAAAAGTGGTTTAGTTTACCAGTGTGGCAAAGATGCCAAAAGAGAGGAAAATAAAATTAGCGCGCTTCGAGGGCAAAGACTTCAAAACCGGAGGCAGTCACCCGCCAGCGGACGTTGAAATCCAGCAGCCAGACGGCGTAATTTTTGCCTGCCTCTTCCTCCTTACGGTAGGCCGGACGCGGATCCTGCGCCAGCACCTCTCGGATAAACGCCTTCAGGTGCGGATAACGCTTCTCCAGATGCAAAAGCTGCGTTTCGACGTCGGCGGTAAAACTGACGACCTGATCCGCCTGCGGCGCCTGTTGCGCGTAGCTGGCGTGCGCGTCGGGCAGCGCTTCGGCAAACGGCAGATAGGGTTTGATGTCGACCACCGGCGTACCGTCGACGAGATCGAGGCTGCCGAGTTCCAGTATCACCTGCTCTTTCTGACAGCGAACGCCCTTCAGCTCAACCAGAGACATGCCAATGGGATTGGGGCGAAAGGTGGAGCGGGTGGCGAAGACGCCCATACGCGCGTTGCCCCCGAGACGGGGAGGGCGCACCGTCGGACGCCAGCCGCCTTCCATGGTCTGATGAAACACAAACAGGATCCACAGATGGCTGAAGCTTTCCAGACCACGCACGGCGTCGGCCTGGTTGTAGGGCGCGATCAGATGGAGTTCTCCGCCGCCGTGCTTGACCAGACCCGGCTGGCGAGGTACGGCAAACTTCTCTTTATACGGCGAGCGGATCACGCCTATCTGCGCGAACTGAAATGCACTCATTGCGCCGAGACGTTAAGCGCCGAGCCCAGACAAACCGCCTGACGGTAGCAGCCTGGGGTGCCGCTGGTCACTTCGCAGCGGTGCAGCAGGACAGCATTGGCTTTCATACGTGCGGCATTAATCTGCAGGCGCTTGCGGGCGGTAGGGATATTCGGCGGAGAATCCTGATTCGAGGCCTGGCAGGACTCGCCAGACACTTCCCCCAGATCGCGGAATGGTTTACCTACCAGCTCTGACGCATCGGTATAAATACGTACCGGCGCCGGACGGGTTGCGCGTGGTTTGCTCGGCTCAGATTTAACCGGGGGAGTTGCAGTGCTTTGAACAGGTTCAACGGGAGATCTGCTTAGCATGGAACAACCGCTTAACATGAGTGCTAACAAACAGACCGGTAAAGCACGCATAGTATTTCCTCAATGAATAAAAAACAGGGCGTTATTGAATCAGGTGCTTGCATAAATGACAAGACGGGCGTGAAGCCCGTCCTGAATGATATTACGGTGAGAAAAGATTACCAGCCTTTCACTGCGCCGCCGTTAAAGATCTTGTTTGCTGCTTCGTAAACTTCATCGCTCTGGTAAGCCTGAACGAATTTTTTCACATTCTCAGCATCTTTATTGTCTTCACGCGCCACGATCAGGTTCACGTACGGCGACTCTTTTCCTTCAACAAAGATGCCGTCTTTCGCCGGGGTCAGGCCAATCTGGCTGGCGTAAGTGGTGTTGATAACGGCCAGCGCAATCTGCGCGTCGTCAAGAGAACGCGGCAGCTGCGGCGCTTCCAGTTCAACAATCTTCAGGTTTTTCGGGTTCTCGACGATATCCAGCGAGGTCGGCAGCAGGCCTACGCCGTCCTTCAGTTTGATCAGGCCCACCTGCTGCAGCAGCAGCAGAGAACGACCGAGGTTGGTCGGATCGTTAGGGACGGCGATCTGCGAGCCCGGCTGCAGTTCGTCCAGCGATTTGATTTTCTTCGAGTAACCCGCGATCGGGTAGACGAAGGTGTTGCCGACAGCCACCAGCTTGTAGCCGCGGTCTTTAATCTGCTGGTCGAGATACGGTTTATGCTGGAAGGCGTTGACGTCGATATCGCCTTTGCTCAGCGCTTCGTTCGGCAGAACGTAATCGTTGAAGGTCACCAGCTCAACGTCAAGGCCATACTTCTCTTTTGCCACTTTCTGCGCGACTTCAGCGACCTGCTGCTCCGCCCCGACGATAACGCCGACTTTAATATGATTCGGATCTTTTTCATCCTGACCGCAACCCACCAGCGCCAGAGAACCGATTAACGCACCAACTGCCGCAAAGGTTTTGAAATTAAAGGCCATGTTATTTCCTTCCTGTAAGAATGAGTGTTGTCTGCCAATAACGTTATTTATGAGTCACAGCCCGGACGATGCGATCGCCAGAGAATTGAATTAAATAAACCAGAATAACCAGCAATACCAGTACGGTATTCATTACGGTGGCGTTGTAACCGATATAGCCATACTGATAACCAATCTGCCCCAGACCGCCGGCGCCCACCGCGCCGCCCATGGCGGAATAGCCCACCAGGGTGATCAGGGTGATGGTGGCGGCGTTGACCAGACCCGGCAGCGCTTCAGGCAGTAGAACCTTACGCACGATCTGCAGCGGCGTGGCGCCCATCGCCCGGGAGGCTTCGATAAGGCCGGTCGGGATCTCCAGCAGGGCGTTCTCCACCATGCGAGCGATAAACGGCGCGGCGCCCACCGTCAACGGCACGATCGCCGCCTGCAGGCCGATTGAGGTGCCGACGATCACGCGGGTAAATGGGATCATCCAGACCAGCAGGATAATGAACGGGATGGAGCGGAAAATGTTCACCAGCGCCGACAGCGTCCGGTACAGTTTAGCATTGGCGACGATTTGCCCCGGACGGGTCACGTACAGCAGCACGCCCACCGGCAGACCAAGGACAAAACCGAAGAAGCCGGAGACAAAGGTCATTGCCAGCGTTTCCCATACGCCGCGCAACAGCAGCCACATCATTGCCTCAGACATAACCCAATACCTCTACTTTTACATGATGTTCCTGCAGCCAGGCGATAGCCGCCTGAGTGTCTTCCTGTGTACCGTGCATTTCGGTCAGCATGATGCCGAACTTCACCCCGCCGGCATAATCCATCTGCGCGCTAATAATGTTGTTATTCACGTTGAAGCGACGCGCGGTTTCAGAAAGCAGCGGCGCATCGACGGAGTGGCCGGTAAATTCCATGCGCAGCATCGGTACGCTATCCGCTGTGGCGGTAGGTTTCAGGCGCGCCTGGTAGTCATCCGGAATATCCAGGTGCAACGTCGACTGAATAAACTGCTGGGCCAGCGGCGTCTTCGGATGGGAGAAGACTTCGCTCACCGTGTCCTGTTCAATCAACTGGCCGTTGCTAATCACCGCCACGCAGTCGCAGATGCGTTTCACCACATCCATTTCGTGGGTGATCAGCAGGATGGTCAGCCCCAGGCGACGGTTAATGTCTTTCAGCAATTCGAGAATGGAACGGGTGGTGGCCGGATCCAGGGCGCTGGTGGCTTCATCGCACAGCAGCACCTTGGGGTTACTGGCCAGCGCGCGGGCAATGGCGACACGCTGTTTCTGGCCGCCAGAGAGATTAGCCGGATAGCTGTCGTGCTTATCGCCCAGGCCGACAAGATCCAGCAGCTCCGTCACACGGCGTTTGATTTCTGCCTGTGGCGTGTTATCCAGCTCCAGGGGTAACGCCACGTTGCCGAAAACGGTGCGGGATGCCAGCAGGTTAAAATGCTGGAAAATCATGCCAATCTGACGGCGAGCGCGGGTTAGCTCTTTTTCCGACAGCGCAGTCAGTTCCTGACCGTCAACCTGTACGCTGCCCTCGGTCGGGCGCTCCAGCAGGTTAACGCAGCGAATCAGCGTACTTTTACCGGCGCCTGAGGCACCGATGACGCCGTAAATTTGTCCGGCAGGGACATGCAGGCTGACATTGTTCAGCGCCTGAATGCTGCGATTCCCCTGCTGGAACACTTTGGTGATATTGGAAAGTTTAATCATCAGTTATTTATTATCGTTTAGCCGTTTGCCGTGGCATTTTCTTCTGCCGTATCCAGGCGATGCCTGGCAATGAAATGGATGTTAAGGCATCCAGACGTCTAAATCAATCTGACTCTTTATAATGAGCACTTTCTTGCATGCGGAAACATGCGATACTAACGGCACTAGCCTTTTTCAGGAGCAAACCGGTGGCAAAGTCAGTACCCGCAATTTTTCTCGACCGTGACGGCACCATTAATGTCGATCATGGCTACGTCCACGAAATCGACAATTTTGAATTTATCGATGGCGTCATTGACGCAATGCGCGAACTCAAAGAGATGGGCTACGCGCTGGTGCTGGTCACTAACCAGTCCGGTATTGCTCGCGGTAAATTTACCGAAGCCCAGTTTGAAACGCTGACCGAATGGATGGACTGGTCTCTGGCAGACCGTGGCGTCGATCTGGACGGTATCTATTATTGCCCGCATCACCCGCAGGGTGCGGTTGAGGAGTACCGTCAGACCTGTGATTGCCGTAAACCGCATCCGGGGATGCTGATCTCCGCCCGCGATTATCTGCATATCGATATGGCCGCTTCCTATATGGTAGGGGACAAACTGGAAGATATGCAGGCTGCAGCGGCCGCTGATGTCGGTACTAAAGTGCTGGTGCGTACCGGTAAGCCTGTTACTGAAGAAGCGGAAAAAGCCGCGGATTGGGTGCTAAATAGCCTGGCCGAGCTGCCGGCGGCGATTAAAAAGCAGCAAAAATAAGCGTTGCGTATAAAAGATGAGCGGTTGAAATAAAATTGTATTTTTCCGCTTGTCATTCCCGGCGGGCTCCCTATAATGCGCCTCCATCGACACGGCAGATGTGAATCACTTCACACAAACAGCCGGTTCGGTTGAAGAGAAAAATCCTGAAAAACGGGTTGACTCTGAAAGAGGAAAGCGTAATATACGCCACCTCGCGACAGAGCGCTAAAGCGCGTCGCAACTGCTCTTTAACAATTTATCAGA